>JAOPTW010000007.1:0-21855 GCA_051532035.1 Fibrobacterales bacterium | reverse complement strand
TAGAGACTAATGATACGTATGGTATGAGCAGTTCTTCTGAGACTCTTTCCTCTGAAACACCACTCTACTCTTCAAGTGAGTTCGTCGCTTCAGAAGCCCTTGAAAGCTCGTCGTTTATCGAAGTATCATCAGACGCAGCACATGCAGAAAGTTCAATAGACGCAACTTCTGAAAGTAGTGAAGCAATGACCGCTTTGGTTACACATGTATCGCCCTTCTCAATTTCTCACTCTGCACAAGGGCTTATTATTGGATCTGAATTGAATGGAGTAGCCCACATTAAAATTTGGGATGTGATGGGTCAACTTCTCCTGAGCCAAACGGTTCATACTGGGAACAATTCTCTACCGACACACATCTCAACAGGCCTTTTGATCTATGGGATTGAGCACAGTGGCACTAGTGATACGGGGGTATTCTATTGGGTTCGTTAGCACCTGCCTATCCCTCAAAATTAATGTAAATGTTCTGAGGGTTCCCAAAAGGCTAATGAACCAACATCATTATCTGCTGTTGGTATACCGGCAAACACAATCACGCGAATAAAGGTGAATCAATAGTTGTTACGTGACTTGGGGCGACATATAGATGGTATATTCTCTTTTCAATAGGAATTCAAATCAAATTGATTCATGGCGTTATTTTGAGCGATAATTATAAACCGGATCATGCGCTACCCCAACAAAAAAGCACCCATCCAATATTTGTCCGTAATGAAACTATAACTACAAATACCCAAATGATATTAAAAAATACATAAACAAACGAAAGCAGAAAGACCCTGACTTCTCTATAAACTTCGAAGAGGGATACGATGCCTTTAAAGTGGGCGCTATGCTCAAAATGGAACGAGAAAACTCAGGCATTACTCAAGAAGAGCTCGCCACAGTATTACACACAAAGAAGTCGGCTATATCTCGCATAGAAAACCACGCCGAAGATATTAAACTCTCTACCCTTGAGAAGTTCGCTCGTGCACTTGGTAAGAAGCTGACTATTTCTATTCAATAGCTTTCACCTGAATGAGCATTCAATACTCCCCAATTGAAGTACACCGGATATACTCGGTAAAAATACTATCTGATGCAATACGAGCATCCTGATAATAAATCATTTTTCTATATTTTTATACTATGAGCTCTTACGAATACAGCAAGCACAACCTCGCCCGTGGCGACTACAGCGTAACGGTACCCACAGGGACCGATCACTTTCGACTCTATACCTATCATGGAAGACTTCTCGAAAACATTCAGCGCAATGGCAACGGAGGAACGATCAACTTCTCAGTGCGTATGGACGGTACCTACATTATTGAAGTTGGGTAAGACAGATTATGAACCGTGTACTCTCTATGTTTCGGTAGTTACTCATTTAAACGTTTCTAGCAGGTCCTCAAAACATCGGAACATTTTAAGAACGCTATTAGTACGCTTTTTCATTGAATAAAATACATAAGTATCAATACTGTACACCGTCCTAGTATTTTTGTTTTGCGAGCAAAACGCTCGCAAAACAAAAATCATCAAAGGGACACACAGATGAAAATTTTTACACACACCCTAAAACTAAAAAGCTTTGTGCTTGGTAGTTTTTTAATAGCGACAACCACACTCTCAGCACAATCAAACTGGGAATCCATAGATCAAACAACACTCAACACTCTTTCTGCTCAAGGAGCTGTTTCAGTAGCATCAGCACCAGCGGGCGATTTGTATTTACTTGCAGACATTGGCCCAGTAGGTTCTGCTGTTCCAACCATGTTTCGATTAGTGAACAACACATGGCAGGCAGAAAACTCAACTGCTCTTGAAAATATCGATTTGTCTGGAGAGGTTACCTTCAGTATTATTGGCAACAATACTCCAATTGTTAATGATGGCAATACAATCGCACGCTTTAATGGCACTGATTGGGATATTGTTTGGACACGAACATGGGAAAATGATACCCGTAATACCATTACAACAGATAACAATGGTGTGCCATATACTGCATTCCTCACTGAAGATGGTCAATCTCTGGAAGTAAAACGCTTTGCAGACAATTGGTGGCAGCCAGCGGGTAATACTATTATTAACATGCATCCCACAGGCTTCATAAGCAACTATTACGTAAATATTGCATTTGATAACACAAACACTCCGTATGTGACGTATCTTCGAAGATCAGGAGACACCCCAAGTCATACCGCACTCGCACTTGTGAAAAAACTTGAGGGCACCACATGGACTTTTTATACGAGTATGGACCGCGCTCACGGATATCTTCGAGGACTTGAAGACCTTTTCTTTACCACAGACGGAACGCTCTATGCTACAACGGGTACCTCTTATTTAACCACTTCACAAAATCTGTATAAATATGACTCACAATTAGGTGAATGGGTTTCAACTGGTGCCGGATGGAGCCAAACACGTGGACGTGGTACCAGAGACTGGCCTGCACAGGTTTCTAAAGACGGTTCAGTAATCTACTGGACGTTACAATCTTTTCCTTCCAGTAACTTGGCTTCAATGAAATACTCTACAGGTGGTGATTTTTCATGGATTAATGGAACCACATGGGAAGAGAGTCAATTCTCCGATAACAAATACTATTATGCGGCTTCACTCGCTATCAACACATTCAATAATCCTATCATAGCGTACACAACGAAGGATGCTATGATTGTAGTGAAAAAGTTTGTTCTTAATGAAGAAATTGATTTAGAACCGGAATTCGACCCAACTGCTCGCTATGCACTGGTAAATAAACTAAGTAACAAATGTATTGATATCGCAGAAAATGCAACATGGAACGGAGTAAACATCCACCAATGGGATTGTTATAATGGTCTGAATCAATTGTGGACTATTTCAGAAGCAAATGATGGTTTTTCTATCATTAATGTACAGAGCGGCAAGGCACTTGATGTTGCAGACTTCTCTTTAGAAAACGGTGGCAATATACACCAATGGGATTTTATTAATAGTGCCAATCAACAGTGGACAATCTCATATTATGGAGACTCATACAAAATAGAAAATGTTATGAGCCAAAAAGCACTCGACGTTGCAGAATGGGCTACTTGGAACTGGGGTAATATCCACCAATGGGACTTTATTGGTGCAGAAAATCAATTATGGGATATTGTTGAAATAGACTAATACTTAATTGCAGAACATCATGATTATAGTCGGGCCATTGGTCCGACTATTTAAACGGTTAGGAACACAAAGCTGAATGCAAATATTCCAATAAAACATAGTGTGAGATATTTATTCATATGGTGTACTTGTTTTTATTCCTACCACTGGCCACATAACTCTTATTATAAAGATGGTTGATTTCTAATAAATAATCTAGCTATTTCCCACTGAAGCAGTACCCTTATCCTTGGCGGCTACAATCTCCTTCACATGAGCAACATGATCCCTATGGGTTTTAAGAGACGGCTTTAATCGCCCAGACTCAATGGCTGTTATAACACTCGAAAGCTGAGTATTATTAAACACCTTACCCGTATGAGATTTAATATAGCGCACCATGTCACTCGCATGACCAACAGAGACCGGCATATCGGTTTTAAAAGTAGCACTCCCTACAAAGACAATCACCGAATGAATGACTTCAGGAGAGAGCTCAAGAAGAGCCGCTAAGGTCTGAGTATGCTTATAGTTCTGATGAAGGGGGTTCTGAAATTTGAAATTCTTACGATAGATTTTTTGGGTCCACGTCTTCTGCTTTTCGGTGCCAAAGATCCACCCTCGGTAGTTCTTTGTCTCAATAACAAATACGCCGTACTGAGAAACAACAATATGATCTATCTGGGTAGTAGCACTCTTACCATCCTTATCGGTAGTTGGTAAGGTCACATTCTTCATCAGCCGGTATTCCGCCTTATTCAATGACCGTGAAAGTATTAGGTTCACCACAAACTCACCGATCATACCCTTAACAAAAGGCTGCTTTAACAGCCAAAAGAAGACCAGTGCTACGGGGAGCCACCACATTGTAGATAGAAGATTTCCGAATACGGTTTTAAAGGCATCAAGCATCATAGAGGCCTCCCAAAAAGGACTGGTTAATATTCATTACGCTCACTTGTTATGCGGATGGTATAGTAAAATCAGATCAACACATGATAACGTAGTAATATGTAATCACCTTACAATACCTGAATTCAGTGATTATCTCTATGTATGGGTGATTGGTTTATAACGGAGACGGAGATTGGGGTAGCACTTACAAGCCCTTACCGCCCCAAAATCGGGAGAGAGACCTTAGTACTATAAGTATGATCATTTACACAAACAACCTGACATCCTCTTTTAAACCGGATTCATCAATCGCCTTGCCTCGACTCGAGCGATCATTATTACCCGGACTAGGCAGTCCACCATAAACTCGTCAAAACTCCTACTATACTTCACCCTCTCCGGTTCCTCAACGACGCAACATGTATCCGGACATCTTTTATTATACGATTCAAAATGACTCATTTCATAGGTACTTAATGGGCTTAACATAGGCTCTTCGGTATTAGTATAGGCGGTTTTCATAGGTATTTCTGCTGGTTTAATGTGTTCTCTGCAAGTTAGACGAATAGAATTGAGAGTATGTTACCCAAACAATGATATTATTTGAGATAGCTCTCCGGGTCTACTACACATTGTAAGTACTTGATGAAACAAGGGCGAGGATTTACATTTATGCTTACAACAAAGAGGGCTTATGAAAATATTACCATATCTATTATTAGTGTCTGTTGTATTGTTTGGCTGCTTCGCCACGGGCACATCATCTAATGAAGTAACAGAAACACATTCTCATGGTTCCGTTGTAAAGGAATCTTCATCAGAATCATCATCGGAAGATAGAGATTCACATGCTCATTACTCTTTCGAAGGTGAAGAGCAACAGAGCGAATCTTCAGATATTCAAAAAGTCAAAGAGTCACGCTCTGATTTTGACACAGAAAGTAACGGTGATGCAATAGAAGCAAACAGTGCATCGAGTAGCACTGTAGACACTGTTACAGGAAGCGTTACTACAACAGAAGATCCTCAAATTAATTCCTCAAGTAGCGGTACACTCTCATCTTCTGGGGAACATTCAATTGAAGAGTGCCTTGACGGAATAGACAATGATTTTGACAACCTGGTTGATTGTGATGACACAGATTGCTTCATTTTTTCAGACTGTGGCGAGCATACACTCGAACTGTGCCAAAATGGCCTGGATGATGATGGAGATGGCTATGCTGACTGTGCTGACCGTGATTGCAAAATATTTGAAGAGTGCGACGGGATAGACGAATCGAAGTTTATGCCTGGCAATAGTGGTCTTGGTAGCGGTGGTGCTGGAGGCGGTGGATGCTTTGGTTCTACTGCACCTACAGGAATGTTCAAAGTAGCCTCAAATACTACTGAAGTTGCAGGTTGTTTTTGTGACTACACATTACCAGAGACGTATTCTCTAACACTACACTATTATGATAGTTCGCATTCTGATTTTGGTATACCGGATAGTTTAGGAAAAGTAACGGGGATGGTAAGTGAACAAATCAATAAATTTGTTGGTGAACCAGAATTTAATGAGGACAAACAACAGAATATGCATATAGGAGAGTGGTGGAGAAAATCCCCCTACGAAAGTCAGAAGGTACCTGTATCTATAAAAATGGATACCTATTTTGGTACTATAGATGAAAACCCTCTTGCTATTTCAGAGAATGCCCCAACAGAGTATTATGTAGGAGATCTAAGATACGCAATAAATAAAGATGATTTTTATCCTGAACTCACCTTTGGTTCATCGGGTGATATGTTTGTCTTTTTTAATCAAGATTTAATTGCCGATCTCGGTGGATCAGGGGAATATAGCGAAATCACTCTCAACATTCATGAACTAAAAAATAATTATACAATGAGCTACGCTGAATATAATGAAATCAGGATTTTCTTTGCTAAAAGAAGTAGCGCACCACTGCGTATGAAAATTGATATCCCTGCTCCGTGTATTAGGTGGTAGTAACGTACCTTCTCACCAAAACATCAACAATCCCCCTGAAATGACCCCGCTTTACTAGACAAATCAAATACCTATATTTAGGGCAGAGGAGTCTATGAAACATTATCAAGAAAAATTCAAAATCGAAGTAATGAACCAAGTATTAGAGTGTGGCTACAGATTTGAATTTTCGTAAAAAATGTGTGGTCCATAAACAGCCATTAAAACCGATACCCCACAAGAACATCTAACTGATACCCTTTAATAGTATTCTGGTACTCTTTATTAGAAACCCTCCCATCTTCATCCATTGCAACATAAACTTCTTCAACAACTTTTTGAGCATTAAAATAGCGGAGGAGCACACTCCACTGTGATGTTGTTTCTGAATGAGTTATGGGATGCAACAACGATCGATTTTGTGTGATTCGCCTATACAGTTCAGAGATTGTATCTGAATTAAGGGTAACTCCCCAACCATAAGAATTTGGCCCTACTGAACCTTCAAGTATAGATAACACCGTTGCCCTTATTCCTAATCTTGAATGAATCGTAGATCCTTTTGATTCTTCAGTATACCTAGAGTCACCCGTCCCCTTATTATCCGTATTATTCCCAAGCTCTAAATACGTTAGAAGGTTGATAGTGATATCCCCTGAGAGCCACATGCCTAAGTCCCCCTGTAGGGATATACCCGCACCGATTTCTTTAAAAAATGAATTAAGAACCGATGGAGCACCGTTTTCCGTTTGAAAAATAGAACCCATGGAACTACTCGAAGGTACGGTCATTCTATAATAGAGGTCATTAATCACTACTCCAGTGACTAACTCAACCCTGTCTGGAATAAGATTTTTGCGATAGAGCGCACCCACATCTAAGCGAATATACTCATGCTTAGCAGAATTGGTGTTTGTATCTAACTGGGCATTCGGTTGCCATACCGCACGAGAAAACGTACTTGTCAATTCACCACTATGAATGGTTACTCCAAATTGTACGGACGAACTATATGCAAACGCCATATTTAATGAGTATTGAGACTCTTCTAGGGAATTGAGCAATGCCCCTGTTGTATTGCGCATATTTTCATAGTGCTGATAAAGGATACCGACAGCCAATTCCTTCTTAAAAAGCGGAAAACGATATACCAGTGCCTTCTGAGTATAATCGTGGCCAACCGAAGCATACGTTGCACTCAATTGAGAACCTGTAGTGAGCTCATCTAGGCTCAAAGCAGCATTTTGTATAAATGTATTGGCTGATCCCTGTGTCGTTATGCCAGCATCTCCATGGGCCATGCTCCGGGGAGTTGATCGATGAGTCAGTAAGTACGAACTCTTTTCTTGTGCGTAGAGTACCGAGGAGAAGCATATAAAAGCGATGAGAAGAAGTGGTATATTCATAAAGATTTAAGAGAAAATTTGCACCAATATACACATTATTCGCGTGTTCAGCAACGGCTAATCCCCGCCCCCCTCTTGTCTCAGGTCAAAATGTCCGTAAGTATGCTTGATACCTAATAATAATATCTGTTTCGGTTGTCTCATATGTTCAGCCACTATAAAATGCCAGAGCCTCATGGAACTCAACTCCCCAAAACATCTCTTGAGAATAACTTAAAATCAAACTATGTTTACACAAAACACCCCTCAATTATTTCTATGTACAAACTATTTCTAGTAATTATCATCACCTTTTCTAGCCTCTGGGCAAACAACTACGGAAAACGACTGTGGGTATTTGACATGGATGCAGGTATTACCATCCCTACAGGGGAAGGATCCGAACAGATGGATGTCGGACACACTCTGTCAGCGTCTCTGGTTACCAAGCGTACCGCAACAGTTCTGTACGGATTAGACATTCAGTATACAAGACTTCACGATCCTCAAAATGAAGAACCAACTTTTACCGGTGATTTTGCCATATCCCATACCATTGGAGTATTACGCAAAAACTTCAAATCACCCATTACTCCCGTATTTCTTCAGGTTGGCTTTGGACGGGTTTGGTTCAGAGCATTCCAACCCTATAGTAAAATACGGTTTGAGACTGGATGGGGATATCAAATCAAAGGGGGTATTATGTGGAGACGTTTTATCTTTTCCTCAACGTACTTTATCATGAACCCAAAACTATTAGATTTCAAAAACTCTGTCAAAATGGTTTCACTCACTATTGGGGTCATTATCCCCAAATGGTCAGAGTAAGTATACATCTTTAATAATATTTAAAAATGTGTCGTTAATGAAACAATTGGTATTGGGAAATAACTTTCTGCAATCAATGAGTAAACAAGTTCAACGTCCAGATAACTATCCCAGAACAACCACCGTAATCCTAGTGAGCTATTAAAAACTTCATACTCATAGATAAAATTGTTTCGTGTTAGGGTTCCATAAAAATCGAGTGACGCATTTCTACTCCAATAGCCAGAGAGAGCTATAGATAACTGCCCATCTTTTTTGGTGTATTTATTATACCGGTCACCATATTCACCCCCTTCTCTTTCAGTTGCATCCTTATAGGTAAAAGGCCAAGAAAACGCAACATTTCCATGAATCGAAAGAGCGTTTGAAGGATGTACTGATAGAATCCCATCAATCATGTATTGGTGTTTATCTTGAACATACTCTTCATCATACATTATAAAATTATTAATTGGCTCACTATAAGCATATAAACCACCAATTGATAATTGAGCATCATACCAATCAAAAGATATAAGAGGAATTTTTGCACCTATAGTATATAAATCACTATTTCCATGAAACACCCTTTCATAGGTGTCACTCATATCTGAAATAAGTCCTGCAATAAAAAAATGTGTCGTCCCTAAGGTTACGGAAAACAGGTCTGAATAGGTATAGCTCAGAGTAGTATAAAAGAAATATACATTCTTAAGTTCTATTGCATCAGCTTGATTTAAATGGGCTGTTGGTAAGACCCCCACTGACGAATGGTTTACCCGTTCCTGTTCTTCATCGGCGTTACACATTGAAAAAAACAATAATAAGAGTACGAGCATTATCTTCATAGAGCCCCCTTCAACAATAGGCAGACCCTACTGTTCGCAGTATCATCATAGGTACTCACTCTATCAAAATCTTTAAAGTAAATTACCTCATCACCCATGCTCATGTATGACCGAGTAATCTGTAGTACCCTATTTTCTCTCAAAATTTTTAACTGCTTTTCCAAATATTCCAAATCATCATCATCATCTATATCACTGTTACTACTAATCTTTCGATCAGAATCAATAAGAACAATACTCCACTTATCATGCTCCCAATCACCCTTGCTCCAAACGAGGGGACTGAGTACTTCATCATCACGTACAAAGAGAATTTCATCAAAGGTGTTATTTTCATTTAAGGCAACCACATATTCAATGGGTTTATCATCATATTCACCAATATTTTTTTCATACTTTAAGCATGCCGACTCAGGAAACTCAGGAGCAGCGATCTCTTCTTTTGATAGATTGACAGTACACCCACTTACCAAAAGCAGAAGCAGAATAGCACATGAATATGAAATTATTCCAGATCTACACATAATAATTTTATAGCACCCATAAGTTCCCAAACACAATGAGTATAAAATATAGCAATCAGGAGAAAAGTATTAAACACCAAAGTAATAGTTATACCTGAATTCAGAAGGCACTCATTTATTATCGAGAAGTTCTCAACACCTGAATGAACATTCACCCCAACAAAAAAGCACCTATCCCAAAGGACAGGTGCTTAACATCAATACAAAGAGACTAACCGGATACCCCTTACGAATTAAACCGTTCAATCTCCCGTCGACAATCCAACGCAATCTCCCCCTGCCTAAACCGTGCAACAGCATTATCCTCAAACACATCCCCCACAATAACAATATTCTCATCATTAGTCCTGTTAGCCGGCTCCGTGTAATTAAACGATCCAAAGATAGTGACTGCATCATCAATTCCAGAGCTTTGAGCAAAGGTAAAGACCGCAAAATCAATCAGCACCCGCGCCTTAAGAATCGCAACAGCATCTAAAATACTGGTTAATTCATAGGAAACTATTACATCCGGTACTTAACTATAGTCTGTTAAAAGCTATATTTTCCGCACAAACAAAACAACGCTCTTTACTATCTCAACACATACGATTAGAGCTTAAATTCACCCCTAAGGAATATCAATGAAACTTCTACTATCCATACTCTCAATAACTCTGTATCTCACCCTCTCTTCATGTATCGTTGAAGATGATGAAGGAAACGACAACTCTCAATCACCTTCCGAAGTAACTGAAGCAAAAACCGACTATTCAGAAGCGCTTAAAGAATATCAAGAAGCTATAGAGTCTGACGAAGATTGTTCTTCGGACAAATGCCAAGAAGCTGAAGAAGAATTAGCAAAGACACAAAAAAAACTAGAAACTGTTGTTAAAAATGTGCCCTATGCACACAGCTTTGAATTTATCGAAGAATACTCAATTGAATCAATTTCGGATACCGAAGTTAGGTACAATGAAACATTTGCTTATTGTATCGATGGTAGAGAACAAAATGACGATTATAACACATCTGCAAACTATTCCATAGATACCAATGTACTTACATGGGATACATGGAGTTGTGGCAGTTACATGTATCATGGTGACAATAGTACTATTGTTGGCGAATGGTCATATGATTCGCTCGCAAGTGTAGTATTAGATGCTGATAATCAATGGTGCAAAGAAGATTTAATCTATGAAATGCTTAAAACAGTAAAAGAGACAAAGCTTCTTATAATTACAGATAATACGCTAACAACGAAAGTCAAAAAAGAGTTTAACTGTATTTATGATGATTTTTTATCTAATGAAAATAGTGAAAAAATAAACTGTAATAGCTGGAAAAATGTTACAAACGGATTTACTACCACAACATCCATATCAGTACATGACACTTATTCGAATGACACTAAAACGTATGCCTATAAAGGACACAACTGTTCAAATACTGAGGTTAATACTTATGATCAACGTGTAGCTCGATCATGCAGTTCAGATAGTTCTTTTGAAGATTGTTATATTGATCTTATGGTTGAATACTGTACGGATTATCCTGACGAAGGTGAAGAATGGAAATGTAGTGAATTTTGTATGGCTTACCCTGAGGTTGATATGTGTGAACAAAGTGATGTTGCTTACAAAAAGGCGCCGAGCCGCAGATTGCGCACGAAAAAACTCTTTCAATAGTTACTGCCAAATCCGGTTTACAATGACATTTTTTTAACCAACCAAACTTGTTTTGATAAAAAATGAGATCTATACTCCATAACTCAAACGAATTATGAAGTATAGATCTCGAAACAAAGGTTTTGAGATGTGACCCTGTCTCACTAAACAGATTGATTTTAGAACTGTTCACTTTTTACAACAAGAAATGAGTACCGATCATGGTCCAGGAGAGGGCGATGAACGAAAAATCGATATTGTTGCAGAGGTAAAGACAAAGGGCGAGATTCGCCATATACTGATTCACATTGAGCATCAAAGCAAAAGAGAGTCTGGGTTTCCCAAAAGAATGTTTAATTACTATTGACAGCTGTGGCTGAGACATCAAAAACCAATCTTCCCTATTGCCCTCTTTAGCGATGACCACATCTGGAGAAAACCTATAGATGATTATTTCGAGATAGAAGCTCTCAGTAAACGAACGATACGATTTGACTACGAGCTTATCAAACTAAAAAATCTCAACTGGAGAGATTATATTGACTCATCAAACCCTATTGTAGTTGCCTTAATGTCAAAAATGGGCTTTAAAAAAGAGGAGATTCCACGGGTTAAAGCAGAGATTGCTCGAATATTAACAGGCCGTGAGTTTAAATATCAAAAGATTGGATACCTAGCAGATTTTGCAGAGTTCTACCTCCCTCTTACAGAAAAAAAATCTATACTTGAATACAAGACTGAACTTGAAAAGCTCGGCATAACTGAGGAATTAGTGAAAATGCTCATATTAAGTAAACCATTTCAAGAGAAATATGACGCGGGCGTTCAGGCTGGTATGGAACGTGGAGTTGAACAAGGTATTGAAAAAGGTATTGAAAAAGCCCACTTTAATGACGCCTTAAAAATGCACGACAAAGGTCTCGAATGGAAACTGATTCAAGAGATCACCGGTCTTTCCCGTCAAAAATTCCAAAGCCTTAAGAAAAAATACTCTTAGGAATATCCTTACTGATAGCCCCCGTCAAAGACATACGTGACTGGGCCGATATCGCCTTTAGTAACGCCCCGAGCATCCGAAAGCAGTTTAATAGTGACTATGGTAGGAAACAGTATTTGAAACGGAAGAAGCGGGCTGGGTGATTTCTGGGGGTGTGGTGATAAAAACAGTATAGAGGGCTATTGTCTCAAAGGCGGTGTGTCAACTTAGTTCTGGACTTCTGAATGAGAATTGTTTGTGGTTCGCATTCTACACCCTTTTACATTGTCAATCCAATCGAGCAATACTGTATTAGTACTATCAAGCTTATAGGCCTCAAGCCATAAATTCCGGGCTTCGAAATAGTATTGAAATAGTAATGAATTTGTTTGATTTTTGGATCTCATTAAAGACCCTCTTTGTAGTTCATAACAAGTCTCATTCTAGTGTTTCCAGGGCATTTCCTCTATAGATGATTCTGCATAGCCATAGCAGGATAGGTTACAGGACTTGGGGGAACATGCAGATGTTAGCAGTTCCAAAAAATTACCAGCTATCTATTTAAGGCCCAAACAATATAAGCGACTATTCCCCAAAATATAAAACCAAGAAATATCACTAACGTTGATTCAAAAAAATACTTGTTATCTCTCTTAATTAAAAGCTTTCCGAGTTTAAATTGTTTTTCAAACGGAGCGGCAAAACACTGATAACCACTAACAACAGGAATCAACAGTTTGCCAGTCCAATAACAAAATATGTGAAGGAATACTTCTAGGATCGCTTCTGCCATTTGGATTCTCTAATTTTTTGGGCAATAAACTTTCTTTTTTAGAATGCTAACAGCTTAGTTGCGCAGAAGGGAGTGTTAGACGAAAAATAAATATGTTTGAGCGGACCGAGGCTATCTCTTTAGTGAGTATTAGCAATTGCCGACTCTATATACTATTTGTTAACTTGAGCGTTTCCTATGGAGTCTATCTTATTACTTTCAATTTGTGAATTTCAGATCCTAGTGTTGTGAAGCCTCTTAAGCTTTCAGGTGATTCCGAAACACTTATTGTTAAGTCAAGGTTAGAACTTGTATTTGATTCTGGAATATAAGCAATACCTTTTAATTCAATCGTATCATTCGATTTATCGCTAAATTTTACAGCGAGTATGTCTTCTGAGCCAGGGGATGTGAAATCAGCTTCTGCAAATATCATAACTGATTCTACTGCTGAACCTACATTGTAAGAGAGCTGAATGGTTATCTCAGTAGAATCTTGAATATAAAGAGTATTGGGAGAAATAGATAAGATTTGAATCTTATCTTGATTATTGTTCGAAGTAGGCTGAATACAGCTAAAGAAAAGAAATGTAATGCAAAAAAGAAAGAGTTTCATTTGTAGTCCAAGTTTGATGTGACCCTGCCTCACTAGACAGTTGTTTTTTTTAAAAAGTACTTTTCTTCATGGTTATTTGGTGATAAATAATTGTTACTTGTGTGTCTATAGTGGCCACTCATTTGAGACACCTTCCCTAGCACTGATTGCTCATTCTGATTAAACTATCGCCATTCTCAAAAGATACTACCATAGAGAGGCATTATAGCGCCTCCTTTGTAATACACATTATTGAGGATATCACACACACCCTGAACCGGCTCCTCACCCACCTTAAAACTAAAGACATCACTCCGCAGAGTATCCTCTCCCTACCACTCCTCAACCTGCCAATAATAGCTTTTACCCCATTCAATATTTTTAACAGATGCATTGCCTTCATATGCTCTTTTACGCACAACCGGAGGATTTACCGTATCCAGTAACAATACAATAGCACTCGCCTCTACCCCACTCCATTCTACGGTAAGAAAAGTATCTGAAACTATCTCACCCAATGCCGGAGAAAGAGGCCGGACCTCCCCCAATACAAATACAGACGATGATTCTTTATTAGAACTCGAAGAAAGTTTGAATAAACCTGTAAATAACGTTTTGGGTAAGGTAAACCAGTGGTGATAGCTAACTAAACATATGATGCATTATAACTTCAAGAGCAAATGCTGGAAACACCATAAGTACAACATCTAAGAAAACAATATCCCCATCATCAATCTTAGGCCTCACAATAAAGAGCATTAGAGCACCAACAAGTACCATGGCAATGCCCTTGGCTTGAGTTTCTAATCCTACACTCGAATAAATAAATCCAGGTACATTCTTATAAATAAATTGAGAGCCCCCTGACGTAAGATATAAGAGGCCTGTAACCAAATAAAAAAACTTTCTACCAATCCACATTATATTTCCTCTGTAAAACATCTTTTAACTCAACCACATTTAGCGGTAATAGAGAGAATCTCCATTTACTCTAAAAAGGACATCTGTTAGTAAATGTCCTTTTTATAATGTGAGAAGTCAAGCAAAACAATTTGAGCTGAATCCATGATTGTTAATTGACTCGTGGGGGAGCATATAGGTGTTATAATTACATACGAATTGGTTACCCTAATTTTTTCAATTTCTTTAGGATTTTATCCCGAGTTTTTTTTGATACTTTGGACAAAAACACATTCTGATCTTCTGGGAGGAGTTCGAGATAGTGATCAAAAAGATCATTAAATGATTTCTTGTGCATATATGATAAATAAATAAACCCAACTGCTAATAATCCAAAGACTATTCTGCCTGCTGTAGTAGAGAACTCACCAATATTAATGATCATAAGAAACGTAATTATTCCAATAATTTGTATAAGAGGTGATATATATTTCATACTTAAGAAAATCTCATTTTAGCAATTATAACTCTTATTCTACAGGGCCTGAATTAATAACAAATAATCTAGCTAATTCCCAGTGAAGCAGTACCCTTCCCTAGCTCTGATTGCTCATTCAGATTAAACTATCGCCATTCTCAAAAGATACCACTATAGAGATGCATACAAGACTTCACTCGATCAAACTGATGACAAAGTCCAAGGGCCATAGATTCACCCATTTCAGCCTTATCATTCATTGTATATCCATTTGAAATAGGCTCTAGTTGCTTCAACAATGCTTTAACAATAACCATATTACAAACAGTAATATACTATCCCCTAGAGCATAAGAACTCGGGACAATTCAGATCTCTGCAAAGCTCGATCGTAAAACAACAATGAGAGTCGTGTTATCAGAGACCAGGATATCACACTATTAAATACAACTATTTTAATGCCCCCATGCATTTTAAAGTCCCACTCAAAACGAACCCGTAATAGTACACATTTGTAATTGAGAGTCTTATTTGCCCTTTTCGCCCTATATCACTCAATCTGAAACCGTTTTACTCGTGACCAGAGTACCACCTCAGTGTGGATTAAAAGATGGAGGAACACTGAATATCAGATATAGCTATTATTGTAACCTCAACGAAAACCCCTATTTACAGTAGAGTTACAATACTCAAATGAGGAACCATGCTCCATTTATCTAAAATTCATTTCATTATGTTCGCCCTAATGGCATCAACGCTTTTTAGTTACTACAACCCACCACCTACTGATTGGGTCGATGGAAGTGGTGGTACTGTCATGACCATTGGAGACTTACAGTGGCTTTCTGATCACTCAGATGTATGGGGAGAAGACTGGTTACTTGGAGGCGACATTGATGCATCCACCTCTTCGAGCTGGAATTCTAATACTGGTATGGACCCAATAGGAAACGCTGGGACACACTTTACTGGGTCGTTTGATGGGCAGGGGTTTACTATTGCAAATGTGACTATCGATAGAAGTGGGAAAGATACTCTTGGCTTTTTCGGGTATACTGATGGTGCTGCGATAACGAACCTTAATCTTAAGGATGTAATTATAACCGGAGACTATGTATTAGGTGGCCTTATTGGGTACAGTAATTACTCTCAAATTGTGAATAATACGGTATCAGCTACTCTCACAGGAATAACGTCCGGAAACTATGGCAGAGTAGGTGGTTTGATTGGTTCGAGTAATTGGTCAACAGTACACTATAATAGAACCACAGGGACGGTTACGGGGAATCGTTATGTTGGTGGGGTCGCTGGCATAGCTAAGGAATCTACCGTTGAAATGAATTACTCATTAAGTATTGTAAATGGAGTTCTATTTGCAGGAGGGCTTTTAGGGTCGAGCGAAGGTACTGTGGTTCAAAACAATTTTTCGACCGGCGCCATTGTTGTTACAGATAGAGATGTTGGAGGGCTCATAGGATATTGTACCAATTCCACCATTAATAAGAACTATGCCGCTGGAGAGGTTACCCATGCAGGAAGTAATTATGGTGGCTTTATAGGAGAGAATGCTTCATCATCATCCGAAATTTCAGACAACTATTACGACTCTGAAGGTGCGAATACTACAACGGGAGTGGGGTATGGTAATGAAGTGGGTATGGTTTTTGGTAAAACAACTCTCGAGTTTGCTGCACAAAGTACTTTTGTAGATTGGGATTTTGATTCCGTTTGGGAGCAGGGGGTTAATCCTGCTATTGATGCCCACACTCGCCCCTATTTACAGGCACATAAAAACGACTATTTTGTTTCAATGTATGCAATCAGTAGACTGGGAGGAACGCTCCAGGGAGCGGGCTCATATAACAGTGGTGACATGGTTACTCTGACCGCAGTTCCAGATTATGGATACCGATTTGTAGAGTGGAAAAAGAGTGGCGCGGTCGTATCGACTGATAGTTCTTATACTTTTGAGTTTACCGACTCCCACGATATTACCATTATGGGGCTTTTTACAGAAGACCCGCAATTTGATGGTGGCGAGGGCACTTCAAATAATCCATACCAGCTATCGAGTATAACGCAATTGAAAAGATTGAGCAATCTCCCTAATTTATGGGATAAGCATTTTGTATTAGTGGATGACATTGATGCATCTGAAACGGCAACTTGGGTTGATGATACTAATGCTGTGGTTGGGTTTCGCCCTATTGGTGAACAAGACTACTCAATAAATAATGTGAGAGTCCCCTTTACCGGAAGTTTTGATGGTGCAGGCCATGTGATAGAGAATCTATTTATAAGCCAGCCTGAAAAATATGAAACAGGTTTATTTGGATATGTTGAGGACGGAACACTTAAAGATATTGGTATTGAAAATGCTCATATAACTGGTGGTTTTTATGTTGGTGCACTCGTTGGATTGATAAAAAATGGAACGGTTGAGACGAGCTTCTCTACCGGAACAGTCGTTTCCGAAAGCGGGTATTCGGTAGGAGGATTAATTGGTACGGCCATAACTTCGACTATTACCGATTGTTACTCTATGAGTATAGTCAGTGATGCAACCCGAACCGGAGGGTTTATCGGATTTAACTATGGCTCATCTCTTTCTAATAGTTATTCTGTAGGTCAGGTGAGTAGTATTGTTGCAAGCTCTTTTGTGGGGAGTTTGGCCGGTATGAACTCTAGTTACCGGTCCCCTGGTGCAGACAATGCAATTATTACCTTTTCCTATGTAGATTCAACTATTGAAAATTCAATAACCATTGCTTCACAAAATGAATCTGCTGATGTAAGACAATTAGCCACGGCAGAGTTTTTGGTGAGCGATAGTTTTCCTAACTTTAATTTTAACGACACCTGGCAAATGGGAACCATTGCAGAAATCGATAGCGAAGTTCGCCCCTATCTACAGTGGCAACTCAACGGATATGATGTAGCATTTACCGTTGCAGAGTATGGCGCCATTTTTGGGGCAACAACCCAAAAGGTTCAGCAAGGGAATGATGCGGGAATTGTAACAGCGAGACCAAATGAAGGGTGTTATTTTATAAAATGGCTCGATAGTGATGGTGCAGTTGTTACCTATGATACCACTCTCTCGTTAACCAACATTCAGGAGGCTGCAACCTATACCGCTCAGTTTGGTACTACGTATAACAAGGTCACCTTTTATGCCGATACACAGAGCTCTATAACGGGAATAGATAGCCAGCATGTTAATTATGGGTCAGACGCCAGCCCCGTTGAAGCAACAATGATTGAAGGGTATGAGTTTGCCTCATGGCTTGATAGTACAGGTGCGGTCATTAGTGAAGATAATCCCGTTACGGTCTCAAATGTAAAAGAGTATACTCGGTTGCATGCCTCAACCCAGTTGATACACTCAACAGTGACTTTTGTGGCAGGAGACCATGGCTCTGTCGATGTAATAAGCATAACAAATATTAAATATGGCGCAGGAACTGATAGTGTGACTGCCTCCCCCGAAGTTGGCTACCAGTTTGATGGGTGGTTTACCGACGGCTCTACCCTCCTTTCAAATGAAATTAAGTTTGCTTTGGATAGTGTCATTTACGATTCTACCATCACTGCACTCTTTAGTATCAAGCAATATACCCTTGATTATTTCATTGCTTCAGGTAATGGAACTATTACGGTAGATAAGTCAGTAGCCAACCATGGTGATTCAGTTACTTTTACCGTTACTACTGCTCTTGGATATTTACTCGATTCTGCACTCGTTAATGGGCTCATTATTCCACTTGACGTGACCGTTCAACCTGGAGTGTATAGCAGAACACTGTCGGTTCAGCAAGCACTACTATTGACGATCTATTTTTCTGAAATCCCCCTGAGTTCAAGTTCTGAAATGGTGAGCTCAGAAAATTCAGAGAGTTCAATAGACTATAGTTCATCGGATGTTTCATTAATTTCAAGCTCGTACAATTCCTCTGCAATGAGTTCCTTTGAGTCCTCTTTTCAAAGCTCCGAAGTGTTAATTTCTAGCACTGCACTCAGCTCCAGTGAATTAGTAGATGCCCTACCAGTCAGTTCATCAAGTCAATTATTAGCTCTTTCATCGAATAATGATATGGTGGGCCTCAGCTCTTCAACACCTATTGCGCCACTCTATGAGACTGAACGATTCAGAGGTGCAGCCTCAGCACAACTCATCAATATGGTAAGTGGATCCATTCAATTAAAGATACCGGAACACGCGCGTTCATACACACTTTACTCCGTACATGGGGTAGTGCTTTATAAAGGAGGAGTGATTGAAAATGGTGCGATTGTTTTACCAGAAAATATATCCCGTGGTTTAATGCTTATTAGATTTAGTGAGTAGTTGATGGTTGAATGGTAACAGGAGGGTACGGAAAATATATGAGGACACTGTGCAAATATGCATGGAGTCCCCCCCACCATCTATGGTGGGGACTGCTTTTGGCGGAAGCTAGACAAGGGTAGATCCTCTATAGATGTTTGTTACAGAGCCATATGAAAATAGGTTACCTATGCAGAGAGCACTGTAAGATTCAGAAGTGAGAAGTCAAGAAAAACAATCTTACACACCACCCCATATTGTGAGGTATCGGTACCCCTTTCAGACTGAGGTAAAATTGAGACCTTTTTTGTGGGTGATGAGATAAAAAAGAACCCGTAAACACGGGCAATTATAGTGGCAAAAAGCAGCCCACAAGACTGCTTTCTAATAGATACTCTTTAATAAATCACATCTTAATCATCATCAACCTCAATCAGTCCAGAAGTCATACACGGCATATTAATAGAGATACTCGCCTGAGAACCAACCTTTTGACGCTCAACAATAAAGAAGTCAAAAGAAACGCTTTCCCCAGTCTCCAATCCCATCGCATCCGCAACCGCTTTAAGATTAAAATGACCATCCATAGGCGTATGGACGCCACCCAGATCTAATACTAACTTCTTGTTGACATAGACAAAAACATCGTCGTCTCCTGAGAAATTAAAAAACTGATCTTCAGCGCCCTCTGCAACGTAGGTAAACTCCCTATGGAGATGTACTGCAAACCCATAGTTTCGCTCTGCTTCTGGTGTAATACAAGGTTCACCTACTGTATATGTATAGCTCATAGGGTCGTAGGTCCCCCCATCAAGACAGCCATCTAATGGAAAGAATCCCTGTTCATCTGTTTTAAAGTTGTACACATTATTTTGTGTATGAGAAAACTCAATAGTGTCTACAGAGACAGCACCAGAACTCCACCACGTATCTATGGTCGCATTAAAACATTTGCTCTCTTTAAGTTTTGGGAGGCCATCAACAAGCGTATCCCTTACCATCCCCGTATGCAAAGTATCAGTTCGAGTTCCACCACAACCACCACTCAACGATGCACCCTCGCCAGCAGTGAGATTAAACTCACCATCCTTATAACTACTCAACGTTTCATGGTCATAAATGGTCACCTCAAATTCTATCTTATCTTGCGGTATAGAGTCGGGGTGAATACATGCAAAACGATTTCCTGGAGGGTTACATACCGGTAAACTCTTACAACCTGAATCATCACAATCTATTGCATCATCAAGATCATTATCAATACCATCAGAGCAGGTTTCATTACTCGATTCATCACAAAACCCATAGTTCTGACACCCAGGGTCGCGGCAATCAATGGCACCATCATCATCATTATCAATGCCATCCTGACACATCGCAACGGTAATCTCCCGCGTATCACATACAACTAAATCAAAACATCCAGGATCTTTACAATCAATCAACCCGTTTTCATCATTATCAATACCATCGGAACAGACGAGATCATTGTTCTCAAGGAGTAAACAGACCGTTAAATCCTTACATCCATCATCATCACAATCAACAAGGTCATCCCCGTCGTTGTCTATATCGTCACTGCATTGGGCTAAGGTATTTTCATGTTTTTCTTGACATACTACAAACTGATCACAATAGTCATGGTCATCGCAGTCTATCAAACCATCCTCATCATTATCGAGACCATCATCACACTGCTGAGCCGTGTTCTCTAAAGGTGGCTGGCAAAAAACAAATGAACTACAGCCAGGGTCATCACAATCTATCAAGTCGTCATCATCATTATCTATTGAATCCCTACAGAACGTATCGGTGTTCTCTTCCAACATGCACCATGAGAAATTGCCACAACCAGGATCGTCACAATCAATAAGAGTATTCAGATCATTATCAAGACCATCCCGACAATCATCAGCAGTATTTTCAAATACTTCGACACAGCTTGGGTCATCAGGGTCAAGAGAGCAGTCTAACTCCGCTTTAAAAACAGGATCATTTTTTTGTGCAACCTCCAGTGGATCATTAAAATCTGACAAGCAACCAGTTATTAGGGCAGCGACCCCAATGGGAATAAATAATAAATAACGCATAAGAGCATCCTAGTGTGTGTGTATTAAAAGTAAATCACCAGCACTAATCTGTCTGGTGTAGGGGTTAGGTGTGTACTTTAAATATAACACATCACTGATTCAGAGGGAAATCAATGGTGCCGTGAGAAATTAAAGTGCTCACAAACTGTGAACATGACTCTAGGGTTAACCTCCGTGAAGATTTGACTGCAGAAGGCCTCCGCTTAGAATATTGAGTAGTCGGATAGGTTTTAGATTGAACAGATTGAGAATGTAGTTTCTCAGGTTGTTGGATATTTACATGTCGGGAAGAATGATAGGTACCTAACTATACTATCGGCTTCAGATGTCTCATATGTTCAGCCACTATAGATATCTGTTTAAGGATATTAATACATTCTAACAATCCCCCAATTGAATCGACCAACGCCATACACCCTTAATAGGGTTTAAAACTGAGTACGCTTTGAGTACGCTTTTTAGACTATTTATGAAAATTAAGCGTGCACCCCCATTGAGCTTTGGTAATTTG
>JAOPTW010000006.1:0-247959 GCA_051532035.1 Fibrobacterales bacterium | reverse complement strand
GCAGATAACGTAGAAGCAGTAGCAGCAGTAGAAGTTGAAGAAACTGCTGCTCCAGTTGAAGATAAGATTAAAGTAAAAAAAGGTAAGAAGAGAGCAGACGTACAAGGTCTTGCTACTGTTCGTGCTACCTTTAACAACACTATTGTGTGCATTACTGATATTCGCGGAAACGTAGTATCATGGAGTGCAGGTGGTAAGGTTGGCTTTAAAGGTTCTAGAAAAAGCACACCTTTTGCTGCGCAACTTGCAGGGGAAGAAGCCGCTAAAACAGCTTTTGATCTCGGTATGAGAAAAGTAGAAGTGAAAGTTCGTGGTGTAGGTGCTGGAAGAGAATCAGCTATCCGTGCGATCCAAAATGCAGGTCTTGACGTACTTAATATTAGAGACTTGACTGGTGTACCACACAATGGTTGTAGACCAAAGAAAAAACGTAGAGTATAATTAAAAGACGACTACATAAACGTTAAGGGTATTTACTAATGAAGTGGAAATCTCTCCAATTACCAAGAAATATTCAGAGAGTTATTAACTCTGAGGATGGAAAATACTGTAAGTTCACTATGGACACGATGGAACGTGGCTGGGGTGTAACTATCGGAAATGCTCTTCGCAGAGTGTTATTGTCTTCACTTCAGGGTGCTGCAGTAACAAAAGTAAAGTTTGATAGTGCTGTACATGAATACAGTACTATCGAAGGTGTTAAAGAAGATGTTGCTGAAATTCTTCTTAACCTCAAGGCACTTCGCATTAAACTTCTCTCTGATAATGTCGAGACACTTCGTCTTGATGTATCTGGTGAAGGTGAAGTAACTGCAGTTAATATTGAAGAAAATCCAAACGTTCAGATTATGAACCCTGATCTTCATATTGCAACACTTAGCGGTAACGCATCTTTAAGCATGGATCTTACTATTGCTGATGGACGTGGTTATGTTATCTCTGATGAGTTGAAAGGTGAAAATGATCCTATCGGTGTTATCACACTTGATGCTAACTTTTCTCCTGTAGAAAAAGTTGCATACAAGGTTGAAGATACTCGTGTGGGTCAGAGAACAGACTTCAATAAACTTGAGATGGAAATCTGGACAGATGGATCGATACATCCAGAAGATGCATTAGCATACTCTTCAAAGTTAATTGTTGACCACTTAGAGCTATTTATTAATTTCGAAGGTGATCTTGAAGCTGCTGAAGAGATCATTCACGATGAAGAAAAACAAAGAATTGCAAATATACTCAAAATGCGTGTTGACGAACTTGAATTGTCAGTACGTTCAAGCAACTGCTTGAGAATGGCAAACATTCACACCATAGCCGACCTTGTTATCAACCCCGAAGCTGACATGCTAAAGTATAAAAACTTTGGACGTAAGTCACTGGTTGAGCTTAACGAAGTTCTCTCTAGCATGGGACTATCGTTCGGTATGGATTTAAATGACTACAAAGACTTGTTAGATTAAGGTAATGTTACAATGAGACACGGTGTAAAGAAATTTAAACTTAACAGAACTGCTTCACATAGAAAAGCAATGTTAAAAAACCTCGCAACTTCTATTATTAAACAAGGAATTGCTGAGGATCAAATGGATCGTCAAGTAAAAACTACTGTTATTAAAGCAAAAGCAGTACGTGGACTAGTTGATAGACTCGTTACATATGCAAAAAAAGGTGATCTTACATCACGTAGACAAGCTGCAAAATTCATACAAGAACCTGCAGTTTTACAAGACCTTTTTGAAAAAGTTGGTCCTCGCTACGCTGATAGACAAGGTGGTTATACTCGCATACTTAAACTTTCTGCAAATAGAAAGGGTGACAATGCGGAGATGGCTATCATCACTCTTGTAGAAGATGAAGTAGTGACTAAAACAAAAAAAACAGCTAAGAAAGCTACTCCAAAAAAAGAAGAGCCAAAAGTAGAAGCTTCAATTGAAGCAGCTGCTGAGTAGTAATACTTTTTTGATAGAATTGTATAGCCCATCGTTTGATGGGTTTTTTTCTTTTTTCTTTTGTAATAGTATGTTATGTTAAGATAAAGTTTTGCGTCTTATTAGTTTGCTTATCGAATATATGGTATATTTACAAAATGACTGTTATTAAAGAACGATTGAAAGAACTTCCACGTTCACCAGGTGTATACTTGATGAAAAATGGTAATGATGAGATTATCTATATTGGGAAGGCAAAAAATCTAAAAAATAGAGTACAAAGCTATTTTCGAGATAATATGTCTAATCTTTCACACCGTGCAGCAACGTTAATCCAAGACAAAATAGAGTCAATAGAATGGATAGTAACAGATAGTGATTTAGAAGCTCTCATTCTTGAAGCAAATCTTATTCAAAAAAAAATTCCTAAGTATAACGTTCGGCTTAAAGATGACAAGCATTATCCTTATATATGTGTAACTACTAGTGACCCGTTTCCTCGACTAAAGGTTGTTCGGAAAACTTATAAGGATAAAGACAGATATTTTGGACCTTATTCAGATGTTGCCTCAATGAGGCGTGTTCTAGATATGATTCCTAAGATATTTCAGCTTCGAAATTGTACTTTTGAGATACCGGTCAAAGAACCGATACGGCCTTGTTTAAGTTTTCATATAAAAAAATGTCTGGCACCTTGTGCAGGACTTTGTACGGAAGAACAGTATAATGAATCTATTACAGAGATACTATTGTTACTTGAAGGCAAGAAGAAAACAGTAGCTCGGGATCTCAAAATTAAAATGAAACAAGCTGCAGAAAGTAAAGACTTTGAACAAGCTGCTCATTATCGTGATAATATAAAAGCACTTGAATCTCTAACTAGAAAACAACTTGTAGAAATTAGTGACACCAGTGCAAACTTTGATGTTATAGCAATTGAACACGAAAGTGACTATGCTACTGTAGTTGTCATGGAATATCGTGAGGGTTTACTTGCTGAACGAAAAAATTTCGACCTTGATTGTAAGTTAAAACAAGAATATGATGAACTTCTGAGCGAATTTATACTGAGTTATTATCACTCAGCAGAAATGATTCCAAAAGAGATATTTATATCTGAAATTATTGAAGACAACCAGGTATTAGATGATTATTTAACAAAGATCAAAGGGACTAAAGTACAAGTACTTACTCCTCAACGAGGTGATAAGAAAAAGGTATTGTCTCTTGCGCAAAAAAATGCTCGAATGCTTTTTATAGAGCTAATTGCACGAAATGAAAAGGAACGTAGCATTGAAAACTCTGTTGGCCTCTTGCAAAAAGAGCTTTCACTTAACTCTCTACCCATTCATATAATTGGTTTTGATATTTCTCATTTAGGAGGAACTAATACGGTTGCAAGTATGGTAGACTTTAAGAATGGAAGACCTGATAACAGTTCATATAAAAAGTTCAATGTAAAAACTGTGAAAGGAATAGATGATTTTGCCTCAATGAACGAAGTGGTTGGTAGAACCGTAAAACGAATATATGAAGGTGATTTACCGAAACCAAATCTTATAGTTATCGATGGTGGGAAAGGACAATTGAGTTCTGCTTATGCTACTCTCGTTGAATATAACTTAGAGTCGATACCTATTATTGGTCTAGCAAAACGTTTAGAGGAGGTGTTTTTTCCTGGAGAATCAGAGCCTACACTTATAGACCATGTGTCACCAGCGCTTAAACTTCTGCAGTGGATACGCGATGAAACGCACAGATTTGCCATCACCTTTCAAAGAAGTAAACGTACCGCTTCTCTACAACGGACCTGGCTTGATGGCATTGAGGGTGTAGGGGTTAAAACTAAGGGGAAAGTGTATAAAGTGTACACTACTAAAAAAGAGTTCTTAGAGGCCCCAAGAGAGGAATTAGAAGAGTTGTTAGGGAAAACAAAATCTGGTGAAATTTTGAAACATCTTAAAGGTGAGAGCTAATAATACGCTTCCAAGCATCAAGCTTTAATTTGTCGAAGACTTGAAACGATCGAATAAAAAAGAGCTGTGCTTGGGTGGGGGTTTCTTTTCTTGCAGATAATGCCATGTGGTATAATATTATACCTGAACGATAATATCGTTCTTTTTTTTGTGCTATAGAAAGAGCTTTTTTAAAATGAAGTAAGGCTTTACTGTGATTATTTTTGCTCTGATCCTGTAGTCCAAGAATAAATTGTAATTGACCACTTTCAACAAGTACCTCCTCTGCATCAGTAATGAATTTCGAAATGCTTTGAGTTGGAGCATTAGTAAGAACACATTGAGCAAGTTTTAGTTTTGAGCGAGCAACAATTCTACTGTCAATGTCTTCCAATTGGGCAATTTTTTTAAAAAGGGGACTCGTGATACAAGAACCGTCGATTAGAGCAGATTCAAAGCTAATAAGAAGAAAATAGTCGTTTATATCTGTTAGAAAATCTTTTCTAACGAGACTTAGGAGTGAATCTGCTGCACGTTTGTCGAGTTTTTGAATGTAGAGAGCGGCAAGATTAAGTAATAATTTGTTTTCTGTTATTAAATTGGCCTCTTTTTTGGCTGCGTCAATGGCGCGGTTAAAGTGAAGAATTGATTTGTCGTAATTACCCTTTGCATAAAAATGAGCAGCGCGGTATGCAGCTGAGCCGGACTCGCTTGAAAATGCTAAAACAGTTATACTAATTATGATATTTAAGAGTGTTGGGATCTTTACCATATATCATCCTCAATTAATGGTATGGTATTTAAGTCGGGCAGTGAATTTTCGATAAACCAGAAGGAACTTATACTTTTTACTAAGTCATCTGCTCGTTCAATTTTCTCTTCACTGTTAGCCATAAGGTTATTGAGATTTGTAATAAGTGTGTCAGTCTGAAGCACAATACTTCCAATCTGTACTAAGGTTGTATCGACGTTGTTGATTAATTTATTTCCCTTTTTAGAAATCTCAACAACGTTGTTGACAATAGTATCAGCTCGATTTAAAAGTGGACCCATGTCCTTGTGAATCATGGAAACGACACTATTAGCCCGTTGATTTAAGGTGTCAAGGCTATGAAGTTGTTTCATTATTGTTGTATAGAGGGTATTGTCTGCGAGCAATGATCCTATTGAGGATGAAGGGTCTTTCGACATGGTGATAAGGGTATCTGTTGCATTGGCAATTTTTTCGAACTTATTAATGAGCTTAAGAA
Source organism: Fibrobacterales bacterium (assembly GCA_051532035.1). Classification (GTDB taxonomy): domain Bacteria; phylum Fibrobacterota; class Fibrobacteria; order Fibrobacterales; family JAOPTW01; genus JAOPTW01. The sequence goes on along the minus strand of JAOPTW010000006.1, from coordinate 242,826 downwards.
CATTGGTTAAAACAGTTTCTATGTCTTGAGCCTCGTTTGAAGTGATAAACTGGCCAGGAGTAAGTATAGATCCATTATCTGTACCATGAGAAATAAATATAATACGTCCTGAAATCAGGTTTTGGTCTCTAGTTGCATAAACAACAGAAGAGGTGGTGATATGAGGGTTATATATCCATTTACTTGAGAGTGTTTTAATTTTACGTATTTTAAGCTCAAGTTGAACAGATCCATCGTTTGCTAAAAAGACACGATCAACGTGACCTACTTCTACACCATTTACCTGAACAGCTGCACCTTCTCTCAGTCCAAGCCCCTTGTCGAAGTTACAATAGAGTGAGTATTCTTTAACAAAGTAATCGTTGGTTAATAAAATGTAGACAGTCAGGACAATGAAGAAAAGTATTCCAAAAGAAAGAAAAGCACCAACAAATAGATTGTTAAAATCCCGAGGATCGAAATGTTTTAATCCGAGTAATTTATTCATAACCCTGTTGCGCTTAAGCAGGAGGTAAAAAGGATAAAAATTTAATCAGCTTTGGATTCGTGCCGCGCCGATTCTATCTGCTCTTTCATATCATACACCATATCTTGTACAAATGGTACATCTAGATCAAAAAATTCAGGAATAGACATCTTTTTTGTCAGCTTTTTACTGTGAAGAACCATGATTTGAGCATTGAGTAAGCGCGCTACATTGGGGTCATGGGTGACGATGATAATAGAAGTATGGTGAAGCTGACTTGAGTTAAAAAGAAGTGCCAATAAACTCTTTTGGGTAATTAAATCGAGCCCCGTTGTAGGTTCGTCCATTACGAGAATTTTCGGTTGCATAACGAGTGTTCTTGCTATAGCAACACGCTTTTGAATACCTTCACTGAGTGAGAAAGGAAAGTCCCATTCAAATTCTTTAAGGAGCATCGTATCGATTATAGAATCGACTCTTATTTTTATTTCATCTGGGGTAAGTATATTTTCATATTCAAGAGGAAGAGCAATGTTAGCCCGTACGGGTAAAAAGTGAATCAGAGCACTATTTTGAAAGACATAGCCGATTTCTTTTCTGAGTGGATCAAGAGCAGAAGTTCGTTCAATGTCGATATCATCGCCAAAAATGCGAATATGACCCGATGAGGGGCGTTCGAGCCCAGCAAGAATTCTTAGGAGAGATGTTTTGCCTCCGCCTCCTTCACCAAAAATGCAAATGGTTTCACCAAAATCTAGTGAAAGGTTGAGGTCATCTAAAACAGTTTGTTTTGAGTAACTAAAATGAATGTGATCAAGTTTGAGGACTTCCATCAGAGAACTCCCGATAAGTTTTTAATGTATTGAGGGAGGTAGAGCAAGGAGAGGATCATATTAGCGATTATAACAAGAATAAAAGAGCGGACCACTGATTTTTGTGTTGCCTTTGGAACATTTCTGAAATCATAATCGAGTGCAAGGCCCTGATAACAGGCAACGGTAGTAACGATGATACCAAAAATTGCGGGCTTAATAATGATAAGAACAATATCGATTGTAGACATAGCATCAGTGATACCTTGCATGTAAAGACTCCACTGGAGGCTAATCTGCAGGACATCTTGAAACATAAAGAGTATGCCCTTGACTACTAAAAATCCAACACAGATAGCGACGGTATTAAAAAGGAACGTAAGGACGACTATCGCAATAGTACCACTCCAAATCGCGGGCATAACAAGGTAGTTGATGGGGTCTATGCCGAGGGTTTGGAGCGCATCAGTCTCATTTTTCACCTTCATGGTCCCTATGAGTGTGGCGAGGGCAGAGCCTGTCCTACCAGCTATAAGAAAGGCGGTGAGGACTGGCCCTAATTCTCGGATTATTACCAGTACCATGAGGTCACCAAAGAAATTGTCAAAACCGACTTTACTCATGCCACCAAGGCCTTGAATAATTACGATGGTTCCTAAAATACAGGCCATCAGACAAATAAGTGGAACGGCTTCGACACCAGTAAAATAAATTTGACGGATTACCTGGTCACGCGTATTGGTGCGGTTTCCTGTGTTTTTGATAAGGGCAGAAGAGGCTTTGAGAAAGAGCATTAAAATCTGACCGACATAAGTATGAGAAACCCATGATCCGAGATTACTAAGTACTATCCCGGGAAGTGAGTAGGAATTTTTATGCTGTTCCTTTATCATCTAGTGCAAATAACTCCTCAATGGCACTCCATACAGTATCGAGACCAATTTTTTTAAAGCTACTCACCATTAGGGGCTTCTGGGTGATGTCCAGTTTTTCCATGAGTGCTTTAACCGCTTTATTTCTCTCTTTAGCATTAAGTTTATCCTGTTTTGTCAAAATAAGCAAGACAGGAATCTCTGTATCGAGTAAATGTTGAATTGCAGTAATGTCGATAGCGGTTCCACTGGTTCGAATATCTATGAGATATATGACAGCACGTAGGTTTTTGCTATGAAAGACATAATCACCAATAAAATCAGAGATTTCACCACGAAGCTTTTTTGAAAGCTTGGCATACCCAAGTCCTGGAAGGTCGACAAAATAGAATTTCTCATTAATAAGGAAGAAGTTGATCTCTCTAGTTTTTCCTGGAGTAGAGCTCGTTTTTACAAGCTTTTTTCGATTGAGAAGTGCATTTTGGAGAGATGATTTACCAACATTAGAACGACCTGCAAAGGCGATTTGAGGGAAGTCATCTTCGGGAATGCCAGAAAGATTTACTGCGCCTTTAACAAATTGAGCTGAATGAATTATCATAGAGAGGTCCGTGCTTCGAGAGCTTTTAAAATAGTCATGGTGTCGATGTACTCAAGTTCACTACCCATAGGTATGCCTCGTGCCAGTCGTGTTCTTTTAATGGGGCGATCGCCGATAGCTCGATCGATAAAATGTGCTGTAGCCTCGCCATCAGCATTAGAGCTCATAGCAAGTATAATTTCAGTGACTCCCCCTAAACGTTGAAGAAGCTCAGGGATATGAATGTCTTCTGGGCCAATACCATCAAGAGGAGAAATGTTATTACCGAGTACATGATAGACCCCAGAAAAGCCACCACTTGACTCAAATGCGTAGAGGTCAGAGTGTTTTTCAAGTATGCAGATAGTTGACGTATCTCTTTTGGGGTTTGAACAGATAGGACAGAGCGGTTCTTCGGCATAGTTAAAACACTGTGAACAGAATCGGATTTTCGATTTAGCAACATTAATAGCATCACTCAAAAGGTGCGCCTCTTCGGGAGGTTGTGATAGCAGATAAAACGCGACACGCTTCGCCGATTTAGGTCCAATTCCTGGGAGCTTAGCCAGGGCATGTATGAGGTTGTCAAGTGATTCAGGTATTAGCATATATAGGGACAAAAGTAGCAAATAATGAGGAAGGGCTCACAAAATCTCGTTGTGGGAATAAAAATAAGAGAAAAAGTTAAAGTATGAAATTAATGGTATCACTTTGAGGAGTCTGAACGTCTAATATGTAGGGTAGGCAACCTGTTTAATAGGATTTCACTTAATACTCAACTACATTTATATCTTACACTTATCTAAAGCCCAGTGAATCTGGGCTTTTTCTTCTCTTTTTCGGCAAAAAATGTTACTTTTCTTCTCAACTATGATAACTATTTGAGCTCTCAGTCATCGTTTAAATGACCAAATATTGCTCAAATTGACCTCAATAAACTTTTTTACAGAGTGTTAGGACCATGAAACTGAATCGTCATCTTATTATACTCATTGTTGCGTTAGTTATCCCTATTGCTGCACAGCTTTTGGAGAGTGACTCATTGGCTACTGATTTGCCGGATGAACAACAATTATCCCCTGTAGTTACTCTAAAATCAAACTTTTCTTATGATGAGATTACCCTTGGTGATACTGCTATATTTACAGTGGTATTGAGTTATTCTGAAGCGCGCCATCCGCTTCTTTTTCAGCCGAGTGAAGGTTCACAGTTTAATAATTTAGAACTGGCATCGGTGAATATTGATCAGAAGAAAGTATACTCGGTACAAGGGTACCTTAATATTACTACCTATCATTATAAACTGATTACCCAGGGACCAGGAATTGCAGGGAGTAATCGTTATACAATTGCTTATGAACATATGGGTCAAAAATATGAATTGGAAGTTCCCGCTCACAGTATTGAAATTTTACCGATGCGTGATACAACTGTGACATATCTTATCATTGGATTTGTTATACTCATTATTATGATTGGAGGCTTAGTTTTTAAGCAGAAAAAGAGCGCCCAAGCAGCTGATATTGACGAGAGTGGCATTCAATTTTCTTATGAGATTGCCCTTTTAAAAAAGAGAATAAAAAAAGCTGATTCAAAACAGGTGCTCACTCAAATTGAATATTTAGCGAATGAGTGGTTGAAGCAGCAACTGAATGCACCCCAGGAAGAATTAAGTATCCATGAGCTCTATCAACAATACCGCGAACAAGCTGTTGAAAGTGAGTCGGAGTGGAACCATATATTGAATGAATGTAATCACCTTAAGTTTGGTGGTGGTAAACGAGAAGAATTTGAATTAATGAAAACCATACACACATTGAGTGTATGCCTAGAAATAAAAGAGGAAGAATAATGAACTCTGTAGACATCAATCAAATAACAGAAAGAGTAAATGAAAATAGTGGTTTTGGCACAGCCTTGCTTAATGAAGTGAGTACCGTGGTGATTGGGCAAAAAGCGATGCTTGAAAAAATTCTCATCGGTATGCTTTCCAATGGACACATTCTATTAGAAGGTTTACCAGGACTTGCAAAAACTACTATGGTTCAGGCATTTGCAGATGCAATAACCCTTGATTTTAGTCGTATTCAGTTTACTCCAGACTTACTCCCTGCAGACCTCTTGGGTACGCAAATATATAATGCAAAAACGGGTGAGTTCGAAATAAAAAAAGGCCCATTGTTTAGTAACATAATTTTGGCAGATGAGATTAATCGTGCACCATCAAAAGTACAATCAGCACTTCTGGAGTCGATGCAAGAGCGTCAAATTACCATTGGTGATACCAGTTATAAGCTTGATGAACCATTTGTTGTACTTGCAACGCAAAACCCTATTGAACAGGAAGGTACTTATCCACTCCCTGAGGCCCAGGTTGACCGTTTTATGTTCAAACTTCATGTTGATTATCCGACACAGTCTGAGGAGAGAGAAATTCTCGACGTTGTTTCAGGGGCTGGATTAAAGAAAGCGCAACCTGTTGTAACTGCTGAACAGCTCTTAAAATGTAGAGAGGTCGTTCGTGAAGTGTATATGGATGATCGTATTAAAGATTATATTGTTTCGATAGTTGCAGCAACTCGTGACCCAATGGCCTTTGGTATTAAGGATCTTACAGAGATGATTGAGGTAGGGGCGTCACCTCGTGCTTCAATTAATCTTGCAGTGGCTTCAAAGGCCCATGCATTCTTGAAGGGACGCGCTTATGTGACTCCTGAAGATATTAAATCAATAGGTATGGATGTACTTCGTCATCGTATGATTTTAAGTTATGAGGCTGAAGCGGAAGAGATTTCGAGTGAAATGATTGTACAAAAGATTTTTGATTCAGTAGAAGTACCCTAATGCTCATCTGTAGTTATGAATTACTATGTTGCAGAACCTCTCACCTATTCGTTATAGGCTTCGAGACCCTACTCCTTGTACTTCAAGAACTACAGAGTCGCATAACATTGAACGATTATTGTGTCATTCTGAGAAAAATAAATGATAAATAAAGAGATATTAAAAACAGTAAAACGCATTGAGATCAGCACGAAAGGGATTATCAATAGTGTAATGGCTGGAGCATACCACTCTACCTTTAAAGGTAATGGTATGGAGTTTACTGAAGTGCGTGAATATGTAGTGGGCGATGATATTCGATCTATCGATTGGAACGTGACTGCGCGGACAGGAAACTTGCATGTAAAGAAGTTCGCAGAAGAACGTGAACTTACGGTAATGCTTGTGGTTGATGCATCTGCTTCAGCCTCTTTTGGATCAAAGGAGGAGATGAAGGGTGAGGTGATGGCTACAATATCGGCGTTACTTGCATTCTCGGCCATTAAAAATAATGATAAAGTTGGGCTTCTTATTTTTACCACTGAAGTCGAACTTTTTATTCCTCCTCAAAAGGGCAGGAAACATGTTTTGCGCTTGATACGGGAACTCCTCTATTTTGAACCAAAGCACCGTGGAACTAAAATGTCTGTTGCGTTTGAGCATTTGGTAAAAATGATACGTCGACGTGCTGTTGTAATGGTGGTCAGTGATTTTCAGGATGAATCATTTGAAAAGAGTCTAAGGCTCCTCAAGCAGCGTCATGATGTTCTTGCGGTAAATGTGAGTGATGTTCGTGAGATGGAACTCCCCCCTGCAGGTTTTTTGGAATTAGAAGATGCTGAAACGGGAGAGACTGTTTTAGTTGATTCTGGGGATGCATCGTTTAGAGCGGTCTTTGCAAAGCGTGCAACAAAAGAGCAAGATCAATTAGAAAAAGTATTTAAAAAAATGTCGGTTGATTATGTACGGGTTGTGATCGAAGATAGCTATAAAGAGACCCTAAAGCCTCTGGTGAACTTTTTTATTAGACGCTCAAAGGAGAATGGAAAACGTGCGTAACTTATTACTTATTTTGTCAGTCTTGAGCCTTATAGGGTGTCAGACTCCTGGTGGATATGGTGTAGATGAACTTGAAACAATGGCGTCCGCACTCAGACAACAAGAACTGTATCGTGCTTCAATTGAGGTCTATGAGTCTCTTTTGAACAATCATACTTTAGAAAATAAAAAGCGTGCAAATGTATTGTATCAGATTGCAACCATTCAAAAAGATAATCTAGCCGATTATAAAGGTGCGTTGGCATCGTACACAAAGATAAAAGCTATCGCCCCAAAAGAAAAGTTTAACGGTAATCTTAATAAATATATGGTGCTCTGCCTTGAGCGTTTGGGCCGTTCACTTGATGCGAGTCAGCAGGTTTCTGAAGTAGTCACGCTAAATAAAAAAGTAGAACCAGTATCGGGTACTGTGGTTGCTGAGATTGGTGATCAAAAAATTACCCTTGAAGAGGTAGAGAATACTTTTGGAAAGCTACCTGAAGAGTCTATTAAAAAACAGCAGATGGCTCAAAATTATATTGGGACTATTCTTGCTGCACGAGCTGCACGACGAAAAGGGCTCGCAGAAGTCCCTGAGATAAAGCAACAGATAGCTCAGCTTGAAACACAGATACTGGCTCAGGCGACTATTAAAGAGGAACTTAAAGACGTAACTGTTGTTGAGAGTGATGTGATAAACTTTTATAATGCAAATAAAGCCCAGTACGGTGATACGGTGAGTTACGATCAAGTAAAACAGAAGGTACACCAGGACTATATGATGCAGAAACAAAATGTACTTGTAAGTCAATACATTGATAAATTACTCAAAGCAGATGATGTAAAACTCTATATGGATAAAATTAAGTAGTTATGATGAGACATTATAAAACCATACTATTTCTGATGTTCCTTTTTGTAGGGAGTCTTGTAGCGCAAGAAGTTACTCTCAAAAGCACAGTGAGCCGATCAGAAATTTATATCGGTGATCGCTTTGAATATGTGATTACTGTATCATACCCAGACTCTTCAGTGATAGAACTACCGGGGCTTATAGGTAACCTTGGTACCTTTGAAGTGCGTGAGCATCAAGTGAGTGAATCTGTATCTGCAAAGGGAATGAGTACTCAAAAGTGGACACTGCTGTTGTCGACCTTCTTATCGGGGGAGTATGTAGTACCCCCACAAATTGTTGAATTCTCTCCAAAAGGAGATACGGCAAAAGTTCAGCTTTTTACTGAGCCTATTAAAATTACGGTTCTTAATAGAAATGGCGAGGATATCACTGACATCTTAGAAGTTGAAGGTGTGGCTACTGTCCCGATGGCACTTCAAACAGTGTTGATCATTGTTGGGGTAGTCTGTGTGGTCCTGATAATTTTGGTTGTCATTTTAATGCGCCGTAAAAGAAAGAGAGAGGGGGCTGTTGTTCTCCCCCCTTATGAAGAAGCAAAAAAACAGTTGGTTGAACTGAAAGATCGTAATCTTATGGAAACAGGCGCTTACAAAGACCATTTCTTTGAGTTAACGGAAATTTTAAAACACTATATCTCTCGTCGTTTTAGTGTTGATGCATCTGAAGCGACAACAGCAGAGCTCCTTGAACGAGTGACGCTTATATCGGAAATTGAAGGAGAACTCAAAGAAGCACTCCCTCAGTTTTGTGAAAAAACAGATCTCATCAAGTTTGCAAAAATGACTCTTGATGATACCAGTAATGTAATGCTCAATGAATATGTTGAAGGGTTTGTAGAGCAAACAAAACCTTCGGAAGAGCCTGTTTTGAATAGTCCCATTGATTCGGATAAGGGGGCAGTATAATGAAAGAAGTTTTTTATAATCTTCACAATCCAGAGTATTTGTGGTTATTGATAATTATTCCGATAATGGTTTGGAATTATGTGCGGACACAAAATAGTCAGAAATACACCATTCGATACTCAGGAATAAAAAAGCTTAAAAGTATGAAAAGTAGTTTGGCTCTTAAATTGCGTCATATGCTCATTGTCATAAAGTGCTTAGCTGTTATGGCACTTATAGTAGCTCTTGCTCGTCCTCAAAGTGGAGAGGCTCTTGAGTATATTAATGCAGAAGGTATTGATATCGTATTGGCTCTTGATGTTTCTGGATCGATGGGAGCACTTGATATGCTCACCACCAAAGAAATGGCTAAAATTGGACGAATGGATGCAGAGAAGTTTTATAATTCTAGTCAACACGAACGCTATACGCGGCTTGGGGCTGCAAAGAATGTTATTGGTGAATTTGTTGATAAACGCAAAACTGATAGACTTGGATTGGTGATTTATGCTGGTCGTAGTTATACTCAATGTCCGTTAACCATGGATTATGGTATACTCAAACAATTTTTGAGCACGGTGAATAATAAATCTGTCTCGGTAGATGGTACTGCAATTGGTAATGCTATAATGTCTGGTACCAGTCGATTGAAAGACTCTAAGGCGAAAAGTAAAGTAATCATACTACTCACTGACGGAGCAAATAATGCAGGCTCTATAACTCCGCTTCAGGCTTCGAATGTAGCGCAAGCAATGGGGATTAAGATCTATACTGTTGGGGTGGGTAAAAAATCGGGATCAATGCTCGTGGCTCGTCAAAATCAATGGACCGGTGAAATGTCTTGGGGTGAAGCTGCCATTGATAAAAATCAGGGTGCAGATGTAGGATTATTAAAAGCAATTGCTGAAAAGACTGATGCCAAGTTTTTCTATGCAAATAATAAGTCTGAACTTGCCACTATTTATGATGAGATTGATGCTCTTGAAAGAACAGAGATTGAATCCCATAGTTATACAAAATATCAAGAAGAGTTTTACTGGTTTTTGATTGCAGGAGCGTTGCTGCTGCTATTAGAGATCGTTCTTGCTAACACGAGGTTTATAAAAATACCATGAAAATTGCATCTCCGGAATATTTTTGGGCCCTCTTTGTCGTACCACTATTAGTGATACTATTTTCATATGGCCTTTTAAGAAAAAAACAGTTACTCAGTAGATTTGCTTCTGCGGGAATGGTCGAAAAGCTTACCAATACATCAGCCTATGGAAACTTTATGTTACGAGCAACTCTCGTTGCTATCGCCTTTATATTTTTAGTCCTAGCCATGATTCGACCTCAGTGGGGCACTAAGATGGAAATAATGAAACAGGAAGGGCTGGATGTTCTTTTGGTTCAAGATATTTCTCTTTCTATGCTTGCAGAAGATATTAAGCCCAATAGACTTACTCGATCAAAACATGAAATCAGTAGCTTTTTAGAGCGCTCTTCAGGGGATCGTATCGGCCTTATTGCCTTTTCGGGTGAACCACAGTTGCAGTGTCCGTTAACTCTCGATTACTCAGCTGTGAGAATGTTTTTGGATGAACTTAATCCCAATATGTTGATGCCTGGTACAAATATTGGGGCTGCAATGGAAAAGGCCATTGAAACCTTTGATACGAAACAACGAAAATATCAAGTTATTGTATTACTTACTGATGGTGAAGAGCACGACCCAAAAGTACTCGAAGTGGCAAAAAAAGCCGCTGAAGAAGGTATAGTGATTTATACCGTTGGTATTGGCTCAACAGCTGGAGTACCAATACCAGTTGGGCGTAGAGATGGGAGCCCTCAATATAAAAAAGATCGTCGAGGAAATATTGTAACCACCAAGTTGGATCAGCAAACCTTGCAAAAAATTGCCCTCCTTACCGATGGTAAATATTACCATGCGGGACCGGGTGAATTTGAACTGGTTAAAATACTTGAAGAGATTGAACAACGAGAAAAACGAGAAGTTGAAGGAGAAAATGTTGAGCAATATGTAGATCGCTTTCAGATTCCACTTGCACTTGCACTAATGTTGCTTTTATTTCCTGAGCTACTCGCTTTGGGTATTACACTTCTTGAGAAAACGACTCCATACCGTCATAAGAAAAAGAAAAAATGGGAAGGGAGGTTTGTATAATGAATATTAAAATATTAATTTCTGTACTTCTACTTTGTGTGATTCCTGTATTGAGCTCAATTGTTGATAATGCAAATAAAGCGTATGATGAGGGAGAGTACCAAGAGGCAATCCAGCTGTATCTACAAGCACAGGTTGATATGCCTGAGTCCCAAATTCTTGATTATAATATTGGTACGAGTTTCTACCGATTGAAAAAATATGATAAGGCAAATGAAAGTTTAAGGAAAGCAGCTCTCGGTGAAGATAGCGTTATTGCACGTAATGCCTATTACAATATGGGTAATACTGCCTATCGCGAAGGAAATCAGCAACAAGAACCAAAAGCGAAAATTGATAAGTATAAAGAAGCTATTGCATCTCTTAAGAAATCTCTCGAAGAGGATGACTCTTATGAGAAAGCAAAACGAAATATCGAATTTATACAAATTAAGCTTAAAGAAGAGCTGGATAAACATAAGGATCAACAAGATCAACAGCAGGATCCTAATCAACCACCGCCACCGCCGCCAAGTAAAGAGGCAAAAGCCGCCCTTGCAAAAGCATTGCAACTCGCTTCTCAGGAGCTCTACCACGACGCGAAAGGAGTTCTTGAGGATATAATGAATAAAGATGAAACTGCTGGCTCATATAAGACCTATGTACAACGTTTGCAGGATGTTATCGATATTAATGAAGGACGTAAACCAGAAACTCCACTTGAGAATAATCCAGGTGATACCGAAATAGGGGTGATTTAATATGAAACTACTCGCTATTGTATTGACCGTTATTGGGCTCGCCACAGCACAGAGTGCACACGATTATTTTAAGAAGGCATCTTTTTTGTATGTTGGGTCAAAAGTTGATCAAGCGCTACTTGAAGCTGAAGAGGGGCTCAACCGTTACCCTGATAATGAAAAGCTGCAAATGCTCAAAGAGCGTATTGAAGAGATCAAAGATCAGCAAGATGAACAGCAGAAAAAAGATCAGCAGCAGCAAAATCAGGATGAGAATCAAGATCAAGATCAGCAAGAAGATCAAGAAGAGAATAAGCAGGATCAAGAGGAACAGCAAGATCAACAGAATAAAGCGGGAGAATCTTCAAGTCAAGAGAGTAGCCCATCGAGTAATGCTGGTAGTGAAGAGCCTGAACCTCAAGAGGAAGATCCTTCAGAATCTGACTCAACTGAGGCCCCCCCTCCTGAAGTACAAGAGGGAGAATTGACTCCAGAGCAGGCAGAAGAGCTTCTTCAAAATTTTAATGAAGAAGAGATGAAAGAAGACCCCGAAAAGTGGAAACGTGGCAAGGGTCAGGGTAGACCAGCGAAGGATTGGTAATAGATGATAGGACGGTTAAGGCAGCTCATAATTGTAGGAGTGCTCTTTGGTATAACGGAGCTCTTTGCTGGAATATCAGTAGAGGTGAATCCTCGTGAGCCAAGGGTTGGCGGCGAATTTACACTCAATATTCTTTTTCAAAATGTACCCAATGCAAAAAAAGGTTCAATTGATTTTAAACAATCTGACATTACCATTCTTAATAGAAAGTGGGAAGATAAGAGTCAGCGTGATTTTTTTGGGAGAGTCAGTAAGTTTACGGTCTATTCATTCACCTTAAAGGCAAAATCTTCGGGTATTAAAACTATTAAGAATTTTACGTGGACGGTCAACAATAACCCCATGCATATTGAAGCAAATCTTCGTATTAATGTTAAACGAGGATACCGTGCACAAGGTCTCTCTATCTACCCAATCCTTTCTAAAAAATCACTCTATATTGGTGAACAATTTAGATATACTATTAACATGGGTTTTTATGATAACTATCAAGGGAACCTCGCCTTTAGTAAAGAGGATTTTGGGACTGATTTTTGGGCGCATAAAAACAAAGAGTTGAAGCTTGAGAAAAAACGTGCAAAGGCTCCATATGTTGATGAAGCTGTTTTGAAGTATGCTTATTTGTCACCGACAAAATCGGGTAAGATATCGTTACCAACCATAGAGATGAGTTACACGAAAGAGGGACAAGTAAAACGAGAAGAGAAAAAAGAGAAACGAGGGAACTCATCATTCTTTTTTAGTTCAACTCAGTCAAAATCAATTGATGCAATTGCAAAGACTCCTCAAATAGAGATTGATGTAAAGCCTCTTCCTACGGCAGGTAAACCAGATAGCTTTAGTGGATTGGTAGGGCAATATACTTTTTCTTCAGCTTTTGATAAAAAAGAGATTGAGATGGGTGATGCAATTACTCTGACAATGAAAATGAGTGGCAATGGGAGACCTGGCGCTATTCCCAACCCAAAGTTACCTGACTTTTCTCAGTTTAGGACCGTTCCTCCAGAGGTTAATACCTCTAAGAGGGTCGTGGGAGGGTTGATTCGTACCACTAAGACAGCGAAGTACTTTTTGTATCCTAAACTTCCGGGAACCTTTGAACTTGAACCTATCGTCTTTAATTATTTTGATCCTAAGGCCGGCACCTATAAAAGTCGATCATCGGGCCCCATAACAATTACAGTTAAAAAAGGTACAGTGGTCGCAGGGTCTGTTGCTGGACAACAATTACTGGTTCAATCTCAAGATAGGATTCGCTCTCTTGGGTCGGATATTCGCTTTATAAAGAAAGAGATCGAGTTGTTGCAAAATGATGGTGCTTCTATTCATGCTCAGGTGTGGTATTGGATTTTACTTTGTACAACAACACTGCCACTCTTTTTGGTATTGATTTTTAAAAAAATGCGGGGTTCAGCGGGGCTCAGTAGTGATAAAAGGCGTCGTGGCAAAGCACGATCTCAAGCACTCAAACGATTAAAAGAGGCGCAGAGTGCTCTGAATAGTAATGATATACCCCTCTTTTATACAGAGCTCAATAATGCGGTGACAAAATATCTAAGCGATAAACTCTCTGTAGAGTTTATCGGGTTGACTATTGAGAGTGCTATTGTGGCTCTAACAGAGAAAAAAGTGTCTGATGAACAGATTGGCCAATATCGTAGCCTTATGTCTCAGTGTGATAAAGCGCAATTTGCAGCGTTACAGATATCAACTACTGATATGCAATCCGATTTTGATACTGCTGAAACGCTATTAAAATCACTGGAGAAAAAAGTATGAGATATTTGGTAGTGATGGTGATATTGGTGAGTAGCCTCTTTGCAAATAATGCACTCGAGAAGTGCTCTGATTATTATTCTAAAGGCATTGAAGCATATGAGTCAGATAAGTATGCTCAAGCAGTGCAGTTTTTTGAAAGCTGTACCAACGAAGGTGTCGACAGTTGGGTGCTTTACTATAATTTAGGAAATGCGTGGTACCGTCAAGCAAAGCTTGGAAAGGCAATTCTCTATTATGAGAAATCGTTGTTGCTGAATCCTGGGGAACCAGATGTCGAAGCGAATCTTGAGTTTGCACGCGCACTAATTCAAGACAAACAAGAAGAGGTTTTAACAGGGGCGGGTATTCTCACTAAGTGGTATCGGTATATGACCATGAATACCTCGCACTTTGTAGTAATTGCACTCCTCTTTCTTCTTTTTGTGACTATTGCTGCAGTGCTTCTGATACGAGGCCCTGCTCGTTTTACATTGTACCCTGTCATTATTGGAATAGTATTCCTATTAGTTGTTGTGGGTATATCTATATCATTTAGAATGTATCAGATAAATTCTTTATCTCATGGTGTGCTGTTAACTGATGGTACTTCTGTTTTAAGTGAACCCCGTAAGAGTTCCGAAATATTATTTGAAATACATGAGGGTGCCACATTTGAAATAATAGAGGCTAATAAAAGTTGGCTTTCTATTAATTTGGGCGCAGGAAAAATGGGGTATATTCAAAGTGAAGGGGTAGGAGTGATTCACTAATAGGTGATGTGCTTCTATTTTACCTTCTAAACGCTCAAGTTACTCAAAATATTCGAGGTTCTCTAAAGGGCCTCTTTTAATTGTAATACTGTGATATAATAGTGGTAAGGCTTTTAATAGGAGCTCTATCATGAAAAAAGAATTCATAGACTATCTGCTCAGAAGACAGAAGTTCGAAGATCATATGAATGTCAAACCGGTGATTACCATTTCACGCGAGTGTGGATGTCCCTCTAAGCTTGTTGCAGAGAAATTAACTGCAGCACTTGAAGTGAAGAATCCAGACGGGAAATATGGTGTTCAATGGCGTTGGGTTGATAAACAAATAATAGAAGACACCGCAAAGAAACTTGAATTGGATCCTGTTTTTGTTGAATCAGTTGCTAAAGCGAAGAGTGGTGGGTTAAGTGATATACTAACCTCCTTTAGTCCACTTCCAGTGAGTGATATGAAAATCAGAAATACCATTGCTGAAGTGTTACATGGTATTGCCGATGAGGGTCATGTCATTGTTGTAGGGCGAGGTGGTGTGACACTTCTTCAAGATCATCCGAGTGCAATCCATATTCGATTACAGGCACCCTATAGGTGGCGTGTAGATATCACCCGAGAAACCTTCTCTATCTCAGAAGACGATGCAAAAAAGAAGGTGAAAGAAATTGACGAACAGCGCATGCATCTTCGCGATTTTTTTGAAGGGAAAAAATCTGATCGATCAATTTTTGATTTGGTATTCAACTGTAAAACGTTGAGCCCTGATGAGATAGTTGCAATGGTGGTTGCGTTGTTAGATGAACGAAAGTTGTTGTAGAGTAGTGAAGGTTAGGAAAATGGTTTAAGAGGTATCCTTAGGCATGCCACTCTTTAAGAGTTATTTTAATCTCTTCTTTAGTTTTTTCAATAATCTCATCAAGCTTCTCTTGGGGGATTTCTATGGGGAGGACTTCACCAAACACTGGTTTATACTCTTCAGATTGGTCACCGAGCCCTTCGAGTTGGCAAAGTTGGTTTGCCGCTGCAAGGATGTTGACAATGTCACGATGTTCTTCTAGGTTCGGAGGAAGGTCTTGCGGATTGTGATGATATTGAATGGCGATACAGATATTCTCTGGAATCTCCCATTTATTTGTAATATATGCACCAAGGTCTGAGTGGTTAAAGCCAAACACATTCTCTTCATTTTCTATCAATGGTTTTTTGGTTGTATGGGTTAAGGTTAAACACTTAACAAAATCTTTGTGCATGAACTGTTCTTGTATCAATTTCCCAATATCATGGAGGAGTCCAGTGATAAAGCATATTTCTGGGTCAGGGTAGTTCATGGTTGCGCTGAGGTGTTTTGCCATCAGGGCACAACCAAAAGAGTGTTCCCAAAATTTATCATAATTAAAGAGGGAGTCAGATTTTTCATCAAACATATTGATGACACTGAGGCCGAGCATAATATTATTTACAGTATTGAGTCCAAGAATTACGATCGCTTGAGACACTGAAGTAACACGGCTCCTGAGGCCATAATGTGCAGAATTGACGAGTCGAAGTACCTTGGTTGAGAGCGATTGATCTTTAGTGATAATGGATGCAATATTTGCCATATTACTATTGGGATCACGCATCACCTTTTGGACCTGTCGAATTACCAGAGGAAGTGTCGGAAGCTCTTCAATGCCACCAATTCTATCTTCTATGATTTGGTTTTTCATAGAAATACCTTCATTTACTTTTAACTGTTTATGTTTCTTATGATAATACGTTTTTTAGAAAAAGGCCATTCAAATCTCTATTATTGAGCATATATCCTAAAAATTCGAAAAGGGAATCGCGAGATGAGCAAATGACTTGTAGCTATTCGAACCATACATTTGTCATGAATTGTCAGGTAATTTCTGTTATTGTCAAATGGGGTCATTTTGGGTCAATAATCAAGATTGTAGGGATATAATGTGGTATCTTTGAGCACAGATAAGAAGAAAGGAACACTATGTATCAGCACTCATTTCATATCCCCGTTATGGGAACAGGACACTCTCTTGACACTGCAATCCGTGTAGCCCCTTTTGGGATTTCATCAGTTATTTCATTGGTTGATGATAAGCTTTGTGAGCAGGTGAGAAAACATTACTGCGAAGCATTTGGATTGACCTACGAAAAGATTGGAAATGCAACAGTTGATGGTCGGGCAAAAAGAATAACTGCCTACCTTAATGTCGTTGATGATATAGTAGCCATTAAATTTAATGGAATAAAAGATCTTCCTTTTGGCCAAGACAATGAGAAGAAAAAATATTTTGATCTTCTGCCTGAAACAGCGCCTCTTAAAATTGATTATATTAAAATGCAGGCAATGCTTGCTGGTGATGAGCGCTCAGTATTAGAGAATGAACTTACTGAACGTATGGTTGCTGGGTCTATCGATGTGAATATCATGGTAAAACTTGATAAAAGTAACTACGACTCTAATGGTGAAATGCTCCCCGATGAGTATAGTGATGCAAATGCTGCCCTCAGAGGGTATGCTGAATCAAAGCTTGACTCTGCTATAATCTTTTCTGCTGGTATGAATCAACGTCTCTTTAGTTACATGAGTACGTTCAAAGATTTTTTCCGAGATACGACCGGTCATATTAAAAAACGTGTTGTTATCAAGGTGAGTGATTATCGCTCATCACTGATTCAAGGAAAGTTTATAGCGCGTAAAGGTATTGAGGTATCAGAGTACCGAATAGAATCGGGCTTAAACTGTGGTGGACATGCCTTTGCCTCTAATGGGTATCTTCTTCCTGTTATTATGCAGGAGTTTAAAGATAACCGTGATCAGCTTGCTTCAAAAGTAATGCCCATGGTTAAAAAGTTTTATAAAAAAATGGATTGGCCGTTTGTTGGCGAAGAGAATGCACCACTGATAACAGTACAGGGCGGTATTGGCACGGCTGGTGAAAATCAACGTATCCTCAACGAGTATAATATGGATAAGGTTGGTTGGGCGAGCCCATTTTTATTCGTACCAGAAGCGACACCTATTGATGATACTACGAGAACGCTCTTAAAGAATGGAACTGAAAAAGACTTTTATCTCAGTGATGCGTCTCCCCTTGGAGTACCATTTAACAATGTGGTAGGTTCAGGATCTGGTCTTTGGACACAGGGTAATATAGATAAAGGAACACCGGGTTCTGGATGCCCTAAAGGCTTCATAAGGTTTAATAGCGAGTTTAGCGATAAACCTATTTGTACGGCTTCGAGAAAATATCAGAAAGAGAAACTCGAACAGATTGAAACGGGTACTTTATCTTCTGAAGAAAAAGATACTGCGGTAGCAAACATTCATGCAAAACAGTGTATTTGTCATAACCTAGGTAATGGTGCGCTTATATTACTTGGTGAAGCGAATGAAGCTAAGGCACCACAATCAATTTGCCCTGGGCCAAATGCTGCATGGTTTACGCGCGATTACTCATTAGAAGAGATGATAGGGCATATTTATGGCAAAATTGATTCTTTAGTATCACCAGAACGTCCTCATATGTTTGCGAAAGAAGTGACCATGTATGTTGATTACTTTGGACAGCGGGTACGGGACTGTGCGCATACTTCAGAAGAGGTTCGTACTTTGGTTGCCTTTAAGAATAACTTAAAAGCGGGCCTTGAGTACTGTAAGGAGATGGCAGATAATGCAACCGCCTATAAAGATGAAAACCTTGCTTCGATCTCGACCATAATCAAAAGAGAAGAAGAACGTTTTGATTCAATCTATGCACAGTTTGAAGAAAACGTGACACGATTTGATGAAAAAATTTCGAATATCGAAGAGAAAATTAAGAAGTTTTTAACAGAATTCTAATTCCTTAAGTACAATCGTATAAGCCTTCTTTTGAAGGCTTTTTCTATATTCTCCCTGTTTATTAGGTTAAGGGCTATAGGATGAAAGTTTTTCTACTCTGGTGTATTGTTATGTTAAGTGCTTGCAGTATGACTAGTCACAATAATTTTCAAAATGAAATTGATCGTCCCGTAAAAAATGTTGGTGACTATACACGGATTAGTACCAGTATGACGATACCAATTGATTCTTCCGGCCTTCTTAACATAAAAAAAATAGATGTTAACTTATTATCTGGACTGGATGTGTGGAATGATGTTTCCCCTCGATGGGAGCGTCATTTATGGCCGTTGCTATGGCGAGTTCTTTTAACAAACTCACAGTTGGATGAACAAGGGGCCTTAATAAAAGAAAGGCTTCATGGGAGTATAGTGTTAGGGATGATGGCACTAGGGTACAGTCAGCAGGATGATTTTTGGCATCAATATGCTGTGGCTCCAAGGGTGAAATATCGTTTTTCAGAGAGGTTTTGGGGTGAAGGCTTGATGGAGTATACACCACGATTTTCAAAAGACGTTGATTATCACACTACTGATGTTACGCTCAAAGCAGGGTGCCAGCTAGATCAAGGCTTTTCATTTGAAGGTGGAGTAGGGTACTATTATCTTTACCGTGATGATGCCTCAAGGGATGAATGGCATTCGCCCGAATCTGATGAAGCCTATGGTTTAGGAACTATTCGGTATAGAATCTTTAGCCATCATGAAATTATATTTCAGTATCAACACTCCTATACACGGTATCGCCTTGATGAGAAATCACGTCTGGAACAAAATATGATTTTTCATTACTCCTACATATTTTAAGATACACTGGCCAGATTGCTTTAGTATTGAGAAAATTGAAAATGTGACAATCTTGTATTATTTGTACAATTCAGTCATCAATTGAGGGTAGAGCCTGCGGGTAATTGACTAATAGGCGTATGGTAAGTATCTTTATACCCCATTGAACCTTGGAGGACGTATGTCTCAAAAAACTCTCCCTTTTAGCGCACAGCAGCTTAATGATATTGTTGCTGATTATCCAACACCTTTTCATATTTATGATGAAAAGGCTATTCGTAAAAATGCGCAGGAGTTTTATAAGGCATTTGAGTGGGTTCCCGGTGGCTTCAAGAACTTCTATGCGGTTAAAGCACTTCCCAATCCATACATATTAAAAATCCTTCAAGAGGAAGGTATGGGGGCAGATTGTTCGTCATACCCTGAGATCCTTCTTTCTGAGAAATCAGGAATAACAGGCGAAGACATTATTTTTACTTCAAATGACACCCCGGTGTATGAATACGTTGAGGCGAAAAAATCGGGAGCGATCATTAACCTTGATGATATTACTCATATCGACTTTTTAGAAAAAGAATGTGGTGGTCTTCCTGAACTTGTGTGCTTTCGGTATAACCCTGGTTCACTCAAAGAGGGTAACGATATCATCGGCAAACCAGAAGATGCAAAATATGGATTTACTGGTGACCAGATTGTTGAAGGCTTTAAAATCTTAAAAGAAAAAGGCGTTAAGCGTTTTGGTCTCCATACGATGGTAGCATCAAACGAAATTAACCCTGACTACTTTGCCGAGACTGCAGGTATCTTGTTTGATATGGTTGTACGCGTACATAAAGAAGTTGGCATTGAATTTGAATTTGCAAACCTTGGTGGTGGCATCGGTGTAGCTTACAAACCAGAAGATGTACAGCCATCACTGCAAGAGATCTCTGATAAGATTAAAACGTTTTATGATGAAAAAATTGTTGCTAATGGCATCAATCCATTCAAAATTGTGATGGAGTGTGGACGTATGGTTACCGGGCCGTATGGCTATTTGGTATCTGAATGCCTTCATATTAAGAAGACCTATAAAACCTATGCAGGGCTTGATTCATGCATGACAAACCTGATGCGTCCGGCGCTATATGACTCATACCATCATGTTACTGTAGCTGGTAAAGAAAACGATGAAGCAACCGTAACCTACGATGTAACTGGTTCACTGTGTGAGAATAATGATAAGTTTGCCATTGACCGTATGCTTCCTGAGATTGAATCGGGTGACCTCGTAGTGATACATGATACTGGCGCTCATGGACATTCAATGGGTTTTAATTACAATGCAAAACTTCGTTCTGCTGAGTTGTTACTTCAAGAAAATGGATCGGTGAAATTGATTCGTCGTGCAGAGACTATTGAAGATCACTTTGCGACTCTGGATTTTTCTGGGGTTTAGATTTTCTGGAATTGATAAAACACAAAAGTCCGGCATCTCTGCCGGACTTTTGTGTTTTTATATCTGTATGATTAGACCTTAATAATATTATTAAGCCCAAGCTCTGTATTCACTGTCGGGGCAGAATTGTCAATTTCCCAAGAAACACCTTCGAATACATATTTATACTGATGCTCGCCCTTAGGTACTTTTGCTTTGTACTTCCAGTTGCCAGTTTTGTCTTTTTTCATTTTTTTCATTTCCCAGTTACTGAATGAACCGGCAATGTATACTGAAGAAGATTCTGGTGAGAAATACTCAAAAGATGCATCTGATTTCGTTGTAGTTTTTGCAGGAGCTTTTGTTGCCGCTGCCTTTGGGGCCGCTGTCGTAGTTGCTTTTGCAGCTATTTTTACAGGAGCTTTTTTCGTGATTGTTTTTGCTGCTGCTTTTGGAGCAGCTTTTTTAGTTGCTGTAGCCATTGTTATTTCCTAAAAATAAGTACTATTAATTAAAACATACTATAGATGGCGATTGCGGTGGGCAAAAAAAGTGTGAATTTTTTATTTTTGTGTCACATAAATTTATAACCCAAAGTGTACAACATGCCACTAACTCCTGTATTATCACCCAGTATTTTAAGTGCCGACTTTTCTAACCTTGCAAAAGATATCAAGGAAGCAGAACTTGGGGGTGCTGGTTTTATTCATCTCGATATTATGGATGGACATTTTGTACCGAATATCTCTTTTGGTCCCGTTGTTATTAAGGGCTTAAGAAAAGTAACTGATTTACCCTTTGATTGTCACTTAATGATTGATGAGCCAAGTCGCTATATCCCTGAGTTTATAAAGGCTGGAGCTGATATTGTTACCTTTCAAATTGAAAGTACTAACCATGCAGATAGAACCATAAATCTTATTAAAGAGCTTGGCGCCAAGGCCGGTGTTTCTATCAATCCTGGTACCCCTATCTCTGCAATTGAACCTGTTTTGGACATCGTTGACATGGTATTGATCATGTCGGTTAACCCTGGTTTTGGTGGTCAAAAACTTATCCCTTACACACTAGAAAAGGTAAAAGCGATTCGTGCCTTGAAACCTGATCTGGATATCGAAGTTGATGGTGGAATCAAACTTGAAAACATTAAAGAAGTACAAGAGGCTGGTGCGAATATTTTTGTTGCAGGATCTGCGGTGTTTGGACAGGATGATGTGGTTCAGGCGTGTAAAGATTTTTGTGAAAAAATGAACTAAGCACTAAAAATCAATGGTGAACACTTGTGCACTAATCTATATTCTATGATAGAATAAATAGTGAGGTGCACATGTATAAAGTGAGAGATAATGAGGGATTGGCTGCTGCGCTCATTCGAGCTGGCATAAAAAAGAGTGCGGTATGTAAAGCCGTCTCAATAACCTCTTATGAGTATGAAAGAATTGTAAAGAACCGCATTACGACACAGGCGGCGTAGCACTCCTTTAAATCAAGTAGATATGAATCATTCTAACAATAAAAGCAAGCGCACTCCCATTTACTATAATGGACCGACGGTGACTCTCGATGTGTTAGAAGAAGATGGTTCAGTTATTCAGCGACAAGGGGTCATTAAGTATCTCTATCTGAGTGATATTGCGCTGATTGATGCGACAGATGCAATTTCTATTGATCCGCGACTCTTTTTTGTTCGCGGGGGAATCAACTGGCACACCTATTTACAGGGGCTTACCGACTGTTGGAAATATCATTTTCCTGTACCGTATCAATTTAAATTTTTGAAAAAAGTGCACCCCGATATCATCGATAACTTTAGCTATCTACCCATAAAAGAGAAACAGGTGGTGCTGGAATCACTTCGTCATAATGGTTTTTTACCAAAGCTGAGAATGCTTAAGAACGGAAATCAACCCAAGGATCTCGACTGGGAAGAAGTGGCAGGCCTCTGTTTAAGAACAATGCCGCAGGTTCCGTTAGAGTTATAGCGGTGCGCTTAAGGGGCTTAATGTGTGACTCCTTAAGAACAATCAGATTAAATCCCTATTTCCAAGGTCAGTTTGTGAAAAGTGAGTGGACGTTGACCTGGGTATGTTCCTGATTCTTGAGTGAAGTAGGTGTAAGTGATATAAAAGCCATAGCCTGCTTGTACGCCAAATGTTGGGTAGCCGTCATTTAAACCCGCAGCGATATATCCCACCTTTCTATTACCATTATTAAATGATGCTGAAGTACCGAGTTTGAATTGCTGATAGATGTGGTCACTGACAAACATTTGTTGCCAATCAATATTACCGTCAAATCGTGTGTGGAACTTTTCCTTTTTACCGAATTGATAATGAGTATTAATGGCGAGATTCGGAGATAGGTCTTCTCCAATATCGATTAATGAAAAAGCGGTTGTCACATATGCACCCATCTCTTTTGTAACCCCAATATTCCCGCCAAAATTCACCTTGGTATCGGCAATTTCTTCTGCGACAGTAATTTTTGACCAGGTGCTCTTATCATCGTTGTTCATGGTGTTGTACACGGTCCAGAAGTCTTTACTGGTAGTGCCGAGATAGCGATCTTTGTAGATGATGGAGTATTTGCCGTAGAGTGCAACCCCAAGAGAGATACCTGGATGGATTTCCAAGCCATACCCTGAAATGAGTTTAAAGTTTGTGCGAGCACCTACTCCGAGGACGGGTGTAATAGGGGCTTTGGTCATGGCGACCCGTGTATAGGTATTCCAAGTAAAGTTGAGAGCAAACTGTTTAATTTGTATGCCGAGCCCACCGTGGAGTAGAAAGGGGGCCCACTTGTTATCTATGGGGTCGAGTTTAGTCATGAGTGTATCGAAGTCGGATATGTTGCTCGAGTTGTCAACAAGCCAGTCTGCGTAATCGATCAAAACGCCATTGACGCCAATGGTAGAGAAGAGGTCTACATTCCAACTGGAGTAATTGGCAAGGAGCGCGGGGTTAAGAGATAGGGAGTGATGGCCTCCTAGAGAGGCTGCTCCTGTCTGGCCCATTGCCTGAGATTTCTCACCACGATAGTAGTCAATTGGGTTAGATGCGAGTGCTAGTTGTGCACACAGTATGAGTGTCATCGCTATAATACGCATTAGTTAACCTCCTTTGCAGCAACATCTTCATCAATATATCCATCGCCATCATTATCGATGCCATCCACTTTCTCTTCGTCAATTCCAAAGGTGCCACCAGTCCATTCGGAGGATTCTGGTTGGCCGAGTGCCCAGTGATGCCCTACGGTGCAGGCTAATGCTATTGTCTCTTCACTATGGAGTGGTGAGAGTTCAAAAAAGAGTACGTCAGCTATACATTCAGTTTGAAAGTCGGGGTGCTCACTAAGATCAAATGGTATGTAGTAGATGTCGAGGGAATCAGAAGCATTTTCAGCAAGATAGAGTCGGTGCTCGAGAGTCCCGATACAGAACTGTCGGGGGTTACTACTTGGGGCTGTAATGGTTGTGTCAATGTCGATGCACTTATTGCCATTGTTATCACTCCATTCCATAGCTATAACGGTGTGAGGAGTATGAATGGTGAAAAGAGCGTCAGTGTCATCGTCCATTCCAATAGCGAGCCGGCTATCTTCATTTTTTATACCGTCAAAGTCGTTGTCATAATTGTCGAGAATCTCTTCATCAATACCAAAAGGGCCCGCAATCCAGTCGCTTTGACTTGGGGGCGTGGTTCCTTCTTTAAGTGTTGATGATATGAGGGTACAGGTTGAATCTTTTATACTGTCTTCGAGGTCATTGGTAATGCCGGATAGGGAGCGAGTGATTGACTTGCAATAATCGATCATGTTGTTTGTTCGGTTATAGCGCGTTGTAGAATCGGTTTGAGCTGAAAGTTGGGCGGTGTACTCTTCCATAGTGTAATAGAGGTCTGGGTGTGCATAGCGGTGTACTGGGTGCCCAATTGAGCCCATGGGAGACTTAAAGGATGTTATGCCTGAGATGTCCGTAAGAGAGTCGGTGTAATCATAGCGAATAGCGTTGTCTCCGTCAAAGTCATGCCATATCATAATGCTATCGGGAGAATTTTCTGAGATATAATCGAAGTCATTGTCGAGTGTGTCGTTGCTCTTGTAATATTGAACAAATGAAACAAGATTATCAATAATTTCTGTAACATCACTGAGTTGTTCTCCAAGTGATTTGTCGTCAGCATGTTCATTAATAGCAGTATTTACTTTCTCGAGGTTGTCACGAGAAGACTGGGCTGGGAGTGCAATATCATTGATGAATTGGTTTATCTCATTGGGGTTTCGTGATATGTCTTTTGCTTCGATAGCATCTGATTTGAGGTCATCTATATTTAGGGCTTCGGTAAGGGTTCTAAACGATTGATACCGCTTGAGTTCACTTTTGGCCCCATAGGGGCATTTGGTAGTATAGTCGACTAAGCCGGCAGGATTATTGGAACAGCCAGATACGTCTGGGCCACAGATATCGTAACCACAGATGGTGTCGATATGCAAATTGTTATCAAGATCAAGAGGGTTAAGCATAGATGCCATCCCTTGGAGAAGGGCAACGTCCAATACCACTACCTCTTCACCGATCATGCCACGACTTGCTGTATCCGTACCCCCGGTAACATACTCTAGGTTTCGAACGGTTAAGGCGATAGGGTGAAAGATGCTATCAATACAGTCGAGATTTGAAGCATCGCACTTATTTATAAAGGGGAGGCCCGCCTCTCCATCAGATTTTCTCTTAATTTCATCATTGATAGTACTGTACTCAAGGCCATAGAGGCGCATGACTGCTTTTGCATGAAAGACCCATGCTTCGGATCTCGCAGGGTCAGCCTTCTGTGCTTCGACATAATACTGAGAGGCTGATTCGTATTCTCCTGCACTAAACGCTTCGTTACCTTTTATGAGTAAGTTATCGTAGTTGCTCTCTTCTGTTTCAACTAACGGTTCGAAAAAATTACAGTGAGTTGTGCATAAGAGCGCTATACATACTAGGGAGGTTTGTATGAAGATTTTCATTATATACCTGATCTGCATGGGGTAGTATGGGTTTCAATGTAGCAAATAACTGCCCATCCTTAAGGGGCAGAGCTATCTTTTTCCAAAGTGATAGGGGGGATTAAGCTATAATTTTTAAAACAAACATATATCAGAGGAAGCGGGAATCTATGTTAAAGTTAAAATTACATTGGCAGATCTTAATAGCAATTGTTTTGGCGGTCCCGTTTGGGTTTCTCTACAAGGAGATAGAGTCCAGTTTTTTATTGGCTACCTATGAGTTTCTAGGGGCATTTTTCATAAATGCCCTTAAGATGCTTATTGTGCCTCTTATTGTTTCTGCAATTATCTCAGGGATATCAAATATTGGCACTGAGAAGGGTGTTGCGCGGTTAGGCTTAAAAACCCTAGGGTATTATGGAGTTACGAGCTTTATTGCCATAATAACAGGCCTGATTATTGTGAATATAACGCAACCGGGTATTATTGATGGTGCGCCTGCCAAAGAAATATTAGGGCTGAGTGAGATGACGGCCTCGAAGGTGCAAGCTGTTGAGGGCAAAGGTGCCTCTGACATTGTGGCAATATTTCTGAGAATGGTGCCGCCAAATATTGTAAGTGCCGCTGCAAAAGGTCAGATGCTTGGCCTTATAACGTTTAGTCTCTTTTTTGGTTTTTTTATGATGCGTATCAAAAAGGAGTATAGCGATATGCAGCTTACCTTTTGGAATGGTGTATATGAGGTTATGATAAAGATGACCAATTTAGTTATGCGAATTGCGCCTCTAGGAGTCTTTGGGCTTATTGCAAAGACTGTTTCAAAAACGGGGCTTGATGCTATTGAACCTCTTGCAATCTTCTTTTTTACGGTACTCGGTGCGTTACTCATTCACATGTTTGTGAGTATGCCATTCATGTTAAAATTCTTTGGTTTAAGCCCTTTTATGCATTTTCGTAATATGAGCCCTGCGCTTCTTACTGCGTTTTCAACAAGCTCTTCTTCCGCAACTCTTCCCGAGACGATGGAATGTGTCAAGAGTTCGGGGGCGTCAAAAAAGGTGACGAGCTTTGTGCTCCCTCTTGGTGCTACGGTCAATATGGATGGAACGGCGCTGTATGAATGTGTGGCGGCCATGTTTATTGCTCAGGCCTATGGACTTGAAATCGACATAGCAACTCAGTTTATTATCGTACTGGTGGCCTTACTCACCTCAATAGGAGTGGCAGGTATTCCTTCTGCAAGTCTTGTGGCTATTGTAATTATTCTTGGGGCAATAGGGCTTCCTGCCGAAGGAATAGGTTTGATTTTGGCTGTCGATAGAATACTGGATATGTGCCGAACCTCTGTAAATGTATGGAGCGATTCCTGTGGTGCAGTGATCATTGCAAAAACAGAGGGTGAAGAGGTGCTGGGGTCATAGGGTTAGCCTATAGTGTGTGAAACCAGCGATCGAGTTCAATAATAATATCCTCTTGCGTCAGTGGTTTTGATATAAAACCATCCATTCCTGCTTCAAAGCATTTGAGGCGGTTTTCCTTGAGTGCCAGAGCGGTCATGGCGACAATAGGCGTTGTCAGATTGAGCTGTGTCCGTATGGCTCGTGTTGCAGCAAGTCCGTCCATGATGGGCATTTGGATATCCATAAAAATAAGGTCATAGCTGTGTGAGTGTAAGAGATCAAGTGCATGTTGACCATTTTCGGCAATAGTGACTGTGAGTCCCATTTGTACTAGGCTCTTTTGTGTTACGATCTGGTTAATTTTGTTGTCTTCAACGAGAAGTACTGTTTTTTGATAACTACGGTTCTTCTTTGTGGCTGATAACGGTATTTCGGAAAGTTGTGTATCCGAAGCTTTAAGGGTTAAGGAGATAGTAAAAGTAGATCCACTCATCTCTTTGCTTTTTACAGAAAGGGTACCTCCCATCAGTTCTGTAAGATGCTTACAGAGTGAGAGTCCGAGGCCAATGCCGCCATATTGTTCATCTGTTGTGGGCTCTGCCTGAGTAAAGTTAAAAAATATCGTATCTCGTTTGTTGTCGGGGATGCCTATTCCAGTGTCGGTAACAGTGAATGTAATGATATAGTGCTCATTAATAAATGTGTGTTCTGTGGCTAAGATGATATTACCGGCGTGAGTAAATTTAATGGCATTTGAAACGAGGTTATAGAGTACTTGTTTGATGCGGGTTGCATCGCCAATGAGGGTGGCAGGGGCGTTATCTGGGAGATGCATGTCAAAGGTAAGTCCCTTTTCGTCTGCTAAAGGTTTAAAGTGTGCATGAACGAGTTCGAGTAGGGTGTTGAGTTGAAAAGGAATGTTCTCTATTTCTAAGGTGTTGTTTTCGATTCTCGAAAAATCGATGATGTCGTTGATAACATTGAGGAGCACTTGGGTTGAATCATTTATTATGGAAACATATCCTTGGTGCTCTGTATCAAGATGCGTGTCTTTAAGGAGTGATGATGACCCAACGATACTGTTCATTGGGGTGCGTATCTCTTGTGAGATGTGAGCGAGAAATCGGCTTTTTGATGCGCTGATGGCTTCTGCTTTTTGGCGGGCATGATTATATTGGTCTGTTCGTTTTTCTACCTGACTTTCTAAATCGGTTGTATAGTGCTCAACTTTTTCTGCCATATTATTAAACGTCGTTGAGAGAAGGCCGATTTCATCACTGCGGTTTATGGTAGAGCGTACCGTGTAATCTCCTCTTTTGAGTTTTTCTGCAATGCCTGAAAGTTGCAGGAGTGGGGTGCTCCAGTAGTGTGCTACCAAAATTGAAAGTCCAAAGACGATACAGCCCATTCCTATGATAAACGAAATAAGTACGGTACTAAAGAGTGATGCTTTTTTCATGTGGGCATTGGCGTTGATGGTACTGCTAATGAGCCACTTCTGTTTTTGGTTCTTTAAATTGATGTGTGTTGTGGCGTGAAAAATATAGGTGGAGTTGTCGGTTGGTTGGAGTGAGCTGGATTGGTTATGGAGTATTTGCTGTGGCCACTCAAAAAAAGTTTCCCAGAGTTTGGGAGGGGCCACGGAATTAAATTGAGAGTAGTAGTAGTTGCGGTTGGGGTCCGAAAGTATGATGAAAGGTTCGTTAGCAATAGTTGCAATTGATGAAAGGAGTGCATAGACAGAGAGGTGCTGTACAATGTAGCCGGTGACCTTTTTATTGATGATTACAGGCGTTGCAATGTGTAATAAAAGGGTGTTCTCTGCCAGTGTAGGATTATTGCCGGTGTACTCTTGGTGAAGGATTATTTCGCCAGGCGTTCTCGTGCCGCTCCGCTGGGTAATTGTTTTGTTTGTCTGTTTAAAGGAGTATTGATGGACAAAGGTGTAGTTGGAGTGGTCGAAGCTGAAAATGAGTGAACCATTTGCCTTGAGAAAATCAGTGCGAATGATGGGTATAGTAAAGAGGTCGATATAGGTGCTGTTGTATATTTGACTCTGCTGGGTTGCGACCTCTGCCTTAGAGAGGGGCCTGCCTCCTGTGAGAGTTTTGGTAAAAAGTCTTTTTACTTCATTAGATTGTGCAGATTGAATAAGGGTTCGTTGAAGGGTGTAGAGGGTGTTGGTGAGTTCAAGTTGAGACCATTGAAGGCTCTCTTGTTTATTGCGAAGGGTTTCGTCTTTAAAGGTTGACTCTAAATGCGCATTGAAAAAGAAGCCAATGACAATCATAGGGAGTATTGAGAGGAGAATAAAAATGGTTGCTGACTGATATTGTATCGAGGTGATCTTTCGAAATGCTTTGGTGGGTGTTTGGTGAGTTGATTGGTTTTTTGGATACTTCTGTCGTATAAAACCAAAGATGGTTAAGGTTATAACGGCACCGAGTGAAATAAAGATACTTTGGGTAAGAATAAGAAGGAGGTTGATGCCAGTTTCTGGTAAAAAGAGGGGGATGGTGGTAAGGATGGTGGCACAAATAATAAAGATGCTCACCACAGGGAGAAGGAATTTCCGGAAAAACATAATAGGCCCAGTTCAAATATGTATATAGATTATACCGTAATTTGCTGGGTTTAGGGAGAATATTTTGCTTACTTTAATTTGTTGCCTGTTGGTCGTTTAGGATGCGTACTGTTTCATTATGAATGTGACCATTGCTAAAAATGACTTTTGCGCCATCGATAATTGAGAGTGGGGAGCCATCCATGTTGGTTACTGTTCCTCCGGCCTCCCGTACGATAACGGTTATTGCCACAATATCCCAAGGAAATGACATGGTCATGCAGTAGGCGTCGAGCCTTCCGCAGGCCACCCAGCCGGCTTCGAGTACTGCAGACCCGAATGTTTTCATGCGTTGGAAATGAGGGGCCTGTTTGTGATAGTTGTTAAAAGTGTGTTCTTGGATTGCTTCAGGGTTATGTCCAGATCCTACATTAAAGTCACCGTTATTGATAATAGATTGATGAGTATCAGTTACGGTACTGACCGCTATAGGCCTTCCGTTACAAAATGCACCTTCTCCCTGAATTGCAGTATAGAGGTCTCCTAGGGCGGCGTGGTTTACGACTCCTAGGACGGGGACGCCTTTGTGAAGAAGTCCAATAGATATGCCCCAGAGTGGCATGCCTCGTGAATAGTTCACAGTGCCATCAATAGGGTCAATAACCCAAGTGTACTCTGATTGGTTGTCGATGTGCGCATGCTCTTCTGTAAGGATGTTGTGCTCAGGAAACGCCTCAATAAGGCCCCGGCGAATAAGTTGGTCACACGCAATATCAGCGTCAGTGACAATATCCTTAGGATCTTTGTAGTGTATCTCGGTGAGGTGTCGCTGTTTTGCAAGGGCAAGAGCCCCTGCTTCATTCGCAAGGTCGATGGCTTTTTCGAGGAATTTATTCATAGTAATGTAAAATAGTTGTTAACATGGAAGGTTTTCATTTAAGCAATCAAGTTTGCCCAAATTTCTGTCGAAAATATAAGTAAATAGTGAGAAACAAGGATTCATTACCATGGATATATCAAATGTAGGCGCTTCTTCTGTAAACAAGCCCTCTTATTTTGATGAGAGTGCAAGAAAGAGCAGTGAGGCCTCTCCGGTGGATGTGCAGGACTCAGCAGAAATATCTGACTCTGGACGTAAAATGTCGATTCTCAATCAGGAGATCGAGAGTATCAGAAAGAGAATAGATTCGCTTCCTGATATTCGTGAGGGAAAAATACAGTCGGTAGAAGAGAAAATTGCAGCGGGCTATTATGCCCAGAATAAATTTTTGGAAGAGCTTGCTGCGTAAGTAAGCTTTTTGAAGAAATTCGTTTTTAAGCCTGGGTGGAAGCCTAGGCTTTTTTTGTGCGTACAGATAAATAGTAGTGTGATAACAGGTAGGTTTGATTTGTATAATAGAAAAGGCACCCCTAGGGACGCCTTTTCTATTATACTCCCGAGTGGATTCGAACCACCGGTCTTCGGCTTCGGAGGCCAACGCTTTATCCAGCTAAGCTACGAGAGCAATTAAGCCCAAAAGATAGTATGAAACAGAGTTGATTTCTACCATTCCCCTATTTTTAGCCTAAAAAGGGTGATTTGATTCACAAACGTGTAAATTAGGGGGCCAAGTGGCTTTGGCGGTGGAAAATCAATGGGGTTTGACTATCTTTTATCTATCAAAACCAGGGGTGCCAATTGAGTATATCAAGATGGCTGAGAACAGACCCTTATAACCTGATGCTTGTAATGAAGACGAAGGGAGGACAATGAATATCTCACTCAATGAAAACTCGTATACCATAGCCGATGGCGCTACAGTGCTCGATTTGCTCAGAGAACATAGAGCTGATGCGCTTAATGGTACGGCAATTGCAGTGAACGAAGAAATTATATCCCGCTCTGACTGGACGACTGTTCAGTTACAAGAGAGTGATTCTGTATTGCTTATTCAAGCAACACAGGGCGGATAGCCAGAATTTTAAACCCATAACAAGAGAAGCGTATGTCAAAACAGAATTTACCTGGTGAAGAGACAATAACCCGTCACCAATTTCCAAACTCAAGAAAAGTATATGTAGACGGAACGATCTATCCTATTAAAGTTGGAATGAGAGAGATCACTGTTACCGATGAAAAAATTGAAAACTGGGATGGCGAAAAGTCGAGCATCGCAGTATACGATACGAGTGGTGTCTTTACTGATGAAAATGTAGAGATTGATGTGCGTAAAGGGATACCTGCACTTCGTCAACAGTGGATTCTTGATAGAGACGATGTTGAAGAGCTTGATGGCCCTTCATCAGAATTTGCACTTGAGCGTTTTCAAAATAGTGAGCTCGAGCATCTTCGTTTTGAATATGTTAAAAAACCTCTACAAGCAAAAGAGGGGAAAAATGTGAGTCAGCTCTATTATGCACGTCAGGGTATCATTACTCCTGAAATGGAATATGTAGCGATTCGTGAAAATCAGATGACCGATCAGCTTGAGCGCCCAGAGGCTCAACATGAAGGAATGAGCTGGGGAGCGAATACTCCTAAAGGCAAAATTACTCCGGAATTTGTTCGTGATGAAATTGCATGTGGTCGTGCGGTTCTCCCTAACAATATTAATCACCCAGAAAGTGAGCCAATGATTATTGGAAGAAACTTTTTGGTAAAAATTAATGCAAATATTGGTAACTCTGCGTTGACTTCAAGCATTGAAGAAGAAGTTGAAAAATCAGTATGGGCATGTCGTTGGGGTGGAGACACTGTAATGGATCTATCAACGGGTAAAAATATTCACGAAACACGTGAGTGGGTTGTACGTAACTCTCCAGTACCTATTGGCACTGTACCAATTTATCAAGCACTCGAAAAAGTGAACGGTAAAGCAGAAGAACTTACTTGGGAAATGTACCGTGATACACTTATTGAACAAGCTGAGCAAGGGGTAGATTATTTTACTATTCATGCGGGCCTGTTATTGCACCATGTTCCAATGACGGTTAAACGTACTACGGGTATTGTATCTCGTGGTGGTTCTATCATGGCGAAATGGATGCTTTCTCATCACAAAGAGAGTTTCTTATATGAGCACTTTGATGAGATTTGTGAAATTTGTAAACGCTATGATGTTGGTGTATCGCTTGGCGATGGTCTTCGTCCGGGGTCAATTGCTGATGCGAATGATGAAGCACAATTTGCTGAACTCGAAACACTCGGTAAATTGACCGAAGTATGCTGGCGTCATGATGTTCAATGTTTTATTGAAGGTCCAGGTCACGTACCAATGCATATGATTAAAGAAAATATGGATAAACAACTCCAAGAATGTGGCGAAGCGCCCTTTTATACTCTTGGCCCATTGGTAACTGATATTGCTCCTGGCTATGATCACATTACTTCTGGTATTGGTGCAGCGATGATTGGCTGGTACGGTTGTGCAATGTTATGTTATGTAACTCCAAAAGAACATTTGGGTTTACCGAACAGAGATGATGTTAAAGAAGGGGTGATTACGTATAAGCTTGCGGCGCATGCAGCAGATTTGGCAAAAGGCCACCCAGGTTCACAAAATAGAGACAATGCTATGAGTCGTGCTCGTTTTGAGTTCCGTTGGAATGATCAGTTTGCACTTTCTCTCGACCCTGTTCGTGCTCAAGCATTCCATGATGAAACTCTTCCACAAGACGGTGCAAAAGTTTCTCACTTCTGTTCAATGTGTGGACCAAACTTTTGTTCAATGAAAATCTCACAAGAAGTGAATGCAGCTTTTGGTGATTCAGAGTTAAAGAAAGGAATGGATGAACGCTCACAGGCTTTTAAAGAGTCTGGTGGCGAGATCTATCAGGAAGTTGATTAGTAATTGAAAAAATCTGGCTTTTGGAGTGCTGTGCGCTTTGAAAGTCAGGCTTTTATTACTGCTTTTCTCAAACATAGACACCATATGAATATAATAGGCATCACATCACCCGGTACCATTGAAAATGAAGTCTCTTTAATTGAAGAGATGCTGGATCTTGGGGCCTATAGATTTCATATACGAAAGCCAAACTGGACACCGAAACAGTTGGTCCCTTTCCTAGAATCATTTCAGAAATCTTATCGGAAAAAATTAATTTTGCACGATCTCAAGCACTGGCCTTTTACTGAACTGTTTGGCGGAGTACATCTCAAAAGCAAACAGACCAACTTTGCGTTAAAGAAGTCGGTTCGTTCTTTGAGTCGTTCGTGTCATAGTCTTACTGAAATTGAAAAATTCGGTAAAGAGCTTGACTATATGTTCTTAAGTCCCATTTTTGATAGTATTTCAAAAGAGGGCTATAAAGCGCAGTTTAGTGATGAGTGTCTTCGTACATCAAACTTAAAAAAGGTGTATGCTCTTGGTGGGGTTACTACTGAGAAATTATCAGATGTTCAAGAGTATGGCTTTAAAGGTGCGGCAGTACTCGGTGCGCTTTGGGGCAGTAAAAAACCGGTGTTAGAAATGGCAAAAATACTTGGAAAAACGGAGGTACTTAATGGCTCGGTATGATGGTTGTGATCGACCTAAAGTACTCTCTATTGCGGGTTTTGATCCCTCTGGTGGGGCAGGTGCGCTTGCTGATATAAAAACCTTTGAAGCACATGGTGTTTATGGTTTTTCTGTAGTGACTGCAATGACCTATCAAAATGATACTGAGTTTAAGGACCTCACTTGGTATAGTTCGAAAGAGATTAAACGCCAGATTGATGTGTTGGATTTTTCATTTGAGTATGTGAAAATTGGTTTGGTTCAGAACCTTGAAGTGCTCAATCTCATTATTGATCACTTGTACGACATCAACCCACGAGTACATATTATTTGGGACCCGATCATTAAAGCGAGCGCTGGATTTGAAATACACTCAGCATTCCATAAAGGGGCCTTAGAATCGACCTGCAAATCACTCTATGCAATTACACCTAATTGGACAGAGATGGAACATATTGCTGGGAGTGATGCTCTTGGGTATGCCAAAGAGCTCAGTAAACTCACTAATGTACTCCTGAAAGGGGGGCATATAGAAAGTGATAATTTTTGTGATCGATTGATTCGGTTGGAACAAATTTATGAAGTTACTGGGAGTGGCGAAAAACTCAGTCCAAAACATGGTTCTGGATGTGTCTACTCTTCAGCAGTTTTGGCGAACCTTGCACTGGGTGCAGAACTAAATGATGCATGTAAAATGGCTAAGGGGTATGTTGAAGACCTCCTTGCTTCAAATGAAAGTATGTTGGGGTATCACAAATGGAAATAGCAAAAGTACACTATCTGACTCAAGACGGAATAGCAGGCATGACCCATGCAGCTCTTGCAGAAGAGGCGTGTAAAGGCGGTGCAACCTGGGTGCAGATTCGTATGAAAAAAGTGCCTGAGTCAAAGCAGACTGAAACGGCTTTGGCTGTACAGGCAGTGTGCAAAAAATATAGTGCGACATTTATTATTAATGACAATGTTCCCTTGGCAAAAGAGATTGGTGCTGATGGAGTGCACATTGGGAAAAATGATATGCGTCCCGACCTTGCACGAAAAGAACTGGGCCCTAATGCAATTATTGGAGCAACGGCAAATTCATTAGAAGATGCTAAAGCGATGGCCGAATTTGATATTGATTATTTGGGCATTGGTCCTTATAAATTTACGACAACCAAAGAGAACCTCGCCCCAGTAATGGGTGCAGAGGGCGTTAAAGAAATCGCCTGGGCGCTACCGGAACTACCGGTTATTGCTATTGGCGGAATTATACCAGATGATATTCCTGATGTACTCGCGACAGGGGCCTATGGATTTGCACTCTGTTCGGTAGTGAATACTGCTACGGATAGATCTGGTGTTATGAAAGAAATTATTAAGAAGGTTGAACAGTAAAAAGAGTGAGGGGGACAAGATAATTGCCTTCATAGTTTTTAACTGTCCAAGTAACCAGAGGTTATAGAATGGAACCATTATATATTGGAAATAAGACGCTACAATCAAGACTCTTTACGGGGACTGGTAAATTTAGTAGTGCAGAGAAAATGGAAGAATCACTGCTTGCAAGCGGATCGGAACTGGTAACAGTAGCGCTAAAACGTGTCGATGTGCAGGGTAAAAAAGACCCTATTTTAGAACACCTTATTAAGCACTCTCAGTTTAATCTACTCCCCAATACGTCAGGGGTGAGGAATGCGAAAGAAGCTGTCTTCTCTGCAAAGCTTGCCAGAGAAGCACTTGAGACCAATTGGATTAAACTCGAAATACATCCCGACCCTAAATACCTCATGCCCGACCCGGTAGAAACACTACTTGCAACAGAAGAATTGGTAAAAGAGGGGTTCATTGTACTCCCTTATATGCATGCTGATCCGGTTCTTGCAAAAAGGCTAGAAGAAGTGGGCGCTCAGGCAGTGATGCCTCTCGGTGCTCCTATTGGAACTAATAAAGGACTCGCCTCTAAAGAATTTTTAAAAATAATTATAGAACAGAGTAGAGTACCTGTTATTGTTGATGCAGGTATAGGGGCTCCTTCACACGCTGCAGAGGCGATGGAGATGGGAGCTGATGCGTGTTTGGTCAATACTGCTATTGCCGTTGCGAGTGACCCCGTTAAAATGGGTCGTGCTTTTGCGCTGGCAATTGAAGCAGGGCGTATAGCGTATGAGGCTGGTCTTGGTGAAGTACACGATGCTGCACATGCTACAAGTCCGATGGAATCATTGACTGGGTTTTTAGATTAAGAGTTGATGACGACTCCAAATCGCTAGAGAGAGAACATGAATAGATCATTTATAGAGACCCATGCAGAATATGATTGGGATGTAGTAACAAAAAAAATTGCATCAAAGAGTGACGCGGATGTAAGAGGCGCGTTGTCGCGAGCAGGCCGTGGAACTCTTGAAGATTTTATGGCGCTTATCTCACCAGCTGCTGCACCGTATCTTGAACAGATGGCTCAGCTGAGTAATAAGTTAACACAGAAGCGCTTTGGCAAAACCATACAGATGTATATTCCTCTGTATCTTTCTAATGAGTGTAGTAATGCCTGTTCGTACTGTGGTTTTAGTAGTAACAACAAATTGGACAGGCTGACTTTAAATCATGATCAAATCATGCAAGAGGTTGCCGTTATTAAAAACCTTGGCTTTGATCACGTACTTTTAGTTACGGGTGAGTCAAAAAAGAAAGTGGGAGTCGACTATTTTAAAGATGTGATTCGTCTGATTCGTCCCTACTTTTCTCACATATCAATTGAAGTACAGCCGATGGATCAGCATGAGTACGAAGAGCTTATTGCCCTCGGTGTAAGTGCGGTGATGGTCTATCAAGAGACCTATCATAGAGAGAATTATCCTCTCTACCATCTTAAGGGTAAAAAAGCTGATTTTGACTATCGTCTTGATACTCCTGATAGATTGGGTCGTGCCCATGTCAGAAAGATTGGTATTGGTGCACTTCTTGGTCTTGAAGAGGATTGGCGTACGGATTCATTCTTTACGGCGCTTCATTTAGATTACTTAGAAAAAACCTACTGGCGTACGCGCTACTCTCTCTCATTTCCGAGACTGAGACCAGCGGAAGGACTACAATCACCAGCATCACAGCTTGATGATCGTCAGTTTCTACAGCTCCTCTGCGCCTATCGTATCTTTAATGAAGATGTAGAGCTCTCAATGTCTACAAGAGAGAAACCCGTCTTTAGGGATAACACTTTTAAGCTTGGAGTTACTACGGTAAGTGCCGGTTCAAAAACAGATCCTGGCGGGTATGCTCTTGATGAGGAGGCTGTTGAGCAGTTTTCTATTTCTGATGAGCGGACCCCTGCTGAGATAGAGGGTGTTATCAAGTCTCAAGGGTATGATGTAATCTGGAAGGACTGGGACATTGCTTTAGAGGGATAATGGTGGACTCATACTGCGTTATTGCCCCCTCGGCGTACAATATGTACGCAGTCGGGAACAATGCCTTGTCTGACTCTCACCATTATCCCTCTAGCATAGTACTTTCGCTTTGCTTTGCTCGCTCTGATTTTGACGTACTAACGTACGTCTTCAATAAAACTATATTTGTGTATTAGTCTACTTTGAGGCCGAAGAGTTCTTTCGCGTATCGTGCGGCTTCTTCGGTGCGGCCTTCGGTGCACATTTGTTTGAGTGCGCGAGAAGGGGTGTGGAGGATTTTGTTGGTGAGGGTGTGGATTGCCTGTTTGACGGTGTCGTACTCTTTGGCGTCGAGTTGATTTTCGAGTGATTTGAGTTCGTTGTGGGCAATGTCTTGAATGTGGAGGCGCATTGCCTTGAGGACGGGGACGATTTCTTGGGCGCTATACCAGGCGTAAAAACCTTCGAGCTCCTCTTGAATAAGCACTTCGACTTGGTCGATTTCGGTTTGGCGTTTGCCAATATTTTCATCGACTATGAGATTGAGGTCGTCAATATCATATACTGAAACACCATTGAGGTCGTTTACCGTAGCTGCAACATTTCGTGGTGCGGCGATATCAACAATGACCAACTCTTTTTCTGGGTTGGCTGCAGTAATAGTTTCGTTTGTTATAATAGGCTCTTTTGAGCCGACACTACTGATGACAATATCGAGGTGTTTCATTGCTTTGGTAAGATCTTCGAGGGGCCATGCATGGCCATTGTATGTCTCGGCCATTT
The DNA here is from genome assembly GCA_051532035.1 of Fibrobacterales bacterium. Taxonomy (GTDB): domain Bacteria; phylum Fibrobacterota; class Fibrobacteria; order Fibrobacterales; family JAOPTW01; genus JAOPTW01. The sequence goes on along the minus strand of JAOPTW010000006.1, from coordinate 204,760 downwards.
CCTGGGCTTTGGAGTATGTTCGATTAATAAAGTGCATGGAAGTGACTCCGTTATCGATGAGCGATTTCACCGAGAGTTCACCCATTTTACCGGTACCAATAATGCCGACACGGCATGAGCTAAAGTGAGGTACTTTTTTACGGAGGAGTTCGACAGCGGCGTAACTTATAGATACGGCGCCTTTGCTAATTCCGGTCTCGGTTCGGGCTCGTTTACCAATTTTAATCGCTTCTTGAAAGAGTCGATTGAGGTAGAGGTCTGTTGTTTTCTCAGCTTTTGAAAAGTGGTAGGCCTGTTTAATTTGCCCAAGAATTTGCACTTCACCAACAATAAGACTGTCGAGTGAACAGGCAACTCTAAAAAGGTGTTCGATTGCTTGTTCATGGGCATGAAAATAGAACGACTCTTCGAAGAGGGTTCGATCAAGTGACTTGTAGTCGAGCCAACATTCGAGAAAGGTGTCATAGAGGAGATTGGGGTCGCGGTCGACTATTACGTAGACTTCAGTTCTATTACAGGTCGAAATAAGAATGACCTCTTTTACTCCAGTAATTGAAGCAAACCGGTCGAGCACTTCTGAACGTTCACTTTGGGCAAAAAGAAGACTATCCCGCTTATCGATTGATGCGGTCGAATGATTCATACCAAGGATACATGTATGTCTTTCGGGAGTATCATTCATTGATAAAATTTAAACCTTCACACTTTGTCGGGAGAGTCATGCTCCCTGAATATCATAATACCACCTATTATAGCAATATTGCCTTAATATTCAGGTAATAAAAGAGAAATGCTTATTAGGGTTTGTTAATATTACAAGCTGTAACAAGTTCGTTTTTGTATCCTAAGGCAGGGATAAAAATGAATCTTTATGAATGATATTTATTACCAGAATATATATTATGGAGGCACTTTTTTACTGATTAAGGAGTTACCTGTGATTAAAATAATACTACTACTCTGCCTTTATTTGGGCGCTACTCTATCTGCCCAAGAGAAGCAGATATTGCCTAAATTCGCCTTTCAGAATGTAGATGGTATGGTGGTCTCTTCAAAAGAGTTTGAAGGCAAGGCGCTCATAATAGACTTTTGGGCAACCTGGTGTTTGAGTTGTAAAAAAGTTATTCCAGTACTCAATGAACTGCAGAAAAAGTACGAGAATAAAGCTTTTGCTACCATTGGTATTAATACAGAAAAGAAGAGACGTAATAAAGTGGTTAGTTATATGATCAAAAACAACATTGAGTATCCCACTCTTTTCGCGGGGCAGGGGAGTCGACTTGCAGAAGACCTCGAAGTGTTTTCACTCCCTTCGATCTTTCTCTTTAATGGTAAGGGTGAATTGGTACTCAAGGTTGAGGGCTTTGAAGAGGATGACAAGAAGAAACTTCTGGGTGCTGTTAAGAAGCTTATGCGGTAGTTGTTTGCTGTTATGGGACATGGGCGTGTTTACTTTTGGTAAGCGGAAATATTAACAAATACATCTATTCATATTTATAAAAAATGTGTATTAACTATCTTGCATGCCAGCAAATAACTGGACACACAAAAAGGAAAAATATGAAATTATTAGTTTTATTAACTGCTCTCTTAACATTCGCTTTAATCACTGGTTGTGATGATGATTCTACATCTGGAAATGGAACTTGGTCATGCCTTACATCTTATGAAGGTGCTAATTCGTATTGTATAGAAATGGCGCAAAATCCTGGTGCAGGTGCATGTGAGAAAATGGATGATACAGATTTAAATACTTATACAGAAGGTACTGCTTGTCCATCTGAAAATGTAACAAAATCATGTCCCCAAGACCCTGCAACTATGTATACCTATTCAGAGGAAAGTGCATTGTTATGTGCTGCAGAATAGACTGAACAGCTTTCATAAAATATTCAAAGGTTGTCTCTATATATGAGACAACCTTTTTTTGAACAAATTCATAATTGGCCTGTTTTTTACGTTCTGTATGTCTAATGAGCACTATTTAGGAAGTCAAACTCTGTAATTCCCTTTGTAAAAACTCCTTTTCATCGGCAACTCTTCTTGTCTCTTGGAGTGAGGAGAACTATATTTCTCTTATTCGCTAATATATAGTCCCAGAAGCTCATTTTGAGCAGTGAGGAGCCTCATGTCGTCAGAACACACTATCGCTACAATGGTACTTGGTACTAATGCTGTACTCTTTTCTCAGAGTGAACTGGATTTGATTGCTAAAATCTGTGGTAATAGTAATGAGCACCTTTTTTCTGATTGGGATGTTTGTGGTGTGAATGATGATAAGAAAAAGGCATTTGTACAAACATTGGTACGCGTTGACGCATCGTATTCAGGTGGTTTGATACAGTATATCTCTAATGCGAAGCGATTATTGGCTGATTCAAAAAGTGGCGCAAATCCTTTTGATGGGTATATCCCGGAAAAACCCGATGGCGTAGACCTAAGAGAACTCAACGAAACCTATCTCGAGTATGAATCATACGCTGAAGAGCAGTATCACACAGTGGGATTTGTGATGGTTGCTGGTGGTCTTGGTGAGCGTTTAGGATATGGTGGTATTAAAATTGATATTCCTTTTGAAGGAGTGACTGGTCAGACGTATCTCCAGTATTACTGTGAAACGATTAAAGCGATGGAGAATCGTGCTGATGAAGCGTGTGCACTCCCCTTTATTATCATGACTTCAAAAGATACTCATGAGCAGACGGTTGCATCCCTAAAGCGCAACAACTATTTTGGCCTAAAACAGGAACAAGTACATTTGCTTATGCAAGAGCTTGTGCCCGCTATAGCCAATAATGATGGTGGCCTCGCACTGAATGAACCTTATAACCTTGAGATGAAACCTCATGGCCATGGTGATGTTCACATGCTCATTCACAGTAGTGGCCTTGCTCAGAAACTCTATACAGAGGGGACAGAGTATCTTCTCTTTATTCAAGATACCAATGGCCAAATTATGAATGCGGCACCGGCCTTTTTAGGGGCTTCAATTAAGCATGAGTATGACTTTAATATCGCAGGGGCAACGCGGATTCCTGGTGAAGCAGTTGGTGCGTTAACTAAATTGGTTAAGGGTGATCACGCTCTCTCACTGAATGTTGAGTACAATCAACTTGATCCTCTTCTAAGAGCGACCATAAGCCCTGAGGGTGATGTGGCAGATGAAAATGGGTTTTCTCGGTATCCAGGGAACACCAATGCACTCATCATTAAGCTTTCGAGTTATATTGATATTCTCGAAAAGTCGCAGGGTATTATTGCGGAGTTTGTAAATCCAAAGTATGCTGATGACTCAAAAGATATTTTTAAAAGTCCAACGCGGCTTGAAACTATGATGCAGGACTACCCCAAATTGCTGGGGCCCCAACATAAGGCAGGTGTGACTCTATTTAATCGTGCTTGGAGCTTTAGTGCGAATAAAAACAATGCACGAGATGCAGTAGGTAAGTTTGAAGGAGGGAGTAATCCTGAGTGTGCTTCAACTGCAGAACGTGATTATTATCTGGGTAACAGTGAAAAACTTCGCTTTGCGGGCTCTACTGTAGGTCAGGGAGCTGAACAACTCTTTTTGGGGCTTCCCTTTCAGGGGCCACAGATTGTCATAAAGCCTTCAACTGCACTTTCGGTGGGTGAGGTGGCAGAGAAATTTAAAAAGTGTACCATAGCCTCAGATGCAACTCTCGTAATCAAGGGAAGTGGCGTTACTCTTGATGGAGTGACAATAGCGAGTGGTGCAGCGCTTGTTGTACAGGCAGTAGATGGTGCTGAGGTTGAGATAAAAGATTTGACTGTGGCAAATGGTGGTTATACAATCCGCGCTCTTTCTGAGGTAGAATGTGAAGAAGCGCCTGAATCAGTAAAAATTCGAGGATATCGGTTTGAGAAAGGTGAGACACACTCGATTGTGATTGATCAGCCGGGTCACTATCTTATTACTGATGAAGGTAATTTTAAAAAATAGACTATTTTAGGAAGTGAGCTCTAAGACCTGTTGTATGGATCGCTCTTTCCAGTTATCAAATACCACACAGTACTGTTCAAATTCACTACAGCTTTTAGTTGTGTTGAATAGTTGTGGTTTGAGGTCTGGCAAATGGAGATCGAGCGCAAAGGAATGGAGCAAGAGTCGACTACTTCCGAGGGTCTCTATCTCCTCTTGATGTAAATCCCTATCAACATAATTCAGATAAAACGATCCATCGTGTGAATAGATTTTATCGCCGATAATAGAATGACCAAGATATTCACATTGTGCTCTTATTTGATGTTTTCTTCCGGTGTGTATTTCAATAAGAAGTAACGAGTGACTGTCGCATGTGGCGATGGTATGAAAGGTACTTTCTGATATCTGTTGCTTGCCACTATGAGGGTACATCTTGGTGCGAATAGGTGAATCGTCACGCATTCCAAGAGGGAGTGAAATATGTTTGTTCGAATAGTTAACTGAGCCTGAAACAAGGGCGAGATAAAATTTTCGATGGAGAATAGTGCTCAAATGTTTTTGGTGGGCTTTGCAAAATGGATTGTTTTTTGCAAAGAGAATAAGGCCACTGGTCTCTCGGTCAATTCGGTGAAAGGGAACAACGGCATCGTTGTGCAAATCCCTTCTGAGCATATTGGTCATGGTATTATAAATGATTCGACCCGTTTGCTGCACCGGTACTTGAGGTGGCTTGGATACCAGTACAACATCACTATTTTCATAAACTATCTCATAATCCGTCGGAACATCGGGTTCATTGTAGTTTTTTACAAGGTAGGTGATGGCGTCATTGGTTGCAACAACAGTATCAGGAGAGGTAGGTTCATTATTGAGAAGAACGATCTCATCCGCAATAAGAGCAAGCCAGGATTCTCTATTGCGATAGGTAAACCGTTCTGTGAGCATGTCGACAAAGGAGAGTCCGCGATGGTGCTGATATACTCGGTTAGTGAATGTTGTATTTACAATCATAGGGTACAGATACAAAAAATGCTGCCCTGAGGAGCAGCATTATAAAGAACTTTTGTGATGCGATTATTTTGAAAGTTTATCAAGCTGACTCTTTAAATGTTCGAGCTCTGCACCAAGACTTTTATAACGAATATAGCGCCCATTAGGTAATACCAACACACCAAGAGGAACACTTCCGGTACCATACGCATCAGAGAATTTGCGGTCTTTGTCTTGAAGCATCGGGACACGTACTCCAGTGTCGCGTATGAATGTTCTGATGTCTGATTTTTTGTTACCCGAAACGGCTACTGCAATAGTTGTCAGGCCTTTAGCGGTGTATTCATCAGAGATCTTTTGGATTTTCGGATAGGTCTTTTGACAGTGAGGACATTTTGCAGAGAAGTAGAAAATAAAGAGAGGGCGGTTTTTGAAGGTGTTAAATTTGAGACCTTGATCGGAGATGCCTGTCAGAGGTACTGAAAAATCCATTACCTGCTCAATGCCATTTTTATCAATTTCTGGTACAGGACCAGTAACTTCTACAGGGAGACGTTGTGCGCTAACGGTACTTGTAAGGAGCGCAGCCATAAGGAGTACAATAAATTTCATCGGATTTACCATGGTTATTCTGTTGGATATAAAATAACAAAATGAATGAAAAGAGGCTATTAATTGGCCTATGTTGCTCAAAAATGCCGAAATTAACCCCTTTGAAGGGGTATTAAGGGCGGATCCTTCGAGGAAGTCGAGGGAAAGGGATTGTTTCTCTCACATGAGAAAGTCCGCATATCCATGCAACAGTGCGCTCAATTCCTAGGCCAAAGCCAGCATGAGGGACCGAACCATATTTTCTGAGGTCGAGGTACCAGTCAAAAATTTCTGGATCGAGATCATGTTTTTTTATGCCTTCAAGAAGTACATCGAGAGAAGCCTCGCGTTCACTGCCTCCGACAATCTCACCATACCCTTCGGGGGCGAGAATATCCATATTGAGGCATACTTTGGGGTTTTCAGGATCTTTTTTCATATAAAATGGTTTAATATCAGCGGGGTAGCGGTGTACAATGACCGGTGTTTCGAATTTACTCGATATTACGGTTTCGTCTCCACCACCAAAGTCATCCCCCCAAGTAAAATCGACCCCTTCAGATTTTAGAATTGCAACAGCTTCATCGTAAGAGATTCGTGCAAAGGGGGTGAGGCCTTTTTTAAGGAGTGCAGTATCACGCTTGAGGGTCTCGAGTTGGATGGGGCAATTGGCTAAAACATCGGTTATGATTTTTTGTAAGAGTCCCTCAGCAAGGTCCATATCACCATCGAGTTCAAGATAGGCAACTTCAGGTTCAACCATCCAGAACTCAGTCAGATGACGGCGTGTATTTGAGTTTTCTGCTCTAAAGGTTGGGCCAAAACAGTACGCTTTACCGACGGCCATTGCTGCGGCTTCCATGTAGAGTTGTCCACTTTGCGAAAGGTAGGCTGATTGGCCAAAGTAGTCGGTCTCGAAGAGGTTGCTTGTGCCTTCGCAAGCATTGGGTGTAAAAATAGGGGCATCGACCAAGGTAAACCCATCACTGTCGAAATAACTCCGCACTGATGTGATAATTTGGTGACGTACTTGAAGAATTGCATGTTGTCTTGGAGAGCGAAGCCAGAGATGCCGGTTATCCATTAAAAAATCGGTGCCGTGCTCTTTGGGTGTAATAGGGTAATCCTTGGACTCGTTAATAACCTCTATGTGTGACACGAGGAGTTCAACACCAAGAGGGTCTCGATCATTGGTAACGACGGTGGCAACTATTTTGATGGATGACTCTTGTGAGATATGGCGTGCAACATCGAATATCGTTTCTCCCACATCTTCTTTACCAACAACTGCTTGTACAAAACCACTCCCGTCACGTACTTTTATGAAACGGACTTTCCCGCTGCCACGCTGGTGCCATGCCCAACCAAAAAGGGTTACTTGTGAGTCAATGTGTTCGGGAAGTTTTGCAATAGTCGTTTCAGTCATTCTTCAGGTCTCCAACGAGCGTGTGTTACAGAATATAGCTTTTCGAAGGTAATATCATAGTGCTTTTTAAGAGCGTAATCGGGCTTTTCTTTATCGTACTCAATAACAAATGGCTTAAATAGTTGGATGGGGTTATTGTTAAACAGTGTTGTAATCAACTGGAGGGCAATGTGATACCTAAGGGACACTTGAGTATGTTCTGTTGCAGTAGAAAAGGGGAGTTGCATAGTTGATGGTGTTGGCCATGTCATGGCGGTGACAAGTGATGAGTCTGTATGAGTTTGATCAAAATACTGAGCGGTACCTTCGTGAATCCATGAGGGAATGAGTGGATTGATCTGGGAAAGGTAGGCATGAGTGAGCTCGTGAATCACAAGTGTTTTAAGGGATGGGTATGTGGTAAGTGACTGTACAGGGATTCTAATAGCGCCATCAAAGTGAGCGGCAGCCCACTCGGGAATGGTGTGGAGTCCTTTGAATATGGGGTCATGAAAGAGAATCACTTCAAATGGGTCTACAGGGTAATAGGAGAGTTTTTGTGATAGTGTTGATGCCGCATTTTCAAAAAGGGTGATTATGGTGTCACAATAGGAAAAAGCGGTCGTTCCTTCATAGCGGATAAAAAAGTGTTCAGATGCACAGCGGCTGAGTCTGTCGCGTTCGGCTTGCTTGAGCCTGATTTTCTTAATCCAGACGAGTACATTATCTCTGTAGGTAGTGTCGGATTGGAGCTTTGTGAAAAATCTGAGGGAGCGATCAATGCCTCCGGAATTATACCAAAAGAGTGCTTGAATATACTGTGCTGTAAGGTTGAGGGTATCTCTGCTGCCCACTTTGAGTGCCTGTTGAAAGGCTTCATTGTAGTGGCCGGTATTCCAGAGTGTGATCATGCTCTTTGGGTTGGTGTTACTTGTGTCAATTATGTCAATTATTGGCGAATCAGGCAAATTTTGGCCAAATTTGGGGTAATCCTCGGAAGAATTATGCATATTTAAGAGAAGGAATGTGGTGATAAGTGCAATAACCAATCCGACTACCCCTATGAGGGTACGATAGGGATTGAGCGGAGCACCACAGTATGAGCAGGTCTGACTCTTCTGTGTTTGTTGAGTATGACATTTTGGACACTGCATAGTATAAATGTAACCAAATGGGTAAGTAACATAGCGTATAACTTACTCTCAATAAGGTAAGTGATGAAAAACGTATTAGTAATTGGCGGAGCAGGATATATTGGCTCACATGTTTCAAAAGAACTTCTTGATAATGATTATACTGTTGTGGTATACGACAATTTATCATCGGGCTTTAAGTCAAATATTCTCCGTGATTCAACGTTAGTTGAAGCTGACATTCTCGATTATGATACACTCGTCGAGACGATGAAGAGTAAGAATATTGATGCAGTGATACATCTTGCGGCCTTGAAAGCTGCGGGTGAGTCTATGGAAGCACCGGAAAAATATTCAGTTAATAATATTACAGGGTCGGTCAATATATTAAACGCCTGTTCTGAGTGTGGCATTAAGGCGATTGTTTTCTCATCATCAGCAGCGACCTATGGTGCACCTGAATATCTCCCTATGGATGAAAATCATCCTACTAATCCTGAGAATTATTACGGTTTTACGAAACTCGAAATTGAACGGTTCATGAAGTGGTACGACGAGCTTAAAGGGGTGAAGTACGCAGCACTTCGCTATTTTAATGCTGCAGGGTATGATGTGACCGGTGAATGCAGTGGCCTTGAAAAAGGACCCGCAAATTTACTTCCTGTGGTGATGGAAGCAGCTGCGGGAATGCGTGAGAAATTAATGGTATTTGGTGATGACTATGATACGGTTGATGGGACTGGTGTACGTGATTATATCCATGTAACAGATCTTGCTCGTGCACACGTTATGAGTCTTCAATATATTGAAAAAGAGAATAAAAGTTTGACGGTAAATTTAGGTACTGGAAACGGTGTCAGTGTACTTGAGATGATCAATACAGCAAAAGAGATTACAGGCCGAAATATTGCCTATGATATTGTGGGAAGACGGGCAGGCGACCCTGCAGATCTGTATGCTTCGTCTCAGAAAGCGTTTGATCTTCTGGGCTGGAAGGCAGAGTGTAGTGATGTAAAGACCCTTCTTGAGTCAACGTGGAAGGCCTACTTAGCAAATGGAGTGGTAAAAAATACGTGAGTACTATGGTAGATTATTATAAACTATTGGGAATAGCGCCCGATGCTATTCAGGAAGAGATACATAAAGCTTATCGAGATAAAAGCAAACAGTATCATCCTGATAAAGTTGCAACACTGGGTGTAGAAATTAAGCAAATTGCGTCGAGTAAAATGCTCTTGATAAATGATGCGTATCGCACACTGGGCAATTCGGCACTCAGATTAGAGCATGATGCAAAGCTACTCAATAGAAACATGGACTCATTTTATATTGTCTGCCGGAAATGTGGTCACTCATTTTCGGTTGACATCTCATCCGAAGCACCTCAAGTCTGTGTTATCTGTAATGAGGAGATTGGCGCTCCTTCATTTGCCCATGATCGAACTGAGTTTGATTGGAAGGGGGCTCTTGCCTTTTTACAAAAATCTCATGAACAAGAACACGGGAGGGATCTTCCCTCTTCGATGCATGTAAAACTTGATGGCCTCTTTTTTACCCTCGATCGATTTGTCGATGGAAGGTTCTGTTTTTTTACTCATTTTAAATTAATGCATCAACAACTCGGTATCTTGTTACCGCGCTTTGCTAATGATTGGGATAGTAATTGTGATGCAGGTTTTACGGTATTTTCAAGTGATGTAGAAGAGACTGCTGAAGCGCTTGGTCAACTCGAAAAATACTTCACCCGTAATGAGTGTGAGTTTTATATAAATTCTGGAGAACGGAAGAATGGGTTTAATGATCCAAATGTCGTATTGATCTCTGCAATTCTTGATGTCGCTTTTCCTACAGCGGTTAAACTGTGGAAAAAGTCGGACATGAATTTACTAAAGGTGAAGTGGAATTATACTGGTGATTGGAAGAGCCGGATCAACAAGCTCTATGATATGATCTATGGTAAAATACGTCAAGGGCATAGAAATGAAGAGCCTGAGCAAACAGCAAGCATGGTGATGAAAAAAACGGTAGGTGAAATTCGTTCGTCTCTCCAAGACTGTCTCTACAAATTGCGTGAACAGTTTCCTGATGAAACTGAGGATTAACAATGAAGAAACAAGTATGTATTGCGTGGCTCTTTGCGCTTTGCGCTATAGGATGGTCACAAAATAAAAGTGATACGACTGTTGTTGGTAGTGACAAAGATAGCACTGATAGCGTAGAGATATTAGCGAATGAAACAAGTGAAGAGGCGTTTCAAAAATGGGCACTGCTTCCGATAATTGTTTCCTCAACAGAGACATCCTGGCGTTTGGGAGTTTTCGCAGCACATTTTTTTAAACCCGAAAAACCGAATGACAATGCCTCTTCAGTTGAGACTGCCGCTTTTTATACTCTTAAAAATCAGATGGAAGTTTCGGCAAAACCTGACATGTATTGGGATTCTTACCATATGCAGACATACTTTTTTTATAGCATTTGGCCCGCTAATTATTACGGTGTGGGCATGGGTGGGAAAGAAGATTCAACCGCATTTGATGCAACCAATTATGGCATTGAGTTTTTACTTGAAAAAGAATTCCTTCCAGGGTTGTATGCTGGTGTAACAATGGAGTATACTCAGGAAGATATAACTCCAAAAGAGAGTGGGAGTATTCTCGACAACCCAACAACAGTTGGTGGTCATGGCGCTCGTACTAATGGTCTTGGGTTTGTTGTAACCTATGATAATAAAAATCATCAATATTGGGCTACTGCAGGTGAATATGTAACATTGGAAACTTTTGGGTATCATAAAAAAATAGGGAGTGAGTACAACTTCTTAAAATACCGCTTTAAAGCATCTAAGTATTTTCCTGTTGGTTCTGGAGCTATTGCAACAATGGTTCATAACCATGTTAATTATGGCGATGCTATCCCGTTTAGAGCTCTTGCTACACCAGATGGCATCTATGAAATGCGAGGAATTGAGTCAGGACGTTACCGAGATAATAATCTTGTAAGTGTTGGGGCTGAATATCGTCGGGAGCTTTTGTGGCGTTTAGGAATAGTGACCTTTGCCGAAGCTTTTCAAGTGTGGGGGCAACAGGCTGACTTTGAAATGGGTGAGACTCTTTACTCTATTGGTTTAGGGGGGCGGCTCGCACTGAATCCTCAAAATAAGTTTAATGTACGGGCTGATATTTCGTATGTACAAAAATCAGGTCTAAGCTTGACGGTCTACATTCGCGAAGCATTCTAAATAGCAGGCATCTTCAGCGTTGGAGTTCTCTTGACGTACCATTTGTACGCCTGCAGTCGCTCCGCCTTGAAGCCACCTACTCTCTATCGAAGTTTGTATTTGCTCGTTTGCCCACTGGGCAAACATTGCTGGGCAGGGAAAGGGAGTACAATCTGTTTTAGTTACATTGGAAGAGTGATGGTGAAAGTCGTGCCAACACCAATTTCTGAATCTATAGTAATTGACCCATTGTGTTTCTGAATAATACCAAAGGTAATTGACATACCGAGACCCGTGCCTTCTCCTACATCTTTGGTTGTAAAGAACGGTTCAAAAATCTTTTCTTTTGTGTCTTCAGTCATGCCGGGACCTGAATCCGTAATGGTTACTGTAACATGATTGTCATCAACCTTTTTAGTTGCTACAGTGATAGTCCCTTTGTTTTCGCCGATAGCTTGATGAGCATTGGCGAGAACATTCATAAAGACCTGATTGAGTTGTCCTGGAAAACACTCTATGTGGGGGATGGGGCCATACTCTTTTATAACATCAACTCTTCCTTTCATTTTTGGATTGAGGATGGCAAGTGTTGAATCGATGCCTTCGTGAATATCGGCCATTTTTTTATCAGACTCATCTGTGCGTGAAAAGGTGCGCAACCCATTGACAATTTCCGAAGTTCGTTTAGCGCCAATTTTTATACTGTTACAGAGCTGCATGATTTCTGGTTCAAGGTCATCGTATTCAATGTCATCTTTTAGATCTACTATTTTTTCGACAAGTGCCTCTGATGGTTCTTTGTGGTACTGCATATACAGTTTGATGAGGTCAAAGAGGTCGACAATGTTTGATTCAAGTGGGGTAATGCCATTGAGAACAAAATTGATGGGGTTGTTGATTTCGTGAGCGATACCGGCCGTGAGTTGACCGAGTGATACCATTTTTTCAGATTGAATTAGTTGAGTTTGGGCTTGCTTCAGTTTACTGAGAGTGTCGTTGAGTGCTTTATTTTTACGATTGATATCTTTTGTGCGATCTTCGACTTTTGATTCAAGATTATTAATGAGGCCATTGAGTGATGAACGCATACGCTCAAAACTCCCTTCCAGAATACCCAACTCATCTGATCGTGTGGTTGGAATTTCTTTTTTGAGATCCCCCTTTGAGAGTCCCTCAGCATCGGTAGCAAGATTACGAATGGTTCGTGTAGAGGAGAGGATAATTCTTGTGAGAATAACTATTACAATAAGGAGTGAAAGTCCTACAATAACAAATGCATTAACAAAGTCTTCAGAAGATGCATCAATAGAGAGCAGAGAAGTATTCAATTGTCTTTCTTTAGATTGTACGTAGGATTCAATTTGAATGCTTAGAATTTGTGCCTTCTCTGAAATAGTACTGATGTCATCAGAGAACTCATCAGGGTTCTCTACAAGCTTTGTACCTGTGGTGATGGCAAGGGAAACAAAGTTGTTGTAGTTGATTTTAATTTCTTTGAGTCCATAATCTTGGGTGATACTGTAGAGTGTATCAATATCTTTATTAAAGGCACTTTGGGTTTGGGTTATCTGATCAACAAAAAATTCGTCACCATTAATAGCATCAACAAAACCAGATTTGGTAGCCTTTATATAATCGTTCAAAGTACCTGCTCTGTTTAGGATAGGGAAAATGTCATTCTTCACGAAACCTGTTTTGATTTTAATATTGGTGCTGCCATAGATTGCAAAGATTACTGCTGAAAGTGAAACTACTAGCAGAGGAATAAGAACAAGTAAAAATTTGGTACGTAGAGTCATAGTGTTGTTACTTTATGGTGAGTACGGCATTAAAGTGCAAAGAATATTCGTATCATAGTGAGTTGATCTTTTGGTTTAGATTTTTTGTTAGTTCAATATGAGAATTTATCTCAGTTTGTTTCATATAAACGAGCGTTCGCATCTTACAATCCATTTATAGGTACAATCTTGACCTCAGGAGTGACACGACTTTCAAGCATATAGCCAATACTATGGGGACTATCTGTAAGGTATTTAATTAACTCTTTAGAGGAATTTGCTTTTTGAGGCATTTGTGCTTTACCGGTAAATACGAGTTTTTGCCATGTACGAGCAAATTGACGGGTATTCATGTGTAAATATTTCTCTAAAAATAGTTTGTGTTCAGTTTTGTTTTTTTGAATAATTGGTGAGGTAAAAGTTTTATCTATGGTGGTATTTTTTCCAATATAAAGTTTTTTTAAGTCACTGACTTGAATGCTTGTGAGGGTACTGCTTTTAGAAACGACAATTACGATATCATTGGCAAAACTCATAGTGGTGGTAACGAAAAACAGCAGTAGTAGTATCACTTTATATAGTGATTTTGAAAAAGGCTTTTGGGGTGGGGTGTAAGAGTAATGATTCATGGTGGCCTCAAAATGAATAGGATGCGCGAGCAAGCCAAAGGTTACCATCGTCAATCATCATATCAGTCATGGGATTATATACGCCATAGAGTCCATCAATATAGTGATACTCTCCTTTTAATAGGAAGTTGTCACTAACATAGTAGTTGACACCGATTGAATAATCTTTTTGTTTGGCTTTTCTAGTATTCTGTTCCTCTTGGAGTCGTTTAATGTTTGCATTGTTGGACTGGGTGGTGTACCCATACCCCGTGAACAGTCCAAGGTCATCAGTCAGTTGATAGAGTGCTTGTATATACCATGATGATTTATCAGCAACAATTGGTGCAGAGAATTCATCGGTAAATGTTCGAGCTAATCCCGCAGCCCTTTGAACGAGTGTGAGTGAGTCTAGGCCCGCAACAGGTATTCCGACACTTTCAAGAATAGCATCTCTGTAGGCGGTGTTTTCAAAGTTTGCTGAAATTCCATTATATACTGCATCAGAGAATTCCTTAGTATTAGAAGAGTGTAAGGAGCTCGATTCATATTCACTGATTAGGGTGAAGCTTTTTATACGCATCTCAGCACTGAGTACGTGGGCAGTGTATTTTGATTTTACTGCTTTCTCTATGAAGGGGACAGGGAAGTCAAAAAAGCCACTGCCTGTTTCGTCCAAGTCTTTTAACGTTGAACTGTTGATACTGAGGTGCGTAGTATTGTGCATGAAGGAATGGCCAAGGAGGAGGTTGTCGAAGGGGCGTAGTTGCGCAGAGGTTCCCCAAAGAGTAACATTATTCATATCAGTAGTAGGCGAATTGAAATTGCGTCTAGTAAATTGGATACTGCGATAATTCTCAGGAATACTTGTTGTGCCATAATAGACTTCATAATCAAGTTCAGCATTGTTCTTTTCGTTTATGTTAAAGGTTCCATAGAGACTTCCTCCCGAGTAGGAGTTTATGACTAGTCTAAAGTTTTCTGGGTAGATCCCTTGATCGAGTATGATTGAGGCTTTTGCAAAATCAATGTCTCGTGCTTCATTATATATCCCAAAGGGGAGTTTTACTTTACCCAACCTGACACCGATGGTTCTATGGAGACGGTAATCTCCATAGGCCCAGTCGAGTTTGGGGCTAAAGTCCTCTTGGGTTCCAAAGTTGCGTGCTGCAATTTGAAGTCCTACACGAAGGTCACTTCCAAATTGTTTTGAAAAGTTTATATAGGCTTCGGAGAAATCAAGAGAACCTCCTTTTGAACCTTCAAAGATGTAGTGATTATTCTTAGAGTATATAAAGCTCTGAGAAATAGCTCCATGTATCTCAATGCTCTCATCATCTGACCATCCTGACATATAGAGGGTTGTTAGTAGCAGTATGAGTAGTTTTCTGCCATGATTCATAGTATCTCCTTAAAATAGATAGGACCCACGTGCAATAAAAAGGTGTCCATCTGATTGTGGATTTTTTCCTACTGGTCTATACGAGCTGTACTCACCATCAAAATAGTGATACTCGCCTTTAATCATAAAATTGTCGGTGATATAAAAATGTGAACCAGCGACATAACTCCATTGTTCGCTAATTCTAAAATTTTGATCGGGGTTGTTACTATTGGTGTTTTCTTGAGTAACATACCCAATGCCTGTATGGGTGCCAAAGCGATCATGCCATTGATAAAAGAGGTGGAGATACCCGGCTTGTTTGGTAATCACATCATTGTTAATCAAAAGTGCGGCGACTTGATGCGGAATGGCTTCTATCTTGTCTTGTGTTAGATTGTGTGGGTTGTATTGAATAAAAGGACTTTGTTGACCAATTTCAATAATCTTTGTTTTTAGTTTATCAGATGCGAAGGTTTTTAAGGTGAAGTATTCATACTCTGCGGCAAGAGTAAGTTTTTCAAAACGAAACTCTAGACTTGCAATATTTACTTGCATCGTAAAGCGGTGTGCCTGAGGGGTGTAGCTTAAAGGGCCATCGAGAGTTGCTTGTATAAGTCCTGCTTCCTCGGGATTGACAGACTCTATTTGACTAAAATTACTACCAAGATTTTCTGATTCTAAATCATCGTAGGCCTGGAGAAAGAGGTAGGTGTGACCAAGAGAAAGGTGGTCGCCAATTAAGAGTTGTGAATGAGAACCCCCCATATATGCATCACTAATTGAAGTGTTAGGGGAGTTATAGAGATTTTTTACTGTCTGAACACTGGTATAGTTGTCAGGTATGTCTGTAGCCCCGAAGTAGATGCGATAATCAAATATACAGGGTGAGAATTCTAGGGAACCGTAGAGTGAGCCTCCTGTGTATGAATCAAGTGCCATTCTAAAGCTTTCAGGGTAGATACCTTGGTCGAGTAAAATATTTGGGCGGGCAAAGTCTATATCTCGTACCTCATTATAAATGCCAAAAGGGACCTTAATACTTCCTATTTGAATACCTAATAGCTCATGAAGCCGGTAGTCGCCATAAGCCCAATCAACCTTTGGTTCAAATTTCTCTTCGGTGCCAAAGCTTCGTGCAGCAAGCTGTATTCCAAAGTGTAGGCGCCCATCAAATTGTTGTGTAAAATTGATGTACGCTTCAGAGTAATTAAGTGATCCACCTTCAGACCCGAAAAACACAAAATTATTATCAATTGAGTGTATATAGCTTTGTGATATACTTCCATGAATAGCAAGTCCTTTTGAATAGAGTGAACTTGTACACGATATTACGAATAGGAGAGAGTAAAAATAGTTCATGGAGTCACCTCTAATTCCTTTATGGTTTCGGTGATGTTTTTCCTTTGAATGTATCCAACTTTATTGGGGTTTTCTTGGAGCATTTCAATAAGACCGCTCTCTGATGTATACTGTTTAGGCATTTGTGCTTTGCCAGTGAATACAAGTTTTTGCCAAATGCGTGCAAACTGTCGCGTGTTTATTTTAAGGAAGGTATCGAGGAATTTTTTATGAGTCGATTTAATTTTTAAAATAGTAGGCGTAGTGAATTGAGTATTGAGTAATGCTTGTTTGCCAAAGTAAAGTTTTTTTATTTCTGATTCTGATACTGAGTCCACTGTACTTTCTTTAGATACAACGAGAATAATATCTTCACCTGAGCCAAAGGCTGACCCTATGACTAGTATGACTAGGAGAATGAGTTTTACATTTTTATATAAAAGTTGTTTCATAGAGAGCCAATTCAATGGTATTCACGCCTACAATACTTGCTTAGAGTATATCGAATAACGGCAGAAATTGCGAGAATTTTAAGAGCAAAAAGTGAAAATGAATGGGATTATTGATTCCGAAAAAAACGGTGCAATTAATGGGGATTAGTTGTAGTATTAGAAGTAAGAACAAATCTAATGGACGAGGTTAGTTTGGCTAAGATATTATTAGTCGAGGATGTTAAAATTAATAGTGAGATGCTGCAACGCAGACTTACTCGAAAGGGCTATGATGTAGTTCCTGCATTTAACGGGCGTGAAGCGATTGATTTGGCTATATCCGAAAAGCCCGACCTTATCTTAATGGATTTAGGCCTCCCTGAAATTGATGGGTATGAAGCGACAAAGACTATTCGAGAGCATAGTGAAGTCGGTGCAACTCCTATTGTGGCTCTTACTGCATATGCCCAGGAATCGGATAGGCAAAAAGCGATGAATGCAGGGTGTGACGACTTTGAGACTAAGCCTATTGTGATTAAATCCTTACTCGAGAAAATTGAAAAACAATTGAATCGCACGTTATAATTTCGGTTCATTGGTTATCGAATAAATGAAAATGAGATGATCAGTTTGGACAATAGAAAATTTCTAATGAGATGCAGGAATAACACCATGTTGAGGAATGGTGAAGTGAAAAGTAGACCCTTCGTTCTCAACACTTTCAACAGTGAGTGAGCCTCCCAGTAGTTCTGCTATTTTACGTGTAAGGCTGAGGCCGAGCCCTGTGCCACCGTATAGTGTTGAAATGTTTGCATTTGCTTGGGTAAAAGGGGTAAAGATTGATTCGATGGTGTCGGCATTTATGCCAATACCAGTATCGGTCACACTGATACGGAGCATGCCTGGATCTATGAGGGAAACACTGAGAGTAATTGTTCCCTCTTTGGTGAATTTTGCAGCATTGCTTAAAAGGTTGATAATGCTTTGCTTTACTTTTTGGTAATCAGAAATGAGTGTCATCTCTGCATCGGGAAGTTCAATAACGAGAGTATTACTGTTTTTATCCACAAGAGGCTGTACATTATTAATTATGTCATGTATCGTTCTTTTTATTTCAATTTCAGCAATATTGACTTCCATTTTTCCTGATTCAATTTTTGAAAAGTCGAGTATCTCATTAATAATGGTTAAAAGGTGCTCTGCAGAAAGGTGGATTTTTTCTAAGTCAGGAATAATAGTCTCAGCAATCTCATCTTCAGAATCTTCAAGGTCTTCAGTTATGAGTTCGCTGTATCCTAGAATGGCACTGAGCGGCGTGCGAAGCTCATGAGACATATTTGCAAGGAAAAGGCTTTTGGCCTGATTCGATTCATCTGCTATTTCTTTTGCAATTATTAACTCTTGGTATGATGCCCGAAGATCACTCACACGATCTTCAACGAGTTGCTCGAGTTCTTCATTGTGTTGGCTTAATCGTTCGATAAGTGACTTGTTCTCTTTTTTTAATGCATTTTGTTCGAGCCCTCTATCGATAATCATTTTGAGGTCTTCAAACTTCCAGGGTTTGGACACATACTGAAAAATGTACCCTTTATTAATGGCATCAATGAGAGACTCAATATCGGTATAGCCGGTAAGTAAAATACGTGGGGTGTCGGGGTTGTCTTGTAAGGTGGTCTGAAAAAACTCAACACCAGTCATTTCGGGCATTTTTTGATCAGATATTATAAGTTGAACGTCATTCTCTTTAAGTTTATTAAGGCCTTCATTACCTGAAAGCGCAGATATAACCTTATAATGCCGCTTAAAGGTCGCTTTAAAAACGGTGATATTTTCTAGTTCATCATCAACATAGAGAATGGTTGGCTTGTCGCCCATACGAAAAGACCCAAGAATAATTTGTTTTATTATATCATATTATTCTAAAAAGGCCATACATTCTTGTTTTAAGGCGTACAATCGGCAACAAGTTGCTGAAGTGCCTTAATAAATGCTTGCTCATAGGAGAGGCCTGTGAATGCCTGGTAGGCATAATTGAGTCCACTTGAGCTGTTGAGTAGGTGGAAATTACGAGTGCTGCCCCCATTTTTAAGTGCAGTAAGGGTACTTTGAATATCGCCACCTTGTTGACCAGGGACTCCACTCACTGAGATACCAGGAATAAGAAAAGGGATCTCTTTTCCAGCCTCAACAAAAAAGCGGGTGATGTTTTCCATCTCTTGGGTATTTGTAGCACCTACAACTGCACCCAGGGCATCATTTTCATTCCAATTAAGGAGCTTTTTACCTACTGAATAAAAGAGCTGTGTCTCATCTGTGGTGAGAATATCCTGGATGTCTTGTGCACCTTTGTTTGATGTCCTGAGGAGCATGTATACCCCTTTCCCTTCTGCATACTCCGAGAAAGGCTTTACTGAGTCTTCGCCCATATAGGGTGATACTGTAACAGAATCGGCTTTATAGACGTCAAAAGCGGCTTTTGCGTAGGCTGCAGATGATTTGCCAATATCACCACGTTTTGCATCTAAACAGATGTGAATTCCCCGCTCAGAATATGCTTCAATGAGGTCGTACAGTACCTGCATAGCAGAAACTGAGATAGCTTCGTAATAGGCACTATTGGGTTTTACGGCAGCAGGATAGATGTTTTCAGCATCCATAGCCTCAAGAAGGGTCATGTAGAATGTTTTAATGGTCTCTTCGGGGGAGCTCCCTTCGAAAGGGATTTTACTGAGTACAGGGTCCATGCCCATACAAATAGGGTTGCCTACAGTAGTAATACGCTGTTCCAACGAGTCAAAAAAGGTCATCTCATCTCCTTAATGGGTGGTGCTGTAAATATACCTTTTTAGATCTAATTTCCCGAGGGCCACTTTACATTGCTGGCCAATATAGCTACCATTGCTCTGAAATTATGGTGCCCGGAAGGGCCTAACAGGGAATTGCGTGAAACTCGCAAACGGTCCCGCCGCTGTAAAAGCAGACGAAACCGAAAATCATTACGCCACTACACCTATAGTGTGGGAAGGCATCGGTAGTAGGATGAAGCTTAAGTCAGAAGACCTGCCATATACAACCCTTTAATCTCGATCTTCGGGTCAAAGTACGAGATATGGCTTTTTACGTTTGGCACTCCAACTCTTTTTTGTGGAACACATATATTTATGTGGTGATACTGTTTTTTTCTCTTTGCACAAGCGGTTTTGCTCTGCCGAGTGATACCATCATAGTATCTGAAAAACTCCCTACAGCCTCAACCCTTTACAAAAATCAATCGACGGTAATTATTAAAGAGTCTGAGTGGTTGGGTAAAGAAAATAGTCTTGCAGATATTTTAGCAAAACAGACTGCTGTTCAAACGAGACAATTTGGGGGCATTGGTTCTTTTCAAAGTGTGACCATTCGAGGCCAAAGTGGTTCTCGAGTTATGGTATGTATTGATGATGTGCCAATAAATAGCGCTGCAGGGGGGGCAGTTGATTTAGGGAAAATTGATCTTTCACTGTATGAACGTATTGAAATATATAAAAGTTTCATACCTGCGAAGTTCGGCGTGAGCTCTGTTGGAGGGGTGATCAATTTAATTTCTAAGAAAAACCAAAAAGAGAGTACTCGTGTCGATATGTCTCTGGGGAGTTTTCAAACATTTCACAATACTATAAGTTATACGGCGAAGCTTAGTCAAAAACTTACTTCTCAAAGTATGGTAAGTGTGATACATAGTGATAATGACTTTAAGTTTTTAAATAGGAAGGGTAATATTTATAACCCTGGCGATGATTCAGTAATGCAACGGATGAATGATGACTATACTGCAATTAGTGGAGCAGAAATTGTCACAGGTAAAGTTCTCGGTGGTTCAATTGTTTTTAAAATACAAGGGGACTATAATTCGAAAGGTCTTGCTGGTAAAGAGTATACGGTTACAAATAAATCAACAATTCGTTCCTTGAAGGGGAGCGTGTTAGCGCATTATAAAAAACGTTGGTATAGTGCGTGGTACCCTGAGTTGATGGCTGGAATAGAAAGTAATCTCATGCAGGTAAAGCATTCTATTTTTCATGATGATTATCCTAGGTATGTTAATCAGGATACAGAGGCAGAACGACTTAATTTTTCTTTTGTTCCATTTATTTCATGGCGAATTATGCCAAATGAACAGTGGTTGCTTTATACAAAAGCGTTGTATTCAAATGAAAACCTAGTGCCGCAATATGTGTCGGGTAGTACGATTGATCAATCATTTGAAGCGAGAAGGCAGTCAGTAAAAAGTAGTACTGAGATAAGTTATTATCCTGTAGAATCAGTTACAGTACATAGTAGACTTTTGGTAAGTAGCATCTGGGATAAGCGTGAACTACTTAATCATGATAATTATTGGAATATGGGTTATAGTGCTGGTTTGCATTATTCAATACATTCAGAGAGTATCGGGGATGTGGTATTGTTTACTATTGGGGGTTCGAATTATCGAATCGCTTCGATTGAAGAGCGTTATGGAACTAACAATGGCATTCGTGCAAATGATACGCTTAAGCCGGAAAAAAGTTTTGAATGGGAGGCGGGGGTTAGGTTTGAGCGTAAAAATATTCAGGCTGAGGTCGTATATTTTTCAAAAGAAGTTCGTGATTGGGTGGGGCGTAAATATTCTGGTGGCATAATGAAGTATGTTAATGAAGATAAGGTGTATGTAAATGGAATAGAAATGATGCTGACGACATTACTATTTAAAAGGCTTTTTAATAAAAGTGCATTGACTATTCAGGGTTCTGAAAATTTGACGAATAAACCTTCTTCAAGAAATAAACTCTTACCCTACGTTCCATTTTTCACTTTAGATAATACTGTAGAGTACACAGTGCATAATTTAACAGTAGGATATGGATATGCATATCAATCAAGCATGTATCGTGACTTGAGTAATACTAGGCAAAGTAAGCCTGCGTCTCAACATGATGTATTTCTTAAAATGAAAGTATCAAAAAATTCAATGCTCACTGCGGGAATATATGATATCGCATCTTCATATAGTGCTAATGAGAGTGCTCACGATGCATACCCGTCTCCAGGGCAAAATCTTAAAATTCACATTACCATTAATAAATAGAGGAAAAAATGAAATTATTACACCTATTATTACTAACACTTCTTGTAGTGTTAAACGCCTGTCTTTTTAATACAGAATCTGATGATGATGGTATTGACCTTGCCCATATAAATAGAGAATCAGGTGTTGCGTATATGGTCGTGGGGGAATATGGAGAAGGTGGACAATTAAGGGCAGTGTCTCTTGATTCGACTTTTGCATTGTCT
Organism: Fibrobacterales bacterium; assembly: GCA_051532035.1. Lineage (GTDB taxonomy): Bacteria > Fibrobacterota > Fibrobacteria > Fibrobacterales > JAOPTW01 > JAOPTW01. The sequence continues at coordinate 182,629 of JAOPTW010000006.1, read as the reverse complement.
GAATCAATACTTGATATAGACCAGGATTCTAGAATATTCACTTATGGTACTGATGTATATATCCTTGAGCGTGAAGTGGGGAATATTACAAGATACAATACGATAACCGATGAAGTAACATATCAAAACAGTTTAGCGGTTAATGGCAACCCGTATGAAATTGTTTTTGCTAATGATACTAAGGGGTATGTGGTCTATTATGGATTACCATATGTTGTAGAAATGGACCTTACAACGGGCATTGCTATTGACTCAATTGATTTGAGTGCATATGCAGTACCTGGATTGACAACACCAAATGCTGCTGACCTTAATTTGGTGGGGAATCTATTGTACGTGAGTATGCAAAGGTTTGATGCAAATTGGACACCTGATACATCTAAAATTGTTGTGATTGATATCAATACAAATACAATTGTAAATACAATTACTCCACAACTTAAAAATCCAGCGAATATTGTTATTGATGGTAATGATCTCTATGTTGCATCTTCAGGGAAATATGGTTTAGGAGAAGGTGGACTTGAGCATATCGATCTAACAACTCAAGTGTCGACGATTCTCATGAATAATGAAGCGTTGGGTGGTGATCCTTCAAACTCAGGTTCAGCACTTATCCAAAAAAATGCAACACAGCTTTTTATTACTATTAGCGGTGGATGGCCTTTGACCAGTGTGAAATTGTTTGACCTCACTACACAGTCAATAGTTAAAACGTATGGTGCTGAAACAGAAATAGGTGGAGGGGTATATTATCACTCAGAGACTGATGTGTTACTTTTTGGAGAACAAAAATCTACAGCATCTGGGTTGCTTGTTTATGAAGCAGACACACTGCTTGCAGGGCCCGTTGGCACAACAATTCCTTCGCCAAATGCTATTACAGTAGTATTTCCTGAGTAAATCACACTAATTGGGTATAATATAGGGGTTACCATTTTGATCTTCAGAGATGGTAACCTCAATATCATATATTCTTTCAATGTGCTCTTTCGTAAGAACACGTTGAGGGGATCCTTTGGTAACAACCTTGCCATTATTTAATAAAACAATAGAATCACTAAATCGCGCTGCCATATTTATGTCGTGGAGCGTCGTAAGTACTGCAAGGTTTTTCTCTTTAGAGAGAGTTTTAATGAGTGAAAGAATCGAGATTTGGTGTTTGAGATCAAGGTGATTAATAGGTTCATCTAACAGTAAAATACCCGATTGTTGCGCGAGTGAGCGTGCAATGATAACCCGTTGCTTTTCTCCCCCAGAAATTTCATAAATCGACTTGTCTTTAATGTTCCAGGTATCGGTTTCAAGCATTGCAGTTTGCACAATATGATAATCAAGATCTGTTGCGCTTTGCAAAAAATTCATATGGGAGTACCGACCCATCATAACAATATCATAAATTGAGAAATCAAAATGGACATCAGATGATTGATGGATAACTGCCATGTTTTGGGCGAGTTCTACTGTTGAATAGAGCTCAATAGGTTTTTCGTGTAGAGTAATCTCACCATATTGAGGTTTTAATATACCGCACAAATTTTTAAGAAGCGTTGTTTTGCCAGAGCCATTGGGGCCGAGTATCGAGGTAAAGGTGCCGGGTTCAATATCAAGGTGTATGTTCTTTAATATATGTGAAGTTACATAATTAAAATTGAGGCTTTTTGCTTTTAATAGTGAAGACATAGTACCTCTAAATGAGTCTGTTTTTGTGGCGTTTTAACAACATAAGAAAGAATGGACCACCACAAAGGGCGGTAATGATCCCAATAGGGATTTCGGTGTTTTCGAGAAAGGTGCGTGAAAATGAGTCGCACACAAGTAAAAAGATTGCACCACTAATGGCAGAGAGGGGCAGGAGTGTTCTATGGTTGGGACCAAAGAGTAGGCGAAGTAAGTGGGGGATAATAATTCCGACAAAACCGATAATACCGCTAGCAGAAACAGCAAGTGCAACGAGTAGCGCAGAAGATATGAGAATAATAATTTTATTTTTATTGGCATTTACCCCAATACTATGTGCATCCATATCTCCCATAACGAGAGCATTCATCTCCTGTGCTTTAAAAAGGAGTATACTTGATGCTATAATAAAAAGAGGGCCGATAATAATGACCTGATTCCATGTTGCACTATTGAAACTTCCCATAGTCATTAAAATGATATTTGATATCTGATCCTGTTTAAAAATCATAATGAGTGAGATGAGTGAGGTGATAATAGAACTGGTAACAATACCTGCTAAGAGGATTGAGGTTGTTGAAACTTTCTCTCCCACTTTTGCAAGTTGATAGACAAGGAGGGTGGTGAGTATGGCGCAGATAAAAGCAAAGATGGTGGTGATGCTAATACCCAGAAGTTCACTGCTCATGCCAAACAAAATACCGAGAGTGATCCCAAGGGCTGCGCCCGAAGATGTTCCCATTACAAAGGGGTCGGCGAGAGGGTTTTTAAACACTGCTTGAAACGAAGCGCCAACGAGGGCGAGTATCATGCCAACAATACCTGCGAGAATTACTCGGGGTAGGCGTATGTCGATTATGATTTGTTCTTTTACTGTTCCGATAATCGAGTAATCAAATGATTGAAAGGTAAGGCCAAGTTTATGGGTAATGACCGTAATGACATTGCCAAAGCTTATATCAACCGACCCAAAAGTAGTCAGAAATGGAATTAAAAAAATGTACAGAAGAATCAGTGATACAAGACTCTTAGTGTGAAACTGTTTTGATTGACTGACCATATCTGGAATCTTTATACACCGTTGGATGAAATATTTTTAAAAGAGTATCAGCACCATTTTGTATGAGACGAGGGCCCATACGTGTGAAGAGTTCTTTTTCAATAATTATATAATTTTTAGATTTTATTGCCGTAAGATTCTGGTAATTTGACTGATTAGTCATTGTTTTGTAGGTCAATGAGTCCCCAATAATTATTTGTGGATCATTTATGAGGAGATTTTCAATATTATAGCGCCAGCCTGTAAGTTTTTGTGCAATATTTCTACCACCACATAATGAGATGAGGTCTGATAAATAGGTATCTCCACCAGGGGTATATTCTCCTCCACGACCTGCACCAACCGCATAATAAACTGATGGTTTATGAGTGAGGGTATCGGTGAGTCGAGTAATGGAATCCATTTTATTTTTAAGGTCAGTCACGAGAGTGTGTGCTTGAGTGGTGTGATTAATTATAGACCCTACTCGATCTATATAAGAATAAATTTCTGAAATTGAGATTGGTGTTGGTTGAGAGATAACTGGAATACCCGCTTGTCTCAGTACGGTAAGTGATCGTTCTGAATAGTGAGTTGCGGCAATAATAAGGTCCGGTTTAAGTGTTAGTATTTTTTCTAGATTAGGGGCGTACAGATGACCAATGTTGGGGAGGTTCTTTACGGCGGCAGGATAGTCACAATAGAATGAACGACCAACAACTTTTGACCCTGCACCGAGAGCAAAAAGTGTCTCAGTCATATTGGGCGCCATCGAAATAATACGTTGAGGTTCTTTGGATACCGTTATTTTTTCACTATTAATGATAATTGAAAATGGATAGATCGTTTCTGCACCACTATTATTTGTCGTTATGATGAGAAGCAGTATGAAAAAAATGTGCTTCATTAAAAGTCAATTCCTTTACGAGCAGGTATCTTGTCGTCAAATTGGTGTTTGATTTTTTTCATTTCAGAAATACAATCAGCTATGTCTATGAGGCCTTGTGGGCAATCTCGGCCAGTAAGGATGACATTCGTTTCTGGGGTGCGATTTTCAAGTACATCAAGCACCGTTTGAAGTTCAATAAAATTGTAATTGACCGCATAGGTAATTTCATCCAACATTACCGTCCAATATTCAGGATCATTAAGGTAGACGATTGCTTGATCAAGAGCCTCTTTGGCTGCTTGCTTATCTATTTCAAGGTCTTTACTATTCCAAGTAAATCCCTTTCCCATTGAATGAAAGGCAATATTAGGAACTGATTCAAAAAAAGTGGATTCACAGGTTGATTTTGGGCTTTTAATAAACTGTACTACTGCACATTTTTTACCCAGTCCAAGACTGCGTATTACCGTGCCAAATCCAGCAGTCGATTTCCCTTTTCCTTCTCCGGTGTTGATGAGAAGGAGGCCTTTCTTTTCCATACTACATTCTCCTAATATACATAGTACAAAGATAGAAATAGTGGGTTAAAAATGAATGTCTAATAGTGTGTCTTCTTAGAAGTTTCAAAGTAACTATTAGTTCTTAGAGAGTTGGGTGTACATATATTCAAGATCACAATGTTCTCTCACAACATCAGCAAGTTTATTGTATTGTGTCTCTTTAAATGTGGTGATATCAAAAGGTTCTATGTCTTCTGTATAGCCGGCACTTTTTAAGATTGAGGAGACGATATCATGGTTATCAAAAATACCATGAATATAACTTCCCCAGACTCGATCACTCAGATAGTAACCTTCGGACACAGTATTAATAGTACAAAGTGGTGACGGAGATTCAGATGTGCTTTCACCCATATGGATTTCATATCCGGTACAGGGAGTCGAATAGCCTTTAAAAGTAAAGGTGCATTGTTCTGTGGTTTTCTCTCTGGTGAGGGTTGTTGTTACTGGAATAATTCCGAGGCCGGGCATAGTTGTAGTAGTCCCTTCCATGCCATAGGGGTCGTGGATTGACTGACCCATCATCTGAAATCCACCACAAATACCATAGATAGACTTTCCTGCATCATATGCATTGAGTATTGCCGTGGCAAGTCCTGACTCTCTTAGGTGGTTAAGGTCACTGATAGAATTTTTAGATCCAGGAATAATGATAATATCTGCATCGCCTATTGTTTGTGGATTTGCACTATATTGTACTGAAATAGAATCAATGCGTTCAAGTGCGGCAAAATCGGTAAAATTCGACATCTGCTTTAAGAGTACAATAACTATGGAAAGTTGTTTGACTTGAGGGGTTTGGCCACTTTTGAGGTCAAGAATCACCGAGTCTTCATCGTCGAGGATAATATCTCTAAAGTAGGGAATAACACCGACGACAGGGAGACCAGTGAGTTCTTCAAGTTGAATGCGACCATCTTCAAAGAGCGCACTATCCCCTCTAAATTTATTGATAATGATTCCCTTTATGAGGGCACGTTCATTGGCTGGCAAAAGTTCGAGTGTGCCATAAACAGAGCCAAAAACGCCTCCTTTATCAATATCGGCAATAAGGTAGACATCTGCATTTCGTTCTACGGCAACACGCATATTGGTAATATCTCTATCGCGAAGGTTTACTTCTGAGATGCTTCCTGCTCCTTCCACTACAACAGGAGAGAATCGTGAGGCGAGGTCATCGAAACCTTTCATTGCTTCTGCGAAGAGAAAATCTCTGTCGGTACCATTAAAATAATCAAGAGCTGTTTTGTTAGCCCATGGTTTACCATTGAGTACTATTTGAGCTTCCATATTGGAATTGGGTTTAAGAAGTACAGGATTCATCGAGACAGAACAGGGGATTCCTGCAGCTTCTGCCTGCATGGCTTGTGCGCGCCCAATTTCATGTCCCTCTGGTGTTGCATAGCTGTTGAGTGACATGTTTTGCGCTTTAAATGGTGCAGGCGTGTGTCCATCTTGTTTAAATATTCTACAAAAGGCAGCATTGATAACACTCTTTCCTACGTCTGATCCGGTTCCGACAAACATTATTGGTTTCAAAATTGTTGAGTTCATAGAGTCTCCGTTGACGAGGGAATTTCAAGAGTGATGATCTCTCCATATTCAATAGACTGATCAAATGTTTCTGTGGGAGTAAGAGAGGTATAGGTTGCAAGAAGTGCACGGATAACCCCAGCATGGGTGATGACGGCAATTGATGAATGCTGGGGTAATGATGCGATACATGCAGCTGCTCGTATCATAAGCAGAGAGAATGACTCACCATTGGGGCAGGGGAGAGTGATATAATCTTTGAACCATTTTTTCCCATCACTTGAGTTGTATATGGAATCCCATGTTTCCATCTCCCAGTCACCAAAGTGCATTTCTGCAATACGTGTATCAGTAGTTATAGGTGATTCGGGAAAGAGAGTGTGTGCGAGGGTAGTGCACCGAGTGAGTGGGCTGCATATAATTGTCTCAAAGCTTGTGGTGCCCAGTTTTTTTTTAAGAGTATCGGCCTCTGAAGAAAATGTGTCGTGGAGAGCGACATCGGTCATCCCATAACATATTCCTTTAGGTGTTGCAACTGAAGTATGCCTTATAAGCGTAAGTGTCATGAGAACTGTGCTCCAATAGTAATAGTCCCTATATAGAAGATGATTTCACTCACTTGTTGTACCGTACCCAATATATCGCCGGTGTATCCATCTATGTGCTTCATAATATAGTATCTAAATATTGTAAGAATAATGACACATATTACAAAATTAATGAGAAGTATTTGCCATGGAATCCATATAGAGAGAGGGGCGAGAGTGAGTAACCCAAAAAAAAGATAGAGAGAGGGGATGCTCTTTTGAAGGTGATGCGATTTTCCTTGTATACTCACATAAGAGGTTGTACGCATAAGTAAAAGGGGAATGAATCGACTAAAACAATGTCCTGCCAGAATGATGATGGGGAGCTGAGCGATAGGAATTTCTACGAGGGAACCTATCTTTAAGCTGAGTATTGAAATGAGCGCAACAGAACCATAGGTACCAATACGACTATCTTTCATTATAGCAAGTATTTTTTCTTTTCCATAGCCTCCTCCAAAGCCGTCACAAAAATCGGCCAGACCGTCTTCGTGAAATGCTCCGGTGAGGATGATCGATACAATGGTACTTATGATGAGGGAGAGTATGATGGAGAGAGAGGTTGAGCAGAGATAGAATGTAAGAGCAGATGCACCTCCAACAATATAACCGATGAGCGGCAAATATTTTGTAGACCTATATTGGTAGTCATCGCTGTAGCCTACCCACTGTGGTACAGGGATCCGAGTAAAAAAACGGATACAGTGGAGGAGTGTCTTGATTTCTGAGAGCATGGTTATTTTACCTTGAGTTCGATTCCCGAAACAATAAGACTGACGTTCTGAGATCGGTGTGCAATATATTGATTCATCCAACCTTGAAGGTCAGTAAATTTACGAGCACTTTCATGTTCTGCATGAATAGACATTCCGATTTCATTACTTACAACAAGCAGAGTGCACTCGTGTAGAAGCAGCTGATCCCATATCTTTTTTCCTTGATTGAGCGCAGCATCAACATCATAGGATGCGTCGTGAAATAGGTTTGTTAGCCAGAGAGTGATACAATCGATCACCACTACTTTTTCGGTAAGGTCAAGGGTATCGAGGTTGATTTCTTCTTCAATAGTTGTCCAATGAGAGCCTCTATCAGATTTGTGGCGATCAATGCGGGATTTAAAGTCCGCGTCCCATACTCGCGCTGTTGCAAGATAGTATGGATGTGGAGAGAGCTTTTCGGCTTGATTATGGGCAAAGCTACTTTTACCTGAGCGTTGCCCACCTGTTATAAAATGTACTGAGGCATGTTGGGGCATAGACGTGAATGACCAAGGAGTAGAATAGGTCTCAAATATAGAAATAACTGGGTGATACTTTATACAATTCGCACGGCGAAGTTGGTGATTAGGAATTATTCACTTGAGTGCGCGGTAGAACAAAAATGAAGGCAGCTCCATCTTTACCCTCTCTATTTTCAGCCCAAATAGCCCCACCATGAGCCTCTATGATTTCTTTACAAATCGAGAGACCAAGGCCAGTGCCTCCAGCTCCATTATTGGTCTTGCTACTTTGAATAAACTTGTCAAATACATTTTCGAGTTCTTCATTAGGTATGCCGACTCCCTGGTCGAGAAGTGTACACTGTACAGCAGGTGTCGGTGGGTTATTTTCTGTTATGGTAGTGTTGTCGAGGGATATGGTAATAGTGCTATTTGCTGGTGAAAATTTAATTGCATTGAGAATGAGGTTTCTCAGCACTTGTCCAACACGGAGCTGATCAAAAACAAATCGTGATTCATTAAGATTGTCAATAAGCGTTATTTTAATATTATTTGAATCGAGTAACACCATAAATTCATGGGTAGCGGCATCAATTTCTCGGAGAAGGCTGTTTTCAGTAAAGTAGTAGTCAATGGATTTAGATTCCAGCTTTGCCAGATCAAGAATGTTATTGAGTAGAGTGAGAAGTCGTTGACCACTATTATTGATGTGTTGAAAGTATGAAACAAGTTTTGAAATAGGGGCGGTTTCAGCTTTTGAGATACCGAGTTGTGCGAAACTCAGTATCCCATGCATTGGGGTGCGTAGCTCATGACTCATATTTGCTAAGAACGAGCTTTTAACCTCATTGGCCTCTTCGGATTTTTGGATTGCCCCTTCTAGTTTGTCGATGGTTTCTTTATGAGCGATAATTTCATTGTTGAGGAGGGTGTTGCTCTCCTTCAGATCATGGATTTTTTTCTTAAGGAGTGACTCAAGGTCTTTTGAGTAGAGTGAAATTTGATTAAAGAGCTCTTTATTCTCCTGTTCTAAATAGTATTTGTTGAGTCCGTTCTCAATGACGATGCCGAGTTCTTTGTCGTTCCATGGTTTTGAGATAAATTGAAAGATGTATCCTCGGTTTACTGCGCTCACAAGGGTATCAACATCGCTGTATGCTGTTACTAAAATACGAATGGATGAAGGTGAGGAGTTGAGAGAATGATGAAAAAAATCTACTCCAGTAATGTCGGGCATCTTATAGTCAGAGATAATTAGAGGGTAGGTATCATTTTTAATGAGTTCCAAGGCTTCTGTAGCAGAGGTGCAAGTGGTAATGATATATTTACTTTTAAACGTCGCTTTAAAAACAATGCAATTCTGTTGTTCATCGTCAACATAGAGGATGCGTGTTTTTCTCATATATATCCCAAGTGGGTAATCTTCTTGAGTATAACATAGATCTGTAGAGTGGGCAATAGAGAATTGATATTATTCAGGTGGGGTCTGTTCTCGGGGGGTTGTAAAGGTAAACTGTGACCCTTGACCTGTTGGGTTGTGCATGGCCCGAATAGTACCTTGATGAGCCGAGATGATTTCACGGCAAATAGCAAGGCCAAGACCGGTGCCGCCTGATCCATCTTTTGTGTTACTCGACTGGATAAACTTATCAAAGACGCGTTCTAATTCATTGTCAGGAATTCCAACACCTTCATCGGTAATAGAACAGTTTAGAAAGGCTTTGTTGTCGGTGGTAGACTCATTGAAAGTGATTTGAATGGTCTTGCCCTCTGGTGAATATTTTACAGCATTTGAAATGAGGTTTCGAAATACCTGATTAATTTTCATTTTATCAATGGGTACAGAGAGTGAGCAGGAAGGTTCAGCAACATCAATTAAGACCCCTTTCTCTTGTATCAGTGCGTGAAACTCAGAAAGTACTAAGCGAAGCTCATAGAGGAGGTCACTCTGCTCGAAATTGTAGTCCATTTTTCCGGCCTCAAGTTTCGAGAGGTCCAGTAGGTCATTAAGCAGGTCCATAAGCCGTTTGCCACAGGCATTGATGTTTTTAAAATAGTCGAGAACTTTTTCTTTGTTCTCGTTGTCATATTTTTTAATACCAAATTGTGAGTAACTCAAGATTCCATGCATTGGAGTTCTGAGTTCATGACTCATATTGGCAAGGAACTCAGACTTCGCAATATTTGCCGATTCCGCACGCTCTTTGGCGAGTTTCAGCTCTTGCGCTGCTTTTTTTCGTTCTAATAGGGCTTCTTCGAGATGGTGGACATGTTCAGCATTGGTGCGTGCAAGTTGCCATTTTGTGCACAGAGTCATAGCCATTTGTTTTACTGATACACTATCAAATGGCTTTTTCATAAAGATCAGTTTATCTGTCTGACCAAACATATCAACAATTTGATTCCATTTATAATCTGAGTGTGCAGTACAAATAACCATTTCTATATGTGGGTACTTATCCCATATCATTTGTATTGCCTTGATGCCATCAATTCCCGGAGGCATCCGGACATCCATAAAAATGAGGGAATATGGTTTGCCAGCTTTTTCTGCAGTGTCGACCATCTGCACTGCCTCTTCACCTTGATACGCATCATCAATCTGATACTCATAGGCGTCGACAATCTCGTTTGTTGTTGATGCAATGCCAAACAACTCACCTTCAAGTTGAGCTGTTTTTTTATTTTTTGACTTATTCGTCTCGGTAATGATGTTCTTAAAATCATCATGTATCGAGGCGTTGTCATCAACTACAAGTATTCGGCTGGTTAATCGTTCCATAATGTTATAATAATACCTATTTATTTCTGAGACATCATCTTTTTCATTAATGAGCTAATAGTTGCTTGATCAAATGGCTTTTGGATAATCCCGTCCACTTTTGTTCCTTCTGGATGCGCTCCCCATAGTTTCTCTATATCAGAAGTGATGCCAATAAAGCGACACTGTCTGGTTTTTCTACTCTGAATAGTCTGTTCGAATATGTGCATCCCATTAATTGAGGGAGAAATATTTATACACGCAACTAAATCATACTGTTTTTTTTGTAGAGCTTCAATGGCTTCTTCAGAAGTGGTGGCAATATCACATATGACCCTCATTTTGGTTAAAATATAGAGAAGAAGGCGCCGTGAGACGATATCACTTTCGATAATGAGCATGGTATATCGCTCCATTGAGTACTCATCAAGGATGTATTTCGTGATAATATTGGGTAATTTAAGCTGATTGAACATGCTGAGTTTTAATAGCATGAGGCAGTTAATAAGTTGCTTTTGCTTAATTGGTTTTGAGAGGTAGGCGCTATACCCTGCCTCTTTAAATTTAAGAAGGTCCCCTTTATGGCCTTGGGGGATAATTGCGATGAGCTTATAGGGGTTTGTTGGGCTGTTAAGCTGCTGTAATAATTGCGCAAAGTCTAGATAGGGCGTTGTACTCGGGTCTTTAAAGTCGAGTAAAATCATGGAGTACCCTTCACCACTATTTTTGAGTACAGCTATTTTCTCAAGACCAGACTCTATTGATGAAACCTCGGTACTTTTTGCTCCCCAGTGTTTAAGATGGAGCGAAAGAATTTTTCTATTGGTTGCGTTGTCACCGATAATCAAACAGGAGAGGTTTTGAATAGTATCCTGGGCCGAGGATGTATGTTCAACAAGGGTTTCATTGTCTAAAAGTGTTATAGGAATCGAAAATGAATACGCGGTTCCCGAATCAAAATGCTGGTCTAGGGAGGTATGCCCTTTAACTGTTTTAAGGGTTTCTTTAAAAAGATACAAGCGATACCCTGGAGCTCCCATCTCTGGAATTATACTGCTCTCAAATTGGGCTTGTTCTTCAGTACTGGGAGCTATCCCCGTGTCGATCACGGTAAAAATGATGTGTGATGTCGTACTACTGTCATGGGTAGTATCTCGATTGATACTTATGTCAATGCGTCCCTGTTCTGTTCGCTCGATGGCAGCTAGTAACAATTGAATGAGCATCTGCTTTATTTTTACCGGCTCACCTATGCAGTTTCGTGGTATTGATGAGTGGAGCGATGAGGTGAGGGTAATCTGTTTATCTTCTGAAGTTACTTGAATAAGTTCGAGAATGTTTTCAATGAGGGAACGGATATTAAATTCAACAGGGTCGCTAGTATTTTCAGATTCATCAATTAACTGACATTCAAGTAAGTTTGAAACTTTATCGTATAGTGAATGACCTGAAGTCTGAATGCTTTGAGCAAGTCCTTTCTGCTCATCATCAAGAGGGGTGTCGAGTAAGAGATCGGTTATGGCAATAATACCATTGAGTGGTGATTTGATCTCTTGACTTACTGAATTTATATAATTGTTTTTCAAAAAAGTGTTTGTTTTATAGTGTTGGGTTATGGTGTCAAGCTCTCCTTTTATAGAAGCGATCTGCTTTTTCCGTTCCAGAACTTCTTGTTGAAGTATTGCAATTTGACCTTGACTCGATTTATGAGTGTCCCATTTTTTGGCCAGAAGATAGGTTGTTTGAATAATCGTATCTTGGGTAAAAGGTTTTTTCATGAAAATGAGTTTGTCCGTTTGCTGGAGCTTTTCTTTAATCGCAGTCCATGAATAGTCCGAATAGGCAGAACAGATTGCCATTTCTATATGAGGGAACTCTTCCCAAATGCGATATATGGTTTCGATGCCGTCAATTCCCGGTGGCATCCGTACATCCATGTAGATTAAACAGTAAGGGTTACCTTCTTTTTCTGCTTGGTGTACCATTGCAATGGCCTCTACCCCTTGGTAAGCACTATCGATTATGTAAGTAAAGTCTTGAAATTGTTCGTCAGTACTTGGTACATCAAAGAGTTCTTTTTCAAGTTCGAGGGCTGTAGAAGTCTGGTGAACATGCCGTGTAAGGGTATGGCGAAAGTCGTCGTGTATCGATTGAGTATCATCAACAATTAAAATGTGCTTCTGAGTACTCATAAGAGACCTGATTGTAGCTGATTCAAAGGAATGGTTACGGTAAAACGGGTGTAGGAGCCTTGCTCACTTTCACAAATAATATTACCCTTAAAGTTTTGTGAAATGATATTGTAGATTATATGCATTCCAAGGCCTGTGCCACCTTGCCCTCTTTTGGTGGTGTAAAAGGGGTCAAAGACTTTTTTAATTTGATCAGGGGCAATACCTTTACCATTGTCTTGGTAAAGAATAGTTGTGAGGTGTGTATCTGAGGTTACGGTGATATCTATAGTGCCATTTGGCTTATCTTCGAACCCGTGGATAATGGAGTTCATAATCATATTGGTTATTACTTGTGAAAATGAACCGGGATAACTATTGAACGAAAGGTCCTCGTCGCAGTTAATATTTACGGTAACGTTTCCTTGTTTGAGTCTTGGATTGAGACTAAAGGCAACATTGTGAATGAGCTCTGCAATTTTAAATGTGCGTTTAAGGTCGGTGGTTTGATCGACGGCTACCTGTTTGAAGCCTGCAATGAGCTCTGCAGCTCGATTGAGGTTGGTCATGAGCATTTTACTACTGGTGGTAACCGTATTAATGTACTCCTGCATAAACTGATTGGATATTTTTTTATCCTCATAGCGTTTTTTTAGGTCATGGGTATTATCATCTATAAATGAGGCAGCAGTAATACCAACACCAATGGGGGTGTTTATCTCGTGTGCTACACCAGCAACAAGCTCTCCAAGGGAGGCCATTTTTTCTGATTGTATCAACTGGGTTTGAGCGCTTTTAAGTTGATCGAGGGAGCGCTGTAATTCAGAGGTTCTTTCCATGACTTTTTCTTCAAGAGAGGCGGTGTAAATTTTGTTGCTTTTTTGAAGTTTCCATTTTGTAGTTTGTGTGAGGGCAAACTGTTTAACTGCAACACTATCAAATGGTTTTTTTAAAATAAGGAGGTGATCGGTCAGGCCAAGTTTTTCAATAATTTGGTCCCAGTTATAATCTGAGTGAGCAGTACAGATCACCATCTCAATTTCTGGATAGTCATCCCAAATATTTTGTATGGTTTGAATGCCATCCATACCTGGGGGCATGCGCACATCCATAAAAATAAGGGCATAGGGGTCAGCCTCTTTTTCTGATTGGTGCACCATTTCGATCGCTTCAAGGGCATTGTATGCGTGATCAATACGGTAGTTTGTGTAGGTGGATGGCGCTGCTGGCGTTTCTGTAGGCTTTGCAAAGAGGGCGTCTTCATATTTTTTTAAGTTTTGAGCAGTGCTATTATTTTCATTGTCAGAAAGGATCGATCTGAAATCTTCATGAATAGCGGTGTTGTCATCAACAACTAAAATACGTACCGGGTCTGTTCCGTTCATCTGACTCTCATAAGATACTTCTGTGTATAATTACAATAATTGTATATTCTACCAAAGTTTTGGATGATTTTCACTCATTTGATTAAATATATGGAACATATTACATAAATTTGAGTAGAAACAACGTTTGTGAGCCGCTTATGTATCTTAACACTGCTGATGTTATTAAAGACCTAGAAAAACGGGGGGAAGTTCTCCGAATATCACATGAAGTTGACCCTTATTTAGAAATGGCAGAGATTCAACGGAGAATCTATGCCGCTCATGGGCCGGCAATTCTCTTTGAAAAGGTTAAAGGCTCGCCTTTTCAAGCGGTTTCAAACCTCTATGGAACAGAGGAGCGAGTTGCCTATATTTTTAGAGAGACAGAACAGCGCACAAAGGATATGATCGACCTCAAAGTAAATCCGACTGCTGCATTACAGCACCCTTTCAAAAGTTTGCTCCTTGCGCGGTATGGGCTGCATACACTCCCCAAAAAAGTCTCAAACTCACAAGCTCCAGTATTATGGGGTACTACAGATGTTTCTGAACTGCCCGGGGTCGTTTCATGGCCCGAAGATGGTGGGCGCTATGTAACCTTACCTCAGGTGTATAGTGAGAATCCAGATCAGCCAGGGCCATTGAACTCAAATTTAGGTATGTATCGAGTGCAGCTCGATGGAGGTGAGTATGTTGAAAATAGAGAGATAGGGTTGCACTATCAACTCCACCGAGGGATTTCAGTCCATCACAAAGCGGCATTAAAAAAGGGTGAAGACCTTAAGGTGAGTATTTTTGTTGGTGGCCCACCTGCTCATACTGTTGCAGCGGTAATGCCACTCCCCGAAGGGGTGCCCGAAATAACTTTTGGGGGCTTACTTGCAGGAAGGCGCTTTAGATATACGGTAAAAGATGGCCATACTATTTCGGCGGATGCTGATTTTTGTATTGTGGGCACTATACCGCATGGCGCCGTGAAACCTGAGGGCCCTTTTGGCGATCACCTTGGCTACTACAGTTTAGTACACGAGATGCCTGTAATGAAGGTCGAGGCCGTCTATCATCGAAAAAATGCAGTGTGGCCCTTTACGGTTGTGGGGCGCCCCCCTCAAGAAGATACTCAATTTGGGGCTTTTATTCATAAATTAACGCAAAATGCTATTCCGGCCGAAATTCCTGGAGTAAAAGAGGTGCATGCGGTTGATGAAGCAGGGGTGCACCCTCTTTTGCTGGCAATTGGCGCTGAGCGTTATGTTCCTTATATGGAGCAAAAACGCCCTCAAGAGCTTCTCACTCTTTCGAACCTTATTTTGGGTACAGGTCAACTCTCTCTTGCGAAATACCTGTTTATAGCGGCTGAAGAGGATGACCCATCACTCTCAACACATACGGTTGGACACTTTTTTAAGCATCTTCTTGCCCGGGTTGATTGGCGTCGTGATCTTCATTTTCAGACAGAGACGACTATAGATACCCTCGATTATTCTGGTTCGGGATTAAATAAAGGTTCAAAGGTTGTTGTTGCGGCTGCAGGAACCCCGATTCGTTCACTTTGGGGCCATATTCCAGAAGGAATGATACTCCCTATTGGTTTTAAAAACCCCGAGATGATCTTTTCGGGGGTTATGGCAATTGAAGGGCCAGAGTTTAAAGATTCTAATAACTCCTTTCGCGATATACATCAACTGACCGAGGGGCTCGCACGGGAAGAGAATCTCGAAGGAATACCACTGATTGTTGTCGTGGACGACGCCCACTTTATCGCAAAGAGTATTGAAAACTTTTTGTGGGTTACTTTTACGCGATCAAATCCTTCACATGATATTCATGGAGTCAAAAGCTTTGTTGAAAACAAGCATTGGGGTTGTAAAGGGTCATTGATTATTGATGCACGAGTAAAGCCTCATCATGCTCCACCACTTATCGAAGACCTGAGGATCACGAAGAAGGTTGATCAACTTATGAAAGAGTTACCCGAAGATTAGATCCTCTGAGGATGATTTAATCTTCGACACCAAGGGCGCGAAGTTCACTTTGTATCCGTTTAAGTTTTTCGAAGGCTTCATTGTGTATTGCTGAAATCTTCTCACACATAAGTTCAAGTCGACGGGTAGAGTCGAGAGAACCATTTTTTAACTCTTCTAAAAAAGAGAGCATCTTTTCGACATCAGAGGTAACAGAGTAAGGTTTCATAAATAGTTTAAAGCTTGTGACTAATCCATTGTACTCTTCTGGATCTTTAAGATGGTAAATCATTTTTGGCAATGCTTCGTTGAGCAAGAGGTCTTGCAGGTCCTCGCCGTATTTTGAAATTGTTGATTGTGCAAGAGCCCAGCTCTCGGATACTAACGTATGGGTGTGGACCGTGGTCTCAATTTGGGTTAAGAGGTCACTTATTTCAGCAGTTGAGTGTTTGGACTGCTGCTCTCGATAAATGCCTTGATAGAGGATCGGGAATGAAGTGACGCTGAGGTGTGCATTTTGGAGTGACTTAAAACTGCCCAAGAAGAAAATATCACCTGCAGAGTTGAGAAGTTCCTCTTCGGAATCATAAAAGATGATTCGTGCCGGAACGGGAATAATTTCCATATTATTGAAGGACTCAAACTTTTTTTGAAGATTTTCATCACTCTCAAGATCGTTGTCGTCCATTTTCTTCAGCTGATCGATCAACTCCTCGAATCCTTTGTCGGCATCTTTGCCAAACTCTTTGTTCAAAAAGTCTTTGAGGCTTCGCTCTGTCTGATAGTCACCGGTAACGGCAATAATATCATTTTGAACAAGGTCGTCAAGCGGCGTGTCTTGCTCACTTTGGTCATAGTCTTCAATGAGCGCGTAGGCGATAAGGTTTCCGCACAAACGATCTGGGTCACCAGATTTCTGTGTAATTCCAAAGAGAGAGGGGTTATGATCCATCAGGTTCCTATAATTGTTTTTGTTCTATTTTTGATGTGGGTATAGGTGACCAAAAAAAGTAGGTTTTCTGGTCATTTTAGGTAAATCTTACTGTCATTAAAGTCAAAATAGCTATCTTAAGGTCATTATCGTACTTGTAACACAAAGACCCTACGAGCTCAACCTACGGACTAAAGATATGAAAAAATTGATTGCAGCAGCACTAATTTTGCTCTATTCTACAACTTTTGGCGCTAAAAATGAGGTGGTCAGTGCACCAAATATCTATGGACTCTACGGCCATATTCGTACTTTTTCTGCAAAAACATTGGGCAATGGTAAATTGTCTGCAGGTGTCAGTGGTGATCTCTCCCTCGATAAAAATAAGCTTTACCGACAACGGATGTGGCTCTATAATGACGAATCAGTAAATCCTGTTGATACCGTTGATGGTGTTCGTGAAATTGCTGATGTATCCACTCGTGCCTTTATTAGTATTGGTATTTCCGACTATTTTGATTTTAATATATCCATGCCCTTTTATCTTGACCTCCTCACCACTGATGGTATTGAACCCTCAGATGTGAGCCACATGACGGGATGGGGGCAAGGGGACCTTGAGCTTCGTGGTAAACTTCAATATCCACCGTATAAGCATTCACATGTTTTTGATATGGCGCTTCTTGGTGCAGTGACTTTCCCCACAGGGGATGATACTAAGGGATTTATACCTAAAGAGAGTTACTACGCCCCTAAAGAGGCAGGAGTTGAAGGTGGTTTTTATACTGCATGGGACCCAACCTATACGGTGATGATGCTCTGGACCCTCGATTTAAATGAGTTGTGGGACCCCATACCTCTTGAGTTTAATGTGAACTATGGCATGCTCTTTACCCATTCAGGCAATCACGACAATTCTTTTCTCCTTAACGCATCGGTAGCATACAATCCACATCGCTACTTTGCTCTTTTTTGTGATTTCTCAGGCCAAACACGGCTTTCTCAATGGGCAGATGGTTTTGACCTCGAACGAGACCCATTGATTCTCTCTCCTGGTTTTTCTGTTAAATCAGAACAGGGGGTCTCAATCTCTATGGCTCTCGATTATGGGGGGCTTTCAAATATCAATCAAGACCCTTCAACACTTCAACCACTCATTGCTGATAGTGATAATGACCCAAGCGAACAATTACATTATTATGTGCAACCCACAGTGAAGTGGGGTTTTTCAGCTCAGTTATCGTGGAACGGTTTTTTACTTCCACAGGATGATGATCTCGATGGCCTTATCAACCGTGAGGATGTCTGTCCCAATCAGGCTGAAGATTTTGATGGCTATGAAGATCACGATGGTTGTCCCGAAGCAGATAATGATCTCGATGGTATTTTTGATGTGAAAGATAACTGTCCAGGTGAGCCAGAAGATATGGATGGCTTTGAGGATACCGATGGGTGTCCAGAATTAGATAATGACAAAGATGGTTATTTAGATGCTAAAGACGCCTGCCCCGATGAACCTGAAGACCTGAATGGCTTCGAAGATGATGATGGGTGCCCTGATGGAACTGAAGACTCAGATAAAGATGGCGTGAATGATGTGGGTGATCAGTGTCCTAAGAGGAAAGAAGATCGTGATGGTTTTGAAGATGATGACGGTTGTCCCGACAAAGATAATGATAGAGATGGAATTGAAGACAAACTAGATCGCTGCCCTGATGCAGCAGAAGTGATGAATGGTTTTGAAGACGAAGACGGGTGTCCCGATCGAAAACCGAAACCAATGATTGAGCGACGTACTCAGATAGTTCTTCACGGTGTCAATTTTAGAACAGGCTCGACGGATTTAACCGAAGACTCTCATGAAAATCTCGATGAAGTAGCTGAGACATTAAAAGAGAATCTAAGTGCCGTAATCGAAATTAGAGGATATACTGATAATAAAGGTGCTAAAAGTACCAATTTAAAACTTTCAAAACGCCGCGCGCGTTCAGTAGTAAAATATTTACGCTCCGTAGGAGTACCCAAAAAACAGCTTCGTTCAAAAGGCTATGGTCCGAAAAACCCCATAGCTACAAATAGAACTGCAAGCGGGCGTCAGAAGAACAGACGTATCGAAATGTATCGGGTAAAATAGAAGGAACAATGGACAACCAGCATACACTCTATTTGGTGAGCACACCAATAGGGAACTTAGAAGATATGACCTTTCGTGCAGTGAGAATCCTAGAAGAGGCCTCACTTGTGTTAGCAGAAGATACAAGAAACAGTGCAAAGCTTCTCAAACATTATGAGATAACTACGAATATGAAGAGTTATCACGATTTTAATAAAGAGAAAAAAACCGGTCACTATATAGATCACTTAAAGAACAAAGGGAGTATCGCACTGATTTCAGATGCGGGAACTCCGTGTGTTGCAGATCCCGGCTTTTATATTGCGCGTGAAGCCATACAACATGACATTCCGGTGGTGGCAATTCCAGGTGCATCTGCTCTTTTGAGTGGACTTGTGGTATCCGGTATGCCGAGTGACGCCTTCTCATTTGAGGGATTTGCTCCTAAAAAAAGTGCCCGACGGCTAAAATATCTTGAAGGGTTGAAGGAGCACCCTTATACGGTCTGTTTTTATGTTTCACCTTACCAAGTGGTAAAATTTCTCGGTGAGATTGACACCGTTTATGGTGACATAACCATTTCACTTTCCCGTGAACTCACCAAAAAATTTGAAGAGACCCTCCGTGGCACTCCTAAAGAGTTACTTGCCCATTATAAAGAGCGAACCCCAAAAGGTGAATTTGTTCTCTTTTTTCATCCACAAAATAAAGGGTGATCATGATTTCAAATATTCTGAGGGGTTTCAAAAAGTTGCTTGGTATACCGGTAATAGTTGTTGCGCTTTTTCGTGATGTATCATTTCTAAAGGCACTTGGTGTGTCCACTGTTTGTTGGATTGCTCTTGCTGCCACCTTTCCCCCTTATAAACTATTTTCGTTAGATTTTCCTTTTGCATTTCAGGGAGTACTTTCATTCGTACTTTTGGCCCCCTTCTTTGTGGTGATAAAAGGGCGTCCTTATCGAGAGGTTGCTCTTATCTCGTTTATTGGTGGCTTTGTACATAACGTTTGTATGTTTTATTGGCTTTCGTACGTTATGGATTCTGGGCAGGATGTCAGTGTTGTTGTTGGAATAGGGATGGTTCTGTTAATGAGCTATCTTGCCCTCTATGTGACATTTCTTGGGCTCTCATTTAAGTTTCTCTATAATAGATCACTACTCATGCTCTATCCAATTATTTGGGTTGGAATAGAACTGGTTAAAACGAAAGGCGAAATATCTCTCCCTTGGGGGCATATAGGCTATACTCTTGGAGGGTCACAAACCCTTATGCAGGGGCTTGCCTATATCGGTATTTTTGGGTACAGTGCACTTATTGTTATTTCAAACCTCTATTGGTTCCGCGCATGGACGGAAAGAAAGTATCGGTATATTGGGTATGGATTAGCACCTATTGTAGTGATGGCCATTGTGGGGTTCGTTATTTTATCAGGTCGATCTGATAGTCTTGATACCGCAGACATTGTCGTTGCACAGCCCTCAATTGAACAGAGAGAGAAGTGGATTCGAAAAGATTTTGATAAGGTTATTGATCAGACCTTAACGACTGCGGACCTCATAAATTCAGACAGTGCAGACCTTATTATCTTTCCCGAGACGGCCATTCCCGAATATTTAAGAAAGGTAAGTAGGCTTTCTGAGCGTATTCAAAAACTTGCCTATGATAAACACTCGAGTATACTTATTGGCGCTTTGGATTATCAACGATCTATTAAAGGATCAATTCGAAAATATAAGGTCTACAATTCAGGCTTTCTCTTTTCGAAAGATTCTACGGTGGCACGACGGAAGTATGATAAAAACCGATTGGTTCCTTTTAGTGAACGGCTCCCTTGGGAGGATATCATTCCTGCTATTCAACATCTTAATATGGGTGAGGGTGATTTTACCGCTGGGACTGAATCGCCTGCATGGGATGCTATTAAGTTTTCTCCACAAATATGCTATGAAGTAGTCTACCCTTATTTTATTCGCAACGCTATAAGTGAAGGGGCAAAAATCATAGTGGTGATCACCAATGATGCTTGGTTTAAACGCTCAACTCAGCCGTATCAGCATGCAAACCTCATTCGGTTCCGTGCGATTGAAAATGGAATTCCGATAGTGCAAAGTGCAAATACTGGCATTTCTGTACTCTATGATAGTTATGGGACAGAATTAGACCGCGCTGAACTCTTTGAAAGAAAGGCGATGCGCCATAAGGTTCCATTAAAGAATAGAACGACACTCTATAGTTTAATTGGCGATGGTGTTGAGAATATCTTTTTTGCCCTCTTCCTTATTATTCTTTTATGGCAGTGCTATGAGTTTGTGAGAGAAATGAAGAAAAAAGTACGCTAGCTTGTGCTATTTACTGATTGAGTCAATGCGTTGTTGAGTTTCCCAAAAATCGAGACCAGTCTCTTGCTTGATATGATCAACAGTGGCTGTGAAGCCTTCCTGAGGTTGTGCTGAAGCATGCTCTATCTGTGCAAGTGTCTTTTCGATCTCAGCATAAAACGTATCAAGAGAGTGGAGCGCTGTATTTGAATCAAACATGTTTCTATCCTGTAAATTGTGTCCCTCTCTTATCTTTATAGGAATTTCGAGGTGAGATATTTACTGTTTATTTGTATGTTGTTAAAAAGGTAGACCAATTTTAGGTATTTGTTGTGAAAAAGCAGGGTCTTTTACTCATTCAACTGGGATCTCCAGCTTCTGGCTCAGAATCTGATGTACATGCGTATCTCAAAAGCTTTTTAAGTGACCCCCGGTTGGTAAAACAGTCAATTTTCTGGAAAATACTACTCCGAGCAGTGATTTTACCTAAAAGAGTGCCAAAAGTTGCCAAAAAATATCGTTCTATATTGGTTGACGATCGACTCCCCCTCCATTATTATACCGAGCAGTTCACCCAAGGGGTGGCTCAAATAATTGGCGATACTTTTGAAGTGCGTCATGCATATGTACATGGAATGGAGCCACTGGTTAAAACGGCACTGCAAGAGCTCAAAGAGAGCGGTACTGAAGACCTTATGGTGATTCCACTGTATCCACAATTTGCGGAGGCGATGACAACCTCTGCTGAAGACGCTCTCTTAAAGGGTTTAAAGTCACTTCGATGGAATCCCAAAGTAAACCTTGTTACCTCTTTTTACGACTCTCCTTATTATATAAAACCCATTGGAGAGCTTCATCGAAGACAGTTAAAGAGAGAGCCGGTAGAAAAGCTCCTCCTCTCTTTTCATGGGTATCCTATGAACAAAATTAACGCAGGTGATCCTTACTATACTCATTGTCTGGGTACCGTTGCATTACTCAAAAAAGAGCTCTCATTAGACTCTGACGACATAATTACCTGTTTTCAATCAAAGTTTGGGCCAGGTGAGTGGCTTTCTCCTGCAACTGATGATGTTATTCGCAGTCTTAGAGAGCAGGGAATAAAGCGCATTGCACTATCGAGCCCTTCATTTGTTGCCGATAACCTAGAAACTCTCGAAGAAATTGGAATGGAGTATCGTGACCTTTTTCTTGAACTTGGTGGTGAATCGTGCTCGGTTATTCCATCACTTAATAGCGAACCAGAGTGGATTAAGGGCTTTGCCGCCCTCGTAAAAGAGAAAAGTCTTTGAGTTCGTTAAAGAGTAGCCTATATTAGGGCAAACCTTCTGAGGATCAGTTACCATGCATTTTGAAATTAGAGAGCTTCCAGTACGCAACGGCAATGTACCCAAAATCACCTACATTGTCACTTTTGATAATAGTGTCTTTTTTTCAAAAGAGCTTACGCGGCATCTTTTTTTACAACAAGCTTCAGGGTATGAGTATGATGATATTGTGTGGGGCGGGGTTCTTAAAGAAGACGGAACTTGGGAACGAAAATCCTTTGATTTTGGTGATGCACCAACCCACACTGATCGTGATGTAGTAGTGTCACTTATTAATGGATCCTTATAGGGCTATTCAGGCCTTCCTTCCTAATTAATCTTTTTATCAAATAAATATCCTCAATCTGTAAGGAAAGTGTGATACCTTTCACTAAAGAGAAATCATTTGATTGGGTTCGTTATGAGTCATGTTGTTATTATTGGAAATGGAGCTGCCGGTGTTTCTGCTGCATTAGCCCTTCGGGCAAAGCAAAGCAGTGGGTCTATTACCATTATCTCTAAAGAGAGCCCTTACTTTTTTTCTCGTCCTGCACTTATGTATATATACATGGGCCACATGACCGTGGAGCAGACACAACCCTATGAGTCATCTTTTTGGAAAGCGCAGAATATCTCTCTCATTCAAAATGAAGTGGTCGAAGTTGACTATACTAAGCAAGAATTGAAATTACAGGATAATTCTGTTATTACCTATACCGAGCTTGTGCTTGCCACGGGCTCTGCATCAAATTTTTTTGGTTGGCCGGGTCAAGAGGCTACTGGGGTGCAAGGGTTTTATTCAATGAATGATCTTAAAAAAATGGAGACCCATACCAAAGATATTCAACGAGCAGTTGTTGTAGGTGGAGGCCTCATTGGGGTTGAGGTTGCAGAGATGCTGCTTTCTCGAAATATACCGGTCACTTTTTTGGTGCGTGAAGAGCTTTTTTGGAGTGCAGTACTTCCCCCCGAAGAGTCCAAGATGATTGGACGACATATACAAGAGCATCATGTTGATCTGCGTCTTGGATCGGAACTTCAAGAGATTGTAAAAGATGCATCGGGACGTGTCGAAAAAATTATAACGACAGAAGGTGAAGAGATCGCTTGTCAGTTTGTAGGTATAACTGTAGGTGTACACCCCAACATTGATTTTGTTAAAGAGAGCGTACTTGAGTGTGAACGGGGGATCCTTATTGATCATCAATTTAAAACCTCAATACCTCATGTCTATGCAGTAGGTGATTGCGCTCAGTTTAGGGGGCCCCTTCCGGGGAGACGCCCTGTGGAGCAAGTATGGTACACGGCTAAAGCACATGGTGAGACGCTGGGTGCAATTCTTGGAGGGGGAGACTGTAAATACACTCCGGGAATTTGGTTTAACTCGGCCAAATTTTTTGATATTGAGTATCAAACCTACGGTATGGTACTTCCCAAGCCCGTGAATGATGAAGCAACGTTTGTCTGGGAAGACTCAAAGGAACACCGCCTTATGCGGGTGACCTTCAAGAAAGAGGGAGAGGCCGTAACCGGATTCAACTTTTTTGGTATTAGAGCACGACATGAGATTTGCGAAAAGTGGATAGCAGAAGCTCGAACTATTACCTATGTGATGGAACATTTAGGGGCGCTTAATTTCGACCCTGAATTTTTTATCCGGTTCGAAGAATCGGTTATTGAGTGTTTTAACCGTTCTTTTGGACCTGTATCCCTTACAACGCCTAAAGGGTTACAAACGCCCTTGTGGAAGAGACTCTGGAATAAAAAGGGGGTAGTAGTATGAGTTATGTAACCAGTTATGTTAAAACACGGAGTGGTGCACAGATTGCTGCTATTGTTATGATCTATATAGGCTTAATTGCTCTGGCCCTGTCACTTATTGGGTATGGTTCTTCTCACTCCCTTCTTGTGCTGCTTCTTGTGGTGATGCCACTCGTTGTCGGGACTATCGGACATAGTGCCGCTACGTATCTCACTCGTCATAAAGGGGTGATGAATAATGGCACAATGTTTAGTGGTGTTACCAATAGAGGGGTTCCTGCATGGGTATTAGGTGTGGTTATCACCCTCTTTTATGTGTTGTGGTACTGGTGGCCTCACACGCTTGTGCATCTTTATAGAATGAGTGACCCCATAAGTCAATGGCTTCGAGGTAAACCATCGGATCAGTGGTATTTTTATGGCCTGTTCTATACCATTGCAGTTGTGGTTATGGGGACCCGTGCTCTCATTCGTTATCGTCATAGTCGCTATCAGATTGTGCGTACTGCGGTGGTAATGGCTGCACAATTTTTTCTTGCATTTTTAATACCCTCTCTACTGGTTTATTTTAAACAGCCAGAAAAATATCTCAACTACTCGTGGCCACTGAGCTATAGTGACTTTTTTCCTACGAATTTTATCGGGCTGATGAATAACCCCGCGAAATTGTCATTAGTTTTGCTGGTATGGGGAGTTGCATTTACTTTTGTGCTCACCCCTATTTTGACGTATCTCTATGGTAAACGGTGGTACTGCTCTTGGGTGTGTGGGTGTGGTGGGCTTGCCAATACTGCGGGCGACACATGGCGCCATCTGTCAAGCTCAACAAAGCGTGCCTGGTCTATTGAGAAGGTTTCAATCTACTCGGTACTGGGCCTTATTGTTTTTGCCACAGGGGCACTCTGGTTCTCTTTTGCGACAGGGTGGGTTACTGGCTTCTCAAAAGGACTTGCCGAGTTTTATGGCTTTTTTATTGGCTCAGTTCTCTCGGGAGTAATTGGGGTCGGGTTGTATCCTTTGTTGGGAACTCGAATCTGGTGTCGTTTTGGCTGTCCAATGGCGGGAATACTGGGGATATTACAACGGGTAAATTCACGATTTAGAATTACAACTAATGGTGCTCAATGTGTGTCATGCGGAAATTGTTCAACTTATTGTGAGATGGGTATTGATGTACGTGAGTATGCTCAAAGGGGTGAGAATATTATACGTGCTAGTTGTGTTGGGTGCGGTATGTGTTCACTTGCATGCCCACGTGGAGTACTTAACCTTGAAAATGGCCCCAAAGAGGGGCGTTATAACCGTTCAATTTCACTAGCTGATGAAGTAAAGTCAGGTACTGTTGTCGAAGTTGACACATAATAGTGTGATCGGTAAAAAAACGAACTTTTTTCCATCTAATGGGTACGTTACTCTTTGAATAGCGTGCTCTTTTATGTTATTTTTCACTTACGATTAAAACCCTCGAGATAGCACATGCCAATAAATACCAAAGACGCCGAAACCTCTCCGTATCGTGACCAGAATGAGTATCTAGAACATCTCTCAGTGGACTATGTCATTTTTGGTGTAGTGGAGAATGCACTCCATTTCATTACTCTTGAGATGGATGTTGAGCCGTGTGCGGGGCAGCTTGCACTTCCTGGTGGTTTGGTACATGTGAGTGAAAGTCTCGAAAATGCTTCAGAGAGAATTCTTGGTGATTTAACGGGTGTACGAGATATTTTTCTTGAACAACTCTTCACTTTTGGTGAGGTAGAGCGTTATCCACTTAAGCGTGTAATAACTGTTGCCTACTATGCATTGATTAATCCTGAGGATTACAACTTACAGGCGGGTAACAACGTGCGTAAGATAAGTTGGAATAAAGTATCTGAGGCGCCGACTATGCCTTTTGATCATGGTGAAATACTTGAGGCGGCACACAAGCGCCTTAAATCAAAAGTACGCTATGAACCAATCGGTTTTGAACTTCTTCCTCGTAAATTTACTCTTACAGAACTTCAAAAGCTGTACGAAGAGATTCTCGGATTAGAGCTTGATAAGCGTAATTTCCGTAAAAAAATTCTTAAAATGGATTTCCTCGTGGCACTGAATGAACGCCAAACAGGTGTTTCACATCGTGCGGCTCGATATTATCGTTTTGATAAGAGAAAATATAACAAGCTTCAAGAGATGGGATTTCACTTCGATCTATAGGTGCAATTCCCTTTTAATTCATTAGAAGGGGATGCGAACTCCAATCATTCCATTTAATTCACGGCCCCACTTATTAAGCTGATAACTGGTCTCTGTACCGACTCCAAAGTTTTGATAGTTTGTCCAGCGATACAGCACACCACCTGTAAGGGTAAGGTGTTCAAAGAGAGGGTACTCAATACCAGTCTCAATGTGATAGTGCTTTCCTGTAAGAGTGAAATTTCGTGTTTGGCCGGTTACATCATTAAATCCATTATCCACAGTGATCCTATGAAAGCCCATGCCAGGGGAGATATAAGGGGATAGTATCCACTCTTGGAAAAAAGTGTATTGGTAGGCAATGCTGAGGCGATAAAAGAGAGAGGTCTCATTCTGCGTGGGATATGAGAGATCGTGATCCACTAGGGCAAGTGATATTTTTAGTTGTTGAGCTCCTACGTGAGCTGATAGGCGGAAGTCGTATACAGGGCCGGAGTAAAAGCTGAGTGTTGGAGCGTGTCCGGTGAGTGAGTCAGTTACAGTCTCTGGATTGTGATCATAAAATGGTATTGAATCAGTGCCCCCAAAGTGTATTTCACTATCCTGCCAGCCAAAGTGCAGTGATGCAGAGTAGGAAATGCCTCCAGGTTTAATATTGCGAGTAAAGGCACTGAGTGATAGTGCGCTCAAAAGAAGGAGTACAAAAAAGGTGTTCATAGGTTAGATCTCTATCTCTATAATTTTTTGTTTTGATGTTTGGCCTTTGAGTACCGACACAGAGCTTTTAGAAACCTTAAAGTGTTTGGCAAGGAGGGCACAGATGGCTGTATTTGCTTTTCCATCTACGGGTGGGGTGTTGACATGTACGGTATAGAGGCCCGACTCATCAGGGCCTAGAACATCATTCCTTTTTGATTTTGTCTGTGCTTTAACGGAAATTTTCACTGGTGGTAACACCGGGGGCAATTTCTTCAACAAAGTTGTCTTCAAGCTCGAGTGCCTCAAGAAGTTCTCGTTGAGAGTTAATAACATTGTGCATTCTAATAAATAGATGCTTGCGCTGAGTCTTTAAAATTGAAATCTCTTCTCTGAGGTCATCAGCTTCTTTTCGAATGGAAGAGGTATCTTTTTCTGCTCGTGCTTTTGCTTCACCAATGATGAGCTCTGCTTCTTTATGGGCATTACGGCGAGTCTCATCAATATTTTTTTGCATAGTAACTACAGAATCTTGAAGAGTTGCTTCAATCTGTTGAAACTGACGCACTTTATCTTCGGCAAGTTTGAGCTTCTCTTTAATTTGATTGTTCTCTTTGTTTCTTAGCTCTAAATCACTCGCGATTTGAGTTAAAAATGAGTCAACCTCTTCTGGGGCATAGCCGCCGATTTTTTTCTTTTTAAAGGCTTGGTTACGTATATCGAGAGGGGTAATTTCCATGGGTACTCCTATTAGAATAGTATGCCTAACGCAAAACGAACAACAAATGAGAGGAGCATGAGTACTCCTGATACTACCCAATAAGAGAAGTCAAAGCTTCCTTCGGGCATATAACTGCGCACTGCTTTTAAGAGTGGTTCAGTATAAGGTTCAGCTTTATGAACAAGGGCTGAATTTTTAAGTGAAGGAATAAGGTTGACAAACCCAAGGATGAAAAATCCAATTGAAAGGAGTTGTATGCCGTTTACTAATATCCATGTAATCATAAGGGTCCTTTAATCTCGTGCACCAAAAAGTGCTGTTCCAATCCGTATCATTGTTGCTCCCTCTTCAATGGCAATATGCATATCATCAGTCATGCCCATAGAGAGTTCAGTGAAGGATCTGAATCGCTCATCGCGATTGTTAAATGTATCTCGTAGTGTTCGCAAAAACTTGAATTCTGAACGACTATCTTCAGGAATTCCACTATTTTTGCCAATGGTCATTAAACCACAATATAACAAATTAGAGTGAATGGGAAGTGAATTTAAAAAGCTTTCAGCCTTCTCGTGGGGGACACCACTTTTACTCTCTTCTTCAGAAGTGTTGATTTGTATCAACACATTCATCTGTGTATTCTCTTCAATGCATATATTGTTGAGCCGTTCAAGGTCTTCGAGAGATGACAATGTATGTATCCATTTCCCTACTGAAACTGCTTTTCTCATTTTATTTTTTTGAACGGGGCCAATAATATGGAGTATCGAGCCTTCAGGTGGAGTAGTGAACTTGTCAATAGCCTCCTGAATACGGTTTTCGCCAAAATGAATAGCCCCTGCTTGTGCTGCAGCAGTGACCATATCTACGCCTTTTCGTTTTGATACCCAAATAAGAGTTATTTCACTCGGAGAACGGTCCGCATTTTGAGCTGCTCGAGTGATACGTGCATCAATTTCTGTGAAATTTTTGGTTAAAATATCCTCATTTCTCATGAAATATCCCCTTAGGCGTTAATTGTCTAATTGAAAGAAAAGATAGAATATTTCTTGAAATTGGAAAATTATCGTGGTACTATGGAGTAACGTTTCTTTTAATTTCTGGTTAATAATGGATATTAAGAAAATTCTTGTAATAGATGACTCTCCGGTGGCCCGAAAAATGCTTATGCGGGTTGTTCCAAATAAGGATGAATATGAGTTTGTCGAGGCAGGTAGTGCTAAAGAGGGTTTGGAAATTTATCAAAAGGATAAGCCAGACCTCGTCTTTCTCGATTTAACAATGCCTGAAATGGATGGTTTTCAGTGTCTTGAAATCCTTATGAAGTTTGATGAAAATGCAAAAGTGGTAATAAATAGTGCCGATGCCCAGAAAGAAGCTAAAGAGAGAGTTCTTGCTCTTGGTGCACTTAAAATACAAGATAAACCGCCTTCAGAAGAGAGTATGGTTCAACTACTTAGCTGGATAGAAGATAATGTCTGATGCGAGTCAATTTAATAATGATGATACCGAAATACTTATAGAGATAATGAATATGGGTTTTGGAGCGGCGTGTGCAGAACTTGCAGATGCATTAAACTCCTTTATTACGATAACGGTTCCAAAAGTGTTTATAGGGACCGGTGATGAAGTAACTGAATTTGCCAATAAAAATATAGCCTCTAATCAAGAGGTCTCAATAGTAGAGCAGGGCTTTTGGGGTAATTGGAATGGAACAGCGTATCTAGCAATTCCATCTGAGCTCGTAGCAGAGATGCTCAACATTATGGGATTTGATGAAGAAAAACGTTCCGCTGAAGAGCTCAGTGACGAAGAACGAACCATGGTATTTGCTCAGGTGAGCTCTCTTCTTATAAACTCATGCATCAATAAAATTTCTGGAATATTCAATGAAGAAAATACATTCTCAGCACCACATATTTTACTCGATAAGGTTGATGGTTTTACTGATGAAGTCTTTCCTGAAGATGCTGAAGCGATAATTGCTGAGGCTCAGTTTTCTCTCGATAATGATACCGTTTGTGGGAGTCTGTTTATTACTTATAATGAGGACTCATTTAACTGGCTCAGAACGTCGATCGACACCTTCACCACAGAAAACCTTTAATTTTCAATTGTATGCGCTTCATGCTGCGTTATTTGCTTCTCGGCGTACCACATGTACGCTCTCGAAACAAATGCCTTGCCTGAATACACCTACAATTGAAAATTAGTATAGCTTGGCCTCCTTTTGGGAGGCCTTTGCTGAGTCTAATTACTCGATTTGCTTTGCAAATCATTGTATTTCATTATTTGATAATTACTTGGTCTACTTTGTAGGCCATTGTGTTGTTTTAATAATTTGAGCTTGGTTCTTCTTCTTGAGAGTATTCGGTAGATGAGTCATTGGAGCTCTCTAAATCTGGATCAATACAACCACAGGCTTTATCATCGAAAAAGAATGATCCTTCGGTACAACCGATTATTATGAGTGAGGAAATGAACATCAGTGTTAGTTTAAGCATGGATTGCTCCTTTTATACATAAGACGTTTAAAATGTTCGAAAACGATACTAAAAAAGTAAAACTTCTTTGAAAACGCATGTATTGTCTGTTTCTGAAATTGTACAATAAACTACAAAATGAAAGGTTTGCCAATTAAATGAGACTAAAGGGTAATACTTTGCAGGATTACTGACGATCTATATAGTAGGCGAGGGAGGGTGTATGAGCTCGAAATATCCATCAGATAATGATGACCAAATTCAAGAAATACTTAATTTTTGTCATCACCTCGAAGATGTTGTTGGTCAAGAGATAAATCAAAATATTGCTGCAGAGATATGGATTAAGCATTATGCTGAGTCGTGGCGGAATAGACATCCGCTCACGTAAGCCTATTTACTTAAACAGCTTCTTAATTATTTCATCAATGGTATTAAACTTCTCAATTTTAACCCCTTTCTTAACTTGTGCCGGGAGTTCGGTGACATCTTTATCATTCTCTTTGGGGAGCATGATTGTTTTGACGCCTGCTTCGAGGGCTGCAATTGACTTTTCAGGAAGCCCACCAATGGCATGTACTTTACCACTGAGTGAAACTTCGCCGGTAAAGGCAATTGTTGGGTCGATAGTCTTTTTGGTAAAGGCAGAGAGGAGTGAAAGTGTGAGACCAATACCTGCAGAGGGGCCATCTTTGGGGATTGCGCCTTCGGGAAGGTGTATATGAATATCGGTCTCATTGAATATTTTAGGGTCAATACCAAAGCTTTCTACGCGTTTTTTAGTAAGGGTCAGGGCAATCTGTGCTGACTCTTTCATCACATCACCGAGGGTTCCTGTAAGGCTCAGTTTGCCTTTACCTGCCATGAGTGCGCACTCAATTTGTAATATCTCACCACCAACAGAGGTCCATGCAAGCCCTGTCACAAGTCCCGGTTCACCTTTTTTAACGAGCTGAGATCTGCTAAAGCGAGGGACGCCGAGGTATTGTTGGAGTTTCTTGTCATCGACACTATTTGAGGTGCGTTTTTTAGAGACCACTTCAACAGCGCGTTTACGCATAACCTTATCAATTTCTTTTTCAAGTCCACGGACACCAGCTTCACGGGTGTAGTCGTGAATGATTCGGTAAACAGCATCATCTTTAAGGGTGAGCTGTTCTTCTGTGAGGCCATTTGATGATCGACGTTTAGGGATCAAATGCTTTTGGGCAATGGCAAGTTTCTCATGGCTGTGGTAGCCTGCGAGTCGTAATATTTCAAGCCGATCCCGAAGTGGTTCGGGGATACTCATCTCAATATTGGCAGTGGTGATAAAGAGCGCTTTGCTCAGGTCAATACCTATCTCAAGAAAGTTATCAGTAAAATCTTTGTTCTGCTCTGGGTCAAGGAGTTCGAGCAGTGCACTGGCAGGGTCACCTCTAAAGTCACTTGCCATCTTATCAATTTCATCGAGGAGGATCACTGGGTTCATAACCTTGGCGCGTTTAATGCCTTGAATGATTTTACCCGGCATAGCCCCAACATAGGTTCTGCGGTGACCGCGTACTTCTGCTTCGTCGCGAATGCCACCCATAGAGATACGAATAAATTCACGCCCTAATGCATGGGCAATAGAACGGCCAAGGGTTGTTTTACCCACGCCAGGAGGCCCTACAAGGCAAAGTATTGGGGTGTACTTCTCTTCGGTAAGTTTGAGTACTGCAACATGCTCAAGTACGCGCTCTTTTATAGAAGAGAGACCGTAGTGTTCTTTGTTCAGGTGACGTTTAACCGAAGGGAGACTGAGGTTGTCTTCGGTGACCGTGCCAAAAGGGAGAGAGATAAACCAATCAATGTAATTGCGTACCACCGAATACTCTGGTGAAGACTGAGGGAGAAGCGCTAATCGCTTCAGTTCATCGTACACTTTCTCGTATACTTCTGCCGAAAGATCTTTCTCTTTGAGTTGCTTAAGGAGGAGTTGAAACTCAGGGTTGCTATTCTGTTCGGGCATGTGGCCCAGTTCTTCATGGATGAGACGCAACTGCTCGTTGAGGACGTACTCTTTTTGAGATTGTTGAATGCGGTCACGTACTTCACGCTCAATCTTTCTGTTGAGGAGGAGTACTGAACGGCTGGAATCGATAATTTCGCTTATCAGCGCTGCAAACTGTTCAAAGCCCGGCTGTTCAAGGAGGAGCTGTTTTAAACTGAGTTCAGCCTTGATAAAAGGAGCTATGGTAAAGAGGATCTCTGGGGGGAGTTCTGTCGTATCAAATGTTTGGAGGATTTCATTGGGTACATCAGGTGTTGTTTGGGCGTATTGCTTAAATTTTGAAGCAATATCTCTCATGATGGTGCCAAATGCCTTTTTTCGTGGCGCTTTAAGAACATGTGGCGTCACTTGAGCCATCATGAGCGGACTTCCGGCAAACCACTCATCGACTCGAGCAATAACCAATCCTTCTACGAGTACTTTACTCAAGTTGTTGGGAAGAGTTACCTGTGAGGTAATCCGTGCTATAACACCGGTGCGATGGAGTTGATCTGGAACTACTTCATCAATCTCAGGTTCATGCTGGAGAGCAAGAAAAATGAGCCCTTCTGAGCGATTTTGCGCATAATCAGCAGCCTGAATAGAGGCTTCTCTTCCAAGAAGAAGTGGATGAATCGAGCCTGGATAGATGACTGAATCCCTGATGGGTATTACTGGAAGTTTTTGAGGAATTTCAACTAAAATGTCTGAATTATCAGATAGATTCGACGCTTTTGTCATAGATGGGGCCTGGCTTTAAAGAACTTTGGTTTGAAAAGTATGAGAAACAGCTTTTTAAAAGCAAAGTAGCAAATTATAATGCAAATCCCGTTAAATTCAAGGCAAAAAATATTACATTTGATCCAAACTGAAAATTAAAACAAAACTGGAAAATAGATATGCAAAAAAAGACCAAGATAGTTTGTACCATCTCAGACAGAAAATGTGACGTTCCTTTCCTCACAGAGCTCTATGCTTCTGGAATGAATGTTGTTCGTATTAATACAGCTCACCAACTTCCTGAAACTACTGTAAGTGTATTAGAAAATATTTATGCCGTTGATGGAAATATTGCAATCCTTGTAGATACTAAAGGACCAGAAGTACGTACTGGTGAATTAGATGATGCTATTGATGTTAAAACAGGTGATAAAGTAACTGTTGAATGTAAAGCTTTAGATGGTGTTAAAACTACTAAAGAAGTGTTACAAGTTAACTATCCTAGTTTTGCTAAAGACGTTCCAGTTGGAACTCAAATCCTTATTGATGATGGATACCTTGAGCTTCGCGTAGATTCAAAAACTGACGAAAAACTAGAGTGTACTATCATGAATGATGGTGAGTTCAAACGTTTTAAATCAGTAAATGTTCCTGGTGTTGCTATCAAACTTCCTTCTCTTACTGAGAAAGATAAAAACTTCATTAAATTTGCATGTGATCATGACCTTGATTTCATCGCTCATTCATTTGTACGTCATGCACAAGATGTTAAAGATGTTCAAGCGATCATCGATGAGTCTGGTAAAGATGTAAAAATTATCTCTAAAATCGAAAACCAAGAGGGTGTTGATAATATTGATGAGATCATCGAAGAGTCTTATGGTATCATGGTTGCTCGTGGCGATATGGGTATCGAAGTTCCTGGTGAAAAAGTTCCACAAATTCAAAAAATGATCATTAAAAAATGTATCCAAGCGGGCAAGCCTGTAATTACTGCAACTCAAATGCTTGAATCAATGATCAAAAACCCACGTGCTACTCGTGCAGAGATCTCAGACGTTGCAAATGCAGTACTTGATGGTACTGATGCAATCATGCTTTCTGGTGAAACAGCATATGGTGATTATCCAGTTGAAGCAGTTTCTCTTATGACTCGCATCTCTAAAGAAGTTGAGTCTACACGTGATGAGCTTAACCCTGCTGCAATGGATGTTAAACACATCGATATCAAACGTTATGTTGGTAAAGCTGCAGTTAAAGCTGCTCAAAACCTAGACGTTAAAGCACTTGTTGTTCCTACTGCAACAGGTAAAACTGCTCGTGATGTTGCTTCTTACCGTTCAAAAGCACCTGTATATGCAGCGTGTATCGATGGTAAAGGTCAAAAAATTCTTGCACTTTCTTACGGTGTTGAGGCTTTCCCAATCTCTCGTGAAGGTGGCATCAGACAGAATGCAGTATCTGCTCTTATCAAAGATGGTAAACTTGCAAATGATGACTTGATCACAATGATCATTTCTACTCTCAATGCTCCAGGTGGAAACACTAATAACATGGAGATCAATCTTGCGGGTAACTGTGTAAAATAAGATCTTTTCGAAGAACTTCTAAAGCCGGTGTCATTACGACATCGGCTTTTTTTATTCCCTAAATTAAACTATGGTATAAGCATAGGGTCATCTGAGTAAATGAAGATGAGTATGGATGGTATTAAGGAGCCGTTATCTGTTTTGCCCAATACGCTTGAGGGCTACTACGCCCCCCAAGAGTAATATGCAGATAATAAGCAGTGTCGCTTCAAACCAGCGTTCCTGCGGCCTTTGAGAAAAGGTCTGTGCAAAGGGTGTGGTGCGATTGCGCTGTTTTTGAATAAAGGTTTGTTGGTAGGATTGAGCTAGGGAATCTTGAGTTGCAATAGAGAGGCCCAGTCTTTTATTTATTATTCGGTCAATAGCAAGAGTTTGTTCTAAGACTTCTTCATCGCCATATTCACCATAAGCACCTCCTGCAAGAAGAAAGAGAGAAACAAGCCCATCTTTGATTGGCAGAACTAAATCGCCCCATTGAGGAATATTTGGATATGATCGGCCTTGGGTCACGCTGCTTTCGAGAAGGTAAATGGCTGCTGAGTCAACATGGGGGAGGTATCGCTTGAAATGTTTTTTACTACTTATGGCACCGATAGCAGTGCTATACTCTGCATTGACCTTATCATTCATTAAATAGGTAATGAGTGCTATAGCTTCGTTTCTGTGTTTACTAAAACGGGTAATAGCTAAGTTGCTCCCTCCGAGAAAACTAAACTGTTGTTTGGTACCTCGAGTGGACTGTGGAGTAGGAAGGTAGGTGGTTGAGAAGGGGTAGGGACTTTTGTCACCTCGTGCATCACTGACGAGTTGACCGGTGCCGGTAAGGTAGAGAAAAACTTTTCCCTCCACAAAGAGGTTATCGACATAGGTATTACTTTGGTCGAGATCCCTTGCATTCACAATACTGTCTCGCATCAGAGATATATAATATTTAATGGCTTCAATAGAGTTTGTATCACTCAGGTTACTGTGCCAATGGGCTCCACCCTTTTTTAAGAAGGAACCACCGCTTGACCAGAGCCAAGGGGCAAGGTTGTGTACCACATTATAAGTGCCAAAGCCAGGGAAGGCAAAGGGCCAGATTTGATCTCCTGTTGGAGTGGTTAACTGGGCCTCTTTAACCCGCATGAGAGAGTTTTTAGTTGATTTCCAGTCTTTGAAGTCTCGAGTGGTAAAATTGAACGCGTTGAACATCTCTTGATTGAGCATTAATATTTTGTTGTCCAAAAACCAGGGGACTGCTGCGATCATTTGGGGATGATTATCACTGAATGAAGAGCTCCATGCAGAAGAGAAAAAGCTCTCTTTGCCTCCAAACTGAGTGAGATACGGTTTTAAATTGAGGAAAAGGTCTGTTTCGGCAAAGTGAGGGACCCAGGTTGAGCCAACCTGTACTATGTCGGGGCCGCTATGCGTCTGTGAGAGAATTTTAAGTTTTGTCCATGCCTCTCCCCAGTTTACTAATTGTATATCGAGCTTAATATGAGGGTGTTGTTTTTGAAAGGCTTCAGTTGTTTGTTGGAGTTGCCATACTGCACGAGAACCATTGTTCATGATCCACATTTTGAGTGTCACCGGTTTTGCATGGGCTGAAACGATGCAGAATAGGGCAAAAAAGGTGATGCAACTAATTAGACGCGTCATTACCGAAATCAATACAGAGTATCCGTATTTTAATATATTATTTAAATATAACCAAAGTGGCATAAATATTTTGATTATTATGGGTTTGCTGAATCTGACTAAGTGAGCAGATAACGCCTATACATAATAGTGTGTCGCATTATACTTCGTACGGGCATGAATGGGGATACAAAAAACTTTCTTACGTTTTAATGGCATACATGGAAAGCTTCTCGCACTGACGCTCGGAGTTTCAATTATTTCTGTGCTATTGGTAAGTTTTGTCATTTTACAAGACTTTGAGCGCTCACTTATTCAACGGGTTGAAGAGAGTACGATAAATAGTGCTAATCAATTAGTTTCGCAAATAGAATCCCAGTTTGAGCCTATCGAGCAAAGTGTTGCCATTGTCTCTTCTATTAGTACCATTCGGACTTTGGATCAATCGAAAATGATTGCTGAGATTAAACGTGATGAGATGAATCTTTTTTTTTCCATTACCGAAAAGTTAGCAGTTCTTGACTCTTCCGGACAAGAGCTCGTTACTAATAGATTGAGTACGACTCTTAAAAATCGAAAAGAAGAGCTTAAGTTGGATTCGTACAATGATCGTTGGACATCGGTTTACTATGCCAATAATATCATGTGGAAATACGACCTTCCCCATACTTCTATCGCCCAGTATTTCCAAGGCTATAATGAACCGGGTTTTGTGGTGGCAGATATATCCCTTCGTCGCCTTTGGAGTGTTGCTGATTCGAGAAAAATAGGTCAGAGTGGGTTTGCATATATTGTAACCCGCCAAGGAGTGTTGGTATCACATCCTGATAAAAGAAAGATTCAATATCTCAGGAGTGACTCATTAGCTCGTAAAGTATTCCTTTCAAGTGCGCCGGTTAAGGCAATAATTGAAGGGAATGGGTCAGAATATCTACGCTATACTGAAGATGGGGTAGATTACTTTGCGGTGTGTCGTATTATGCCACAGCAAAATATTGGGGTGATTATACAAGTGCCTCTTAAAGAGATAACTGCTGAGGTTGATGACGCCCTTAATGTATTGATTCTAATCGTTATTGCAATTGTTATTATCGCAACACTGATAACACTTGTTGTTACTAAAAAACTCGTGACTCCTATCAAGCAGATAGCGGATGTTACTCGTCAGATAGCAGATGGAAATTTAAAGAGTGAAGTGCGGGTCAAGACGGGGAATGATGAACTCGGGTACCTCGCTCAAAATGTTGAATTTATGCGCTCTAAACTTAAGAACTATACCGATGATCTTGAGTTTTTGGTCGAAGAGAAAATCCAGCAGCTGAAAGAGATTATGGATAATATCTATCAAGGGCTCTTTACTATTAATCTTGATGGTTCAATAAACCCAGAATGCTCTAAACAGACAAATGAAATTCTTGAGATAGAGCAGTTTCAAAATACGTCACTTACTGAACTTTTTAGGTTGACCGATCAAGAGTTGAGAGATTTTATGTCTTGGCTTGAACTGGTTAAAGAGAAACATGGGAAGATGCGGTGGTCAAAACTCCAGAAGCTTCTCTCTATAACAGAAGTTGAAATAGAGCATGACGATGATACTGTGAAATATGTTGACCTCAACTTTCAGCCGCTTTTTGATCAAAAAACAGGCGTGCTGAATAAAATAATGGTATTGGCTCGTGATGTGAGCGAAGATATTGAAATTGAAAATAGAATTGAAGTAGAGCGTGAGAAAAATGAGCGGGAAGTGCAAACCATTATTGCCCTTGTTAAAAACTCAAGAAGCATTATCAATGACTTTCTAACAGACTCTCATAAGCGGGTGCGCTTTATTTTGTCAGAGCTCTCACAGTTTAAAGATGATTATAAAGCCAGTGCCTGGATGGATGAATTACACACTATTAAGGGTAATGCAGGAAGTCTTGGGTTTGTAGATGTGAGCCTCTATGCGCACAACGCCGAAGAGGTCCTTCATATATTTAAAATAGGGTCATTGAGCCGTGAAGATATGGTTTCTGAATTTCGTGAAGCGATAGAAGAACTCGTGGAAAGTATGGATAAACTCGAGCAACTCTTTAGGCTGCTTTTTAAGCCTGAAGAAGAGTATATTGATGTTTCAAAGTCAAAAGTTTCTCGAATTATGGATGCCATAGGGACTTTACGGAACGGATTTAATGAAGACCTTTATCAAGACCTGCTTAAGCTCTGCACAACGATGCAGTACAAATCACCTCATTTCTTGACCAAAAAGTATCACGACCTTGCAGAGAAGTTCTATAATAGACTGCAAGTACCTGCCAAGCTCGAAGTGGTTTCGTCTGATATTGAGCTCCACCCAGATACCTTTAGTCGTTTTGATGATGCCCTGGTGCAGTTGATAAAAAATGCATTTGATCATGGGTGTGAAGGTAAAACTGAGGGTTCTTTTGTAGTAAAGCTGGTCTATAATTTACAGAAAGATGAAGAGCAGTTTATTGTTAAGGATAATGGCGTCGGTATTGATCCAGAGGGGATTGCCCAAAGGGCTCTTGAGCAGAATTTGATCATTCCTGAAGATATAGATAGGCTTTCAGATAAAGAAAAAGTAAATTTAATATTCCTCCAGGACCTCTCACAAAAAGAGGAGGTCAGCATTACCTCTGGAAGAGGAGTTGGAATGTCAGTTGTAGCACGGAATGTAAAGCGCCTCGGAGGAACTATTGATCTCTCTTCGGCTAAAGATGAGGGGTCGGTATTTACGATACGCGTTCCCTTGATATCAGTATAGGATAGTATGTCAAAATCAGTAGTACTTATTGATGATTCGGATTTCCAGCTTGAACAGTTGGTGTGGTTTTTTACTGAAAAAATGGGTTATAAAGTCCTGGCTACTGGGAATGATGGGAATGATGCAGTCAAATATTATCGTAAATATCAGCCTGATCTTCTTACCTTAGACATAACTATGCCCAATAAAGATGGCAAAACTACCTTAAATGAACTCTCTATGGAGTTTCCCGATATCAATGTGTTGATAATTTCGGCATTAAAGGGGAATACTATGTTGGAATGTATGAAGCTTGGCGCTAAAGGGTATATCGAAAAACCCCTTAAATTTGCAAATGAAGATTTTGTAGAGGACTTTAAGCTTACATTATCAGAGATTTTTGAGGAAGAGTAGACTATTTTTAAGGGGGACCTCAAATTAATCCCTTTATTTTTCTTTGAATTTAGTAAATATGAAGTATCTTATTGGTGCCCTAAAGCAAGACGTTTTAGGGGTGAAATTGTTATGTACGGGTAAATACACTGACTGATTATTGTTTAATGAGTCACAATGCCCTAAAACGAGTTTTTTGAATTATGGCCGAAAATAACCAAGAATTGACTCTTGTTATCGCGGAAAAACCAAGTGTCGCAGCAGATTTAACCAAAGTGTTGCCCGGGACATTTACAAAAGAGAAGACTCATTATGTGAGTGATTCTTATATTGTCTCATATGCTGTTGGTCACCTTGTTACATTGTGTGATCCACGTGAGATGGATGAACAGTATAAAAGTTGGGCCCTTAAATGGCTTCCCATTATCCCAAAAGAGTATAAGCTTAAGACTATTGACCGAAGTAAAGTTCAATATAATGCTCTTTCGAAGCTCATTCGGAATAAAGAAGTAACCCATATTATTAATGCCTGCGATGCGGGCCGCGAAGGTGAATTGATCTTTCGCTATATAATGGATAAGGTAGAAGAGAAGCGTAAACTCAATAAAAAAATGAGTAGGCTCTGGCTTCAATCTATGACAAAAGAGGCAATTCAACGTGGATTTGCCAATCTCAGAACTGATGAAGAGATGATTAATCTTGCAGATGCGGCAAAATGTCGATCTGAAGCGGATTGGATTATTGGTATTAATGGTTCACGAGGCTTAACTGGATATAATAACAAGTTTGGTGGGTTTCATTTGACCCCATGTGGCCGAGTTCAGACACCTACCTTGAGTATGATTGTTGAGAGAGAAGGTGCGAGAAATAAGTTTGTTCCTACAGATTATTGGACTCTTACCGCTGATTTTGATTCGAAAGAGGGACTGTATCAAGGAAAATGGTATGACCCCACATTTAAAAAAGATGAAACAAACCCTATTGGTCGTGCTGATAGAGTATGGGATGAAGCAAGTGCTGAAGAGATTAAAAATAAATGCAGTGGCAAGCCAGCAGACGTTACAGAGACTGCAAGGCCATCGACCTCAAAGTGTCCGCCACTCTATGATTTGACTAGTTTACAACGTGAAGCAAATAGTCGCTTTGGTTTTTCTGCGAGAGGAACACTTTCAATAGTACAGTCTCTTTACGAAAAACACAAAATGCTCACCTATCCAAGAACCGACTCTAAATGCCTCCCTGAAGATTATATTCCTCAGGTCGAGCAAACGTTTGAGCACCTTGGTGACTCAAGCCAGTTTGGAAAATATGCAAAAGAGGCTCTGAGCAAAGGATTTATTAAACCCGATAAACGCATTTTTAATAATGCAAAGATATCGGATCACCATGCCATCATTCCAACAACAGCATCACCTAAAAAACTCTCTGATCAAGAAGAGAAGATTTATACAATGGTGGTACAGCGTTTTCTCGGGGTCTTTTTTCCTCCTGCTCGCTTTTTAAATACCACACGCATATCTGTAGTAGAGGGTGAAAGCTTTAAAACTGAAGGTAAAGTACTTGAAGTTCCAGGTTGGCGTGCAATTTATAATAATGAGAGCTCGGGAGAAAAATTCTTACAAGCTCTTTCTGATCCTGGAAGTGTCGCCTCTAAAGAGGTACTCAAAGAGTACGATCAGACGAAACCACCTGCTCGATTTACAGAGTCGACCCTTCTTTCTGCAATGGAAGGGGCGGGTAAACTTGTTGAGGATGATGAACTTGCCGATGCTATGAAAGAACGGGGCCTTGGAACACCAGCGACTCGTGCTGCTATCATTGAAAAATTGGTGAGTGATAAGTATATGGTTCGTGAGGACCGTGAACTTATTCCTACAGTAAAAGCAATTGAATTGTTACGTCTTATTGGAGCGATGGAGATCGAAGCTCTTCGTTCACCAGAGTTAACGGGTGAATGGGAACATAAACTTGCATTGATTGAGCAAGGGAAATTGACTCGTAAAGATTTCATGAAAGAGATTGTTAAATCGGCTGAGGGAATTGTCTCGAAAGTCAAAGGATTTGATGAGGACTCGACTAAATTTGAAGTCCCTATTAAGCATGGTGGCCAAAAATGGTATCAAACGATCTCTCGGTATGTCTCAGAAGATGGCGAAATTAAATTGCGCCGTATGATGGGGGGGCGTCAGATGGCTCCTGAAGAGATTGAGACTCTGATGAATGATAAACAGATTGGTCCAATGGAGGGGTTTCGTTCAAAAAGAGGTAATCCTTTTACTGCCAGCATAAAACTCTCTGAAGAGTATAAGATAGCTTTTGATTTTGGCAATAATGAAGATGATGACGACCAAATTGATCTCAACGAAGCAACCTATGTGGGTAAGTCTCATACTGATGATTCAGAAGTATATCAGACCG
This sequence comes from Fibrobacterales bacterium, assembly GCA_051532035.1. Taxonomy (GTDB): domain Bacteria; phylum Fibrobacterota; class Fibrobacteria; order Fibrobacterales; family JAOPTW01; genus JAOPTW01. The sequence continues at coordinate 140,852 of JAOPTW010000006.1, read as the reverse complement.
ATACCATTTATATTTCAAAGTCTCAGATAGCAAAAGAGAAGACAGGTCTTCGTATTAATCGTATCATCTTGGGTAAAGAGATTACTCTTGAAAATATGCAGAAGATGCTTGCGGGTGAAAAGACTGATGTTATTGAGGGGATGCGTTCTACTAAGACTAAACGTCTCTTTGATGCTTTTCTCGAGTTCGATGCTAAAGGGAAAATCAAGTTCTCGTTCCCTCCACGTAAAGGGAAGAAGGCTGCTGCTGAAGGTGATGCAAAAGGTGTAGCACAAGAGGTTGAAGCAGAGGCTACGGCTAAGAAAAGAGTTACTAAAAAGAAAGTAGCTAAGAAAAAAGTAGCGAAAAAGAAGGCGACTAAAAAAGCTGTAAAGAAAAAAGTAGCCAAAAAAGTAACGAAAAAGAAAGTAGCCAAGAAAAAGGTTGCTAAGAAAGCAACTAAGAAAGCGGTCAAAAAGAAATCATAATAGTTGACTCAATATTGAGTCTAATTTCTATTGTAGAAATGAAATGTAGGCCGGTATTTAATCAATACCGGCCTTTTTTATGTCAATGTTATTGTTCTTTGCGGAAGAGCGCGTGTACTTCTTTTGGATTAAATGCCTCTCCATATATTGTAACATCATCGATACTTCCATTAAAAAACTGAATTTTAGAATGAGCATCGGTTCCAATATAGACTCGACTGAGTGATGAGCTATTGAGTGATTGTATTTTTGGAATATATGAATCAAACATGCCATTGATATACAGAGTATAGTGTTTGTCTGTTTCTGAAACAACCAATGTGAGATGGGTCCAAGCACTGAGCGTTGATTCGCAAAATGAATTAAACTGCTCAGTTTCTATTCCTGTTTTTTGTACAACTTCAAAATAGAAGTGACTTTCAATATTTTTAAGATTGAGTGTGATGCCCTCTGTGCTATCGAGGAGCAGTGATAAAATAGTACTGGTTCTGTTTGTTGGGACCGTCGAAGGGTTTATCCATGCACTGATAGTAATATTGGGGGGGAGTACTCCACTCTGTGGGGTATCTACAAAATGAGAATCGTCAAAGTTGAAAGCGCTGTCAGCCTTATTGTGTCGATCAATACTTGGCAGAGTATTTCTAAATTGTGGATTGGTGGTCCATTCGGGGTCTTGGGCTGTAGAGAGTGAGTAGTGGATTAATGGGTCAGCAGGGCTTACAGAAAATGGAATCTGATGCTGCATAGCGTGATACCATTTTTTTAGACCATTAGCGTGTTCTGGGAGGGCAAGGGCTTCGTCGAATTCTGTGCGGGCTGTGCGTGCATAGGCGGTTTGGATCTCACTTAATGAATCGATTCTTTTCAGTTGGGCTGATTTATCATTTGTGTAGTAATAGGAGAAGTATTGCGGCTGAAATTGCGGCTCATCGATAAAGTGGGTAAAGAGCTGAGGAGGGGCATTCATTCCAAAGAGTGTGGCAAGCATATCGTCGTGACCATCATAGGGCCTGATGCTCTTTTTAAGAGCGTTGTAGTCGCGTTGCCTTAGGTGGGATAATGCAATAAGTTTCTGAGTGTAATTATCGACACTCTTAATAGAGTCGTATGCCTGCATCCTGTAGAGGAGTTGTGCATACTTGTCGTAAATATGAATATATCGAGGATTACTAAAGTGCTCTAGAATGATATCATATTCTTTTAAGTTGAGGAGTTGTGTAAAGACTGGTTGAGAAAAGGGGTTGTTTTCGAAGTCGAGATCAAAAAGTTGTGCCCATATTTTGACTTGATCAAGTTTTGAGAGTATTGTCGAAACAATTGAGTCATGATTGGTTGTCTTGAGTCCATGTAACTCACTCAGAAGTGCCGTACCTTTATTAAAAAATATTGGTTTTAATAAAGGATGCCCAGGGAACCGAACTGAAAGCTCTTGGTAGAGCAGTTTTTCTTGATGGGGTTCACCCTTTCTTTGAAAGATAAGAGCTCTCTCGTAGATTGAATAGGGGACCTGTTCATGATTGGGGTGTTCTTGTTCAAAAGTTTGAAAGAGAGAAAACGCTATGGAATCTCTTTTAAGTTTTGCTAGGGAGAGCGCCTTTTTGAAGTGGGCTTCTTTTGCAATATTTGAACCTGAGTATGCATTCATCAATTGATAATATTGGTCGTAGGCATTTTGATACTGCTCTTTAGCAAAAAACGCATCCCCAATAGAGATGGGTGAGATCTTTTGAGCGATTGCTTGGGTGTACACTTTTATGTCATACACCTGTTGAGTGTGCTTAAGGCAGTTGTCAAATCCAAAACTCTGGTTGCGCTCACCTGAGAGTATATTGTAATCAAAGTAGTCAAAGATGAGCTCACCATCCATATAGAGACGAATGTGTTTGTCTTCTTTTTCCATGATAAATTCGTACTCACGGTTAATTTCAAGTGGGGTGTCTTGTATAGAATAGTCGAGAATAAGAGCGTCTTTCCCTTTGGTGAGTACAAAATACTGTTCATTGTCCCAGCCACCAAGATGAAAAGTGTAACCATCAAATCGAGTCTCACCTGCTATGTAAGCATCATAATTGAGGTTGTGTTCGAAACCTTTCATTTTCCATTCTACGCGAATATTACCGGGAAGTCGGTCTTTATAGGTAAGGTTTGCACAAAAAATATTACTCTTGGATAAATCACTCGTAAATACGCCTGAATCAAGATGCCAAAATGATGAGTCGGTAAAGGCAAATGGTTGTATCATCCCTTGAGACCATGTATAACTATCCGCACTATAGCCTATCCAGTGTTTACTGACATCAGTTGGAGAATCATAGCTACTGAAATCCTCATAAAAAATGAGATCCCAGGTGGCAAGTTCTTTGAGCCGTTGGCCATATAACAATACTGATGAGAGAATGAGTATTGAGGCGACGCAAAACAGTGCCCAAAAATAGACGGGATTGTGTCGGTATTTTTCGTGCAGCCGATGAAGGATTGTTGGCTTACGAGCGGTAATACGTTGATTTTTTTCGAATCGAACAATGTCGCCCAAAAAGTTGATGGCAGATTGATAGCGTCTTCGAGGACTTTTATCCATCGCTTTGAGGATAATCGTTTCGAGACTTTTTGCTAAGGTTGGTTGGAGTAGGCGTGGTGGTACGAGCTCTTTTTTCTGTATCAGTTTTGTGTCACGAAAAATATTGCCGCTACTGTTAAACCATTTTTGCCCCGTCATAAGATAATACATGATGGCGCCAACTGAGAATATATCACTTCGTTCGTCGATGTCACTAGAGGCCTGGGCCTGTTCAGGTGACATCCAGTCGACAGTGCCGACAACTTGGTCTTCAAGAGTAATGGTATGTTCGGTATTGATTATACGTGCCAAACCAAAATCCATAACGACAGGCTCACCATTGTTGCGCATCATAATATTGGCAGGCTTAAGGTCGCGGTGAATTATGTCGTTGTCATGGGCGTGCTGAACTGCCGAGAGTACATCTTTAACGATTTTTAATTTTTGTTTGAGTTGTAAAAAAGTATTTGAGAGGATAAAATCATTCAGGTCTTCACCAGCAATATACTCCATTGATATGTAATATATGCCCTCGTGCTGACCGACCTCATGAATGTGACAGATGTTATTGTGGTTGAGGCGTTTCATCAGTTCGGCTTCTTTTAAAAACCGTTTGATGTTTTCTTTACTGGCGTGAGTCCCAGCGATCATTTTTTTAACAGCAACAACTAAGCCCCAATCATCATCACGGGCCTTCCACACTTCGGCAGTGCCACCTCGTCCGATTTTTTCAATGAGGGTAAATTTACCAAAGACTTTCTCTTTCTTAATCAGTTTTTTACGGTCAATATTTTCAATAACTATATGTGCTTCACTCTGCTTCCAAGTGATCTTTACTTCAAAGAGGTCACCCTGTTCATCAACAGCCTCAACTCGGCGGTCAATATCAATGGGAGTGTGAATAATAATGTTTGCAATACTGAGTTGAGGGGACTGATAGAGTACATCTTTATGCACGCCAATAACGTCAATCTCTTGAATAGACATATATCTCAGAAAATTTTCATCAGCCCAGTGAATTATTCCACCACTACGCAGATGTATTAACATCAGTTCATTGCCCTGAAGGGTTTTATCATGTTGAAGCATGGGGAAAATATAGTATTAAGAAGTTAGTTCAATAGGATTTATCAAAATGCGTAAATGAAACAGCTAAATAATTGGGATAGTGTTTTATGGGTTAAAAGATAGTGTCTGCAATACCAAAGTGATACTGTGGTTTGGGTCTATTTTTTTTGTGCAATGATAAAAAATGAGTCGTTATCATCCAGCTCACTAAATGCCGTTACTTCAAGAATTCGGTATTTACTGGAAAGAAGTGTTTCAATTTCTTCAGGAGTATGATAGTTAAAATAGAGGCCATGCATATGCTCATCATGTGAGCCTTCCCAAAAACTGTGACAGATAACACCACCACTATTCAGGACCTTTAATTGATTAGCAAAAGATTTGATCAGTTCATGCTGCGTTAGGTGATGGAGTACTTTGTTGGAATAAAGCGCATCAAAAGTGCGTGATGTGTTCATGGCAACAGCATCGAGAACCATGAGGTCTGCATAGGGGTCAATTTGTTGATATCGTTCAATAAATAGTTTTGAATTGTCTGACCCTGTAGTAGGGTTATATTGTGACAAAATCTTAAAATCGACACCAGGGCCCATACCGATCTCTAACACTCGTGCCGTTTCTGGTACGTGGTGGCAGAGGGCTTCGATTGTTTCCGATCCGTCGTATCCTTGGGCAAGCGCAATATATTCGGCAATACCAGATTTAGTATGGTAATCCATAGAAATACCTTAGTATGGTTTCTCAATATTCTCAAATGAGTATACGCATAAAAATCAAAAAAGGCACGTGAAAAACACATGCCTTATATAAAATACCGTTTGGTGGAAGTGATCTCTTAGTGAGACTCTTCTTTGATAAGGCCTTCTTCAACAGCTTTAATTGCATTTTCATGCTCTGTGCTGAGAGGACATCCACATTTGTGCTCAGTTGATGCGTGAAGACGTGCTTGTTCTACGTGCCATTGTGCTACTTTAAGGTGTTGATCTACGTTCATAATTTCCTCTTTACGTTAAGGGACTGATGTTTGTTATTTGATGAAAATATAGATGATCTCGTCGATGAACTCACAATTGTCACTTGATAATTACAACTTCGAAGGCGCTTTTTCAAGTTTGTAGAATTAAATACGGGTGGCTGTTTTATATTATCTAAATAAAGTGACACTATTGTGAATGGGGAGTGTCTAAAGAGTAGAAAAAGAGAAAAGGACATAATCATGAAAATACTACCAACAACTATTTCACTCCTTATTGCAGCTATAGGCGCTGTGGCTGGAACTGCAACTGATACCGAATCAGTATCACTGTGTGGCGATACCCGTGTCGATAAAACGTGGTATTATACCTATAGTGAATGTAAGGACCAGCCGACACAAATTTCGGCTCTAAGTAATGTTTCTAAAGAGGACGTCACCGGGTCTCAGGTGTCTCTTGTATCAAATATTGCATTAAGTGATCTCGAAGATTTTCAGCTGACGGGTGGATATAACCACGTTGGTGGAACGATACAGGGGTATCAACTGTTTGCCTTTGCAAATTATGCAAAGCGGGTAGAGGGTGGACAGCTTTTTGGAACTATTAATAGTGCTCAATATGTCGATGGTATTCAAATAGGAAATCTGAATATTGTCGATACCATTGTTGGTTGGCAGGTTGGTATGCTCAATATTGCTGATCATATCGATGGCTATTCGTTTGCATTACTTACTATTGCAGATAATGGGCTCTTTCATGTTGATTATAGTGCCGATGAATCCGGTATGAATCGCTTAACGTTTGCTTCAGGTAAAACGCTCTTTACGTCCTACAGTGTTGGGTATACGTTTGATAGTGAAACCAATCCCTATTCATTGGGGATGGGCGTTGGCTATCACAAAGATATGGGTCGTGTCTATACCGAAGTTGCTGTACATGGGAGTGTAATTATGGATAAACATACCGTATTAACACGGAAGGATGATGATTGGGATAAAGATGATTGGCGTCATAACTCCCTTGGGCAAATTAAAGCGCGTATCGGAATGCAGCTCGTCAATAAGGTTGGACTGTTTGGAGGGGTAACGTATAATGGTCTGTGGACTCATGGAAATGGGGCACTTATGGCGTCTTGGACAGATGAATATACGCAAGATCATGATGATGTACACCATTGGCCGGGTTTTGAATTGGGCATTCGTATAGGGCGGTAATATATTGAATGACAGAAACAAAAAACGCCTCGGAGTTATCCGAGGCGTTTTTAATATTTTAATAAAGAAGAGGTCTTAGTTTCTTCTTTTGTCGCCACGAGGGCCGTTAGATCTGCTTCGGTCACCGCCACTGCGGCCACCTTCACGTCTACCACTGCGATCTCCTCCACCGCGAGATCCGCCACCTTTAAAGCCACCACCAGAACGACCGCGAGGGCGCCCTTCGGGCATTTCGCTGATCTCTTCTACTTTAAGAGGCTCATCGTTGAAATAGAATTCACCAAGAACATTCATTAGTTCACCGTGGTGTTTTTTATCTACTTCAAAGAGTGTCGAGTTGTCTTGAATTGCAATACGTCCAACTTCAACTTGTCCACTATTAAGCGCTTCGTTGACGAGGCCCATTAATTGTGCGGGGTTGATCTTTTCTTCTCTGCCAACGTTGATTTTAATGGCGGCAAAGTCAGTGTTGCTCCGTTTCTCTTCTTTTGACTTTTTATCACGCGGATTTTTTTCTCTGCGACCACTTTCTTCAACATTGATATCGCGCGCGTTTTTATAGTATTTTAAAAAGCGGTTGAATTCAGCTGAAACAAAGTGTTGAATAAGTTCTTCACGACTCAGCGTTTCAAGCTTATTGTAAATGGTATCAAGAAATGGTTCTATCTGTTTGGTACTTACTTCAACTTTTTTAACAGTATCAATAAGTGAATAGAGTTGTGCCTGGCATACTTCCTGTCCTGTAGGAACCATTTCTTTTGAGAATGTGATTTTTGACATTTTCTCAATTTCTTGGATACGTCTTTTTTCACGGCTATGAATAATAACAATTGAAGTACCATGGTTGCCGGCGCGTCCAGTTCTACCACTACGGTGTGTATAGATTTCTGCATCATCAGGTAAATTGTAGTTAATAACGTGAGTCAAACTATTTACATCTAAGCCTCGTGCTGCAACGTCGGTAGCTACAAGAAGTTGGAGATGACCTTTCCTGAATTTATCCATTGCCTCATCACGCATGCCCTGAGAGAGGTCACCATGGAGTGCATCAGCATTGTAGCCGTCACCAATAAGCTTACTTGCTACTTCTTGAGTTTCACGACGAGTTCTGCAAAAAACTATTCCATAAATATTTGGGTTTTTATCTGCAATACGTTTGAGTACTTCATAGCGATCTTTCGCCTGTACCATGTAGTAGTGATGCGTTACATTTGTCGCACCAGTATTTTTTGCCGCAACAGAGATCTCTAATGGATCATCCATGTATTTTTTGGTAATCGAAACAATTCCCTTCGGCATGGTTGCAGAGAAGAGGAGTGTTTGACGAGTATCCGGAATGGTCTCAAGGATAGAATCGAGTTCTTCTTTAAAGCCCATGTTGAGCATTTCGTCGGCTTCATCTAAGATGAGTCGTTTGATACTACCGAGTTTGAGAACCTTACGACGCAATAGGTCATTCGTTCTCCCTGGGGTGCCCACTACAATTTGTGCACCTCTTTTAATCTCTTTAATTTGAGTTTCAATACTCGCTCCGCCATATACTGCAACCACATTGAGGCCACGAATATATTTACAGAAGTTTTTTAAATCTTTGGTGATCTGATTACAGAGCTCCCGAGTAGGGCAGAGGATGATAGTCTGTGTCTGTTTATCTTTAACATCAGTAAGTTGTACTGATGGGAGGCCAAATGCAGCAGTTTTACCAGTTCCGGTCTGTGCAAAGGCTATGAGGTCCTGATCTGAATGGAGGACGTGAGGGATCGATTCTGCTTGAATCGGTGTTGGCTTTTCAAATCCGAGTTCCGCTATTCCTTCGAGGATCTCGCTGCGCAGTTCGCTTTCTGCAAATGTCTTCATTATTTCTCGTTTTTTATAAGGTGACGCAAAGATAGCATATATTTAAAGGGATTGTGAGGCGGTGGGTATTCTTTAGCTATTATACTATGATAATATAGAAGAGGCTACTTTTGTCGACATTTAATGAAGAGGGGCTGATGGGGCGGGTGTTAAAGTGGCTTGGACATGAAATAGGCGGAATCTGGGCAGATAGAATGAAATTGGGCAGTAGCAGCAATTTCGGGAGGGGCCTTTTCGCGAGAGGTTATGCGAAATCCATAACGAGAGAAGTAGGGTTGAGCAGTTGTCGTTAAGAGGTAAATTGCTGTAATTCCATCATTTTTAAGACAATCGATAGTTTCTGAGATAAGTTTTTTAGCAATCCCTCTATTTTGGGCTTTTGTACTTACGGCGAGTGAGCGTAAAAGGGCACAGTGAGTGAACGTTTGATATCCAATAACTCCACTTAGGTTCTTTTCGATTTTGAAGGTTATTGATGGGTCGGCGATATCATGAGTGGGAAGGCCGGCATGGTCGAGAAGCGCTTTGATACCTGAGAGATGAAGATGTTCTGCGGTGATAATAGTGTGCATGCTGTTTAATGCCTTTAAAAATCTAAAAATAAGATATAAATGGGAGCGTGAATTTACAATAGCTGATGGGCTTAGGGGCGGGATGGCGTCCTGATTTTGGACGGAATTGAGAGAGTGTAAAGAGTTTTTATTAATGGGGGGCTTCCATTGAGATAGTTATGTAATAAGCTATCTTTGCGCTCTAATGAGAAATCACTAAACATTGACATATCATACGGCCTAGCTACTACCTGGGTGGTCATTGAGTCAGGGGGAATAATGGAAAAGTACCTAAACCTTTTTAAGTTTTCGAGAGAAATTAACTACAAGACCGAAGTATTGTCGGGCTTAACTGTGTCGCTTGCATTGGTGCCAGAAGCGGTAGCATTTGCACTCATTGCAGGCTTGTCTCCACTTACTGGGCTTTATGCTGCCTTTGTTCTTGGTTTGGTAACTTCTATTTTTGGTGGGCGTCCAGGGATGATCTCGGGAGCTACGGGAGCAATTGCTGTTGTTATTGTCTCTTTGGTAAAAGATCACGGCGTTGAGTATGTCTTTGCAGCAGTGGTGCTTGCGGGGATATTTCAAGTGCTTGCTGGTGGTTTGCGGCTGGGTAAGCTCATGCGGTTGGTTCCTCATTCCGTTATTTTCGGTTTTGTGAATGGTCTGGCTATCATAATATTTATGTCACAACTTGATCAGTTTAAAGATGGGGCGGGTTCGTGGTTAACGGGTGCGCCTCTTGCGGTCATGCTTGGTCTCGTTGGTGTGGCAATGTTGATTATTTGGGGGCTTCCTAAATTGAATAAATCAATTCCATCTGCCCTTACTGCAATACTTTTTGTCTTTGGAGTGGTAGTTGCATTCGATATAGACACAAAAACAGTGGGTGACCTTGCCTCTATTAAAGGTGGGTTCCCTCCGTTTCATATTCCGGCAATTCCTTTTACTTGGGAGACTTTGACTATTATTTTTCCGTATGCTTCAATAGTGGCTGGTGTTGGTCTTATTGAGAGTCTTTTGACGCTTAATATTGTGGATGAAATTACTGAAACTCGTGGCCGTGGCAATAAAGAGGCTGTAGCGCAAGGTGCAGCAAATATTCTTTCAGGAGTATTTTCTGGAATGGGTGGCTGTGCAATGATTGGTCAGAGTTTGATCAACGTCTCTAATGGTGCTCGCTCGAGAGTTTCTGGCGTAGTTGCTGCGGTGCTGCTCCTTATGTTTATTATGTTCGGTGCATCACTTATTGAGCAGCTCCCTATGGCGGCATTGACGGGTCTTATGATTATGGTCTCAGTAGGAACCTTTGAGTGGGCGAGTCTTAAAACCTTTAAGCGGATGCCGAATTCTGATATTTTTGTAATGATCATGGTGACTCTCGTAACAGTGTTCCTGCATAATTTGGCGCTTGCAGTGATTGTAGGGGTGGTTATTTCGGCTCTGGTTTTTGCATGGGATAGTGCGGTACGTATTCGTGCCCGAAAATATGTTGATGAAAAAGGGGTCAAGCATTATGAAATTTATGGTCCGCTTTTCTTTGGCTCAATCACTGCTTTTAATGAGAAGTTTGATATTCACAATGACCCAAATGATGTTGAGATTGACTTTGAAGAGAGTCGTATTGTCGATATGTCTGCCATTGAGGCACTCAATAAGCTCACTGAGCGCTATCTAAAAGTGGGTAAAACGGTACACATTAAACATTTAAGCACGGATTGTCGCAAGCTTTTGAAAAATGCAGAAGCGCTTATTGAAGTGAATGTAAAAGAAGACCCGACCTATAAAGTGTTGAGTGATGATTTGGGTCAGTAATTAAAAGCGTATAGTAGAGTATTTTGAGAAGCCTGTCCTATTGTTGGATAGGCTTTTTTTGTGGAAATAAAAAAGCGGAATGTTATTCCGCTTTTCAAGGGATTAAGATTTCCAATAGTGCGTTAAGAGTTCAACGGCTTATGCGCTACCAAAATCTTCCGATTCATAGGTGTGTAATAATTCCCTCCCCAAATCGGATATGTCAATGATAAATTTTCGTCGCTAAAATTCAATATCGTTACTCTAAAAATTACAATTGAACGTTCCAAAAGCGTACTCAATCTGTTCAAAATCATGTGGTTTTTGGGGTAGTAGATTATATAGAGTAAAAAAGCTGCTCGATAACCCAAGATTTTATCTTTTTCGCCTGTAGTTTTATTGTTACAACAAATGGCTTTTCTTTAATTGATTCTGTCATAGTTTTAATTGGTTGTAGGGTCTTTTTAAAAAGTAGATTGCAAAAAGCTTATTTAAAACTGATTTTGCCCCTATGATTTATTAAACGTTCACACTTTGTGAGCAAGGCTGAGGTCTTTGTAGTAATTGATTTGGCCAAATTGTTGGTTAGTTGTATTGAATCCTTAGTGCGACAAAAACTGTCTCGGTTCTTTTCTATATTTGATCAGTATAAATAGTACGAGTTAAAGGGGCCCATGAGAGTTCTCCATACATCAGACTGGCATATCGGTCATTCCCTCCATAGACAGAAACGTTATAGTGAGTACGAACATTTTTTTGAGTGGTTACTCGAAATCATTGAGCGAGAACAATGTGAAATGCTCCTTGTTGCAGGGGATATATTTGATACTACTGCACCGAGTAATCGTGCTCAAAAATTGTACTACACTTTTTTAATGCGGGCGGCACAAACATGCTGTAAGAGCATTGTTATTATTGCAGGAAACCATGACTCGGCCTCGCTACTTCAGGCGCCTAAAGAACTGCTCTCGTTATTAGATGTCCATGTTGTTGGCTCTATGAGTGAAAGCGTTGATGATGAAATTATTTTAATGCATTCAGATGATGGTGGGCTCAAAGCGGTGGTGTGCGCGGTCCCTTATTTGCGTGATCGAGATGTCCGAAAAGTAGAAGCGGGTGAGACCATTGATGACAAGCAACAGAAGCTCGTGATGGGAGTGAAGGATCACTACAATTCGGTTGTTGAGCGCGCTGTGGAGGTGCGCGGTAGTGATACTCATGTGCCTATTATAGCCCTTGGTCATCTATTTGCTGCAGGTGGTGAGCTTCATGAGGGCGATGGGGTTCGTGATCTCTATGTAGGGAATCTGGGCCATATAAGTGGTGAGCTTTTTCCTAAAGAGATCGATTATCTAGCTCTGGGTCATTTGCATATCCCTCAAAAAGTTGGGGGGAATAATCATATGAGGTATTCGGGGTCACCGCTCCCGATGGGATTTGGAGAGGCGTATCAAAAGAAAGAGGTGTCACTTGTAGTATTTGATGAGAGAGTGCCTCGGGTTGAAGCCATTGGAGTGCCACTCTTTCAGAGGCTTGAACGACTCTCGGGTACTATGGAGCAGATTGAAGTATCATTGAGGCAGTTGGTGTCGGATGAAGTAGATGCGTGGGTAGATATTGAATATACCGGTGTTGAAACAATTACAGACCTTAATGAGCGGGTGCATCTTTTGGTTGAAGAGAGTCTCGTTGTAATTTTATTAGTGAAGAACCGACAGGTTATTGACGCGGTACTCAGTCGAACGGAAGCATCTGAGGTGCTTAATGAATTGAGTGATCGCGATGTGTTTGAAAAGCTGCTTGCGGTTAAAGGGGTAGACGAAAGTGAACATGATCTGTTGTTGGCTACTTACACCGAGGTGGTCACCGAGATGTTAGAGCGGGATAGTCGTGGGGAATAATTTATGAAGATACATGCATTACGGTTTAAAAATTTAAATTCCCTCTATGGTGAGTGGTCAATTGATTTTAGAAATCCTGAATATCTTGCTAATGGAATATTTGCTATTACCGGCCCAACAGGTGCGGGTAAGTCGACTATCCTTGATGCTATTTCTCTAGCTCTGTATGGAAGGACTCCTCGATTAGAGGCGATTAACAAGAGCGGGGGTAATGAAATTCTTTCTCGGCACACTGCTGAATGTCATGCGGAAGTAACCTTTGAAACCCAGAGTGGGCTGTATATGGTTACATGGCAACAGCGCCGATCACGGGGAAAGGTTGATGGGAAGCTACAAGATTATACTCATGAAGTTACTGATGCGGCAACGGGAGTCCTTCTTGAGGATAAGAAAAAACAGGTTTCTGAGTTTATTAAAGAGTGTACGGGGTTAGACTTTGAGCGGTTTACCCGGTCGATGCTTCTTGCCCAGGGCGACTTTGCTGCCTTTTTGAAGTCAACATCAAGTGATCGATCTGAAATTTTAGAACAAATTACGGGTACGGATATCTATAAAAATATTTCTATAGAGGTTCATAGGCGTACGAGTGAAGAGAAGCAGGTTTTAAATGAGTTCGAAAGAGAGATTGCGCATCTTGATATATTAAGTCTGGAAGATGAGAAGGTGCTTCGGCAGTGTGTCGTTGATGCTCAGCAAAAGTGTGAAGGATTAAAAGAAGAGGAGCGTGGGCTCATAGAGCAGTTGCAGCGTGTTGTCGAGATTGAGCGGTTACAACAAAAACTTGTGGATACTAGCGTTGCCCAGGGCGAGAATGGTAAAAAAATCGAAGTTTTTGCAGAAGAAAAGGTTCGTATAGATCAAGCGGTTCGAGCTCAAGAAGTTGAAGGGGAATATGCGACTCTCCTTTCAAAGAGGGCTCAACGAGTGCGGGCTCAAGAACAGCAAGTATTTTTCGAACAGTCCCTTCCTGCTTTGCGGGACGCTGCTGCAGAGAGTCGTGCGCGAGTCGAGAAAGGTGAAGGTGATAAGCGTTTACTCCATAAGCTTCATACTGTAGAGCGGGCGACTATAAAAGAGGTGACGGTCCTTGATGGGGTTGTGCATGAAAAGAAATTGTTGCACAAAAGTCGCATAGCAGATTTTACTCAAATACAATCTCAGTTACATAGTCAGAACACGAAACAGAAAGAGTTACAACGTGAGCTTAAACGTCATAAGGAGGCGTTAGGACGAGTGCAAGAGTACCTGAATGCTCATGCAGTGGATGTAGAAATTGGAAGTGATTTGGCTGTAGTTGAGTCTTTGCAAAAGCAAAAAGAGCTTCTGGAGCAGAGGCAGGATGTTCGCCTTCAAAGGGTTGCAGCTCAGACTGGGGCGATAAAAGAGAGTGAGAAGTCGCTGGAGGCGGCTCAAAAAGAAGTTGAGTATGAACGGGAAATACTGCGAGGACTCAAAGATCAAAAGCGCTATGTTGAAGAGCAGCAGGTGATACAATTGTCCGGTAAATCAAATGATGATTATACTCAAGAGCTCAATCATCTTTTGGATCTGAGAAATTTTCAGGTAAAGGTTGCTGATTATGAGGCTGAGCGAAAATTGCTTCACGATGGTTCTCCTTGCCCCCTCTGTGGCGCAGAAGAACATCCTTTTGCAAAAGGTGTAACCCCCGAAGTGAGCGCGACGGATGCAATGATTGCAGTCCTGAGGGAGAAAATCAGTGTACTGAATCAATTGCAATTGAAATCAGCACAGTTGATTGAGCGTGAGAATAGCTCTCAACTGACCTTTCAAAAAGCAGAGTCATCTCTTGAACGGTTTCGGTTGCTTTTAACGACTCAAAGAGAAACTCTGATAGAGCTGCAACAAAGTCAAGAGCAGATTGTTGGTGAGTTGGTGCAGCTGATGACATCAGTTAAAACATCTGTCGGTCGATATGGTGTTGAGGCTGAGGGTTCTTTATCAGATGTCGTAGAGGCGCTCAAAAAAAGAAAAGATTTTTGGGAGAAGGCTCAAGTAAAGGAACATCAGTCTCACAATGAGATTACTCGTTTGAGCGCAGAAGTAAAGGGTGGTGAATCGCTCATTGAAGGATTGAATCGAGCCCTTAAAGAGCGTGATGGTCTGGTAGAGCAAGCTCAAGCTGATTTGGAAATGGTAAAAGAAAAGCGTGTGACTCTGTATGGCGAGAAAGAGTGTGCTACAGAGGAGTTGCGTATGACTAAAGAGTTAGATGTCATAGAGCACGAGCTGCTGGGGGTGCGAAAAAGTGATGATGTTGCCAAGCAGTCTCTCATAGAGATGACAACTAAATTCGAAAGTGCAATTGGTCTTGTTGGTGAGTTGCTCCCTATAGTCGGTCAGCTTTCTGAGAGGTTCCATCAGCTGTGCGAGGGGTTAGGTTTTGATGATGAGGCTCAGTTTTGCTTGATGAGAATTGTTCCTGATGAACTGAAGCGATTAAAGAGCCGAGATGAAGCGCTACAGTTAGAGCGAGTAAAGCTTGTTTCTGAAAAAGAGCAGTATGATGCGCTCATTGAGAATCAAAAAAGCCGATTGCCCAAAGGGGTTGACACTAAAGAGCTTCCTGCGGCAAAAGAGAATGTGAGCAGTGACCTTACTCGACTTCAAAATCAGGTTGGAGAAGATAGTAATACCATTGCTCTGAATGAAGAGAAAAAGGCTTCATTAGAGAGCGGTGCAGAACGCATTGACCTGCAAAAAAGGGAGTGTGATCGGTGGAAAAAACTGCATTTCTATATTGGCTCCAATGATGGGAAGAAGTATAGGGATTTTGCGCAGGGGCTCACCTTTGATGTTATGATCTCCCATGCCAATAATCAACTGAAACATATGACTGAGCGCTACCTGCTGGTGCGTGATAATGAAAAGCCTTTGGAACTCAATGTGATTGATGCCCATCAAGGGAGTGTTGAACGGTCAACTAAAAATCTGTCGGGTGGAGAGTCATTTATTGTGAGTCTCGCTTTGGCGTTGGGGCTTTCAAAGATGGCGAGTAACCGAATTCGTATAGACTCGCTCTTTTTGGATGAGGGTTTTGGTACCCTTGATGAGGAGTCTCTTGATGTGGCGCTCGATGCGCTTTCCAATTTACAAGGAGAAGGAAAGCTTATTGGTGTGATATCCCATGTCTCTGCTCTAAAAGCGCGTATCGAAACTCAAATTAAAGTGGTCTCGGGTAGTGGGGGTAAAAGTAGGCTTGAGGGGCCGGGATGTAGTGAGGTAAGAGCGAAGGACGTAGCGGTTGTAGAATAAATGGGGTCACAAACAAAGAAGTGTCCCTCGCTCTTAAGGTGTGTTATAGCGTGTTTACTTTGGTAAGAAATTCTTTAAAACCATATTGTGCAGTAGAAATCCCGCCTTTGGTGAAGGTTCCCATGGCTGTTCCAAGGATGACATGAACTTGACGTGCTCTCAGTACTGTTTCTACAAAGCGAATGTCGACTAAATAGGTTCCGATCGTTTTTGTCTGGCTGGTGAGTTGGTCAACGGTGCATTCCGAAGCTGATTCGACGGCGGGGAAAAAGTAATAGGTTCCATCAACATCAAAACTAATATTTGATTCTATGTCTTCACATTTGTCGGGGAGTGTTACGGTGAGAAGTATCTCATTAGATCGCATGGATTCGCCTTTGTTAAGACTGAGCTTCATTCCTGATTTTCCAAGTATGCTGGGTGTCATGGCGAGGTGGCGTTCCTGACTTTCACTCTCTTCAACTATTGCTACGGGTGAAGGTTTGGTAGTCACATTGGCCTCTGTATTGGGTTTGGTTGAAGTGCAGGCTATGAGGCCGAGGGCTGCGATAGTGAGTAGATACTTCATTATAAACTCCAATGTACTAGTGTAACTCTATGTATAATATATGCTTTTAGATTGTAACAAGTATAATTAAAGTATACTCTTTTATTAATTTTAGAAGTTACTGTCCCTTGGGTGAAAATGGCGGCAAAATAAGGGGTATCGTTCAGGGATATAGACTCTTTCTGACTCAAATAAATCAAAGTAAGTGTTGGGGCCGAGAACGAACTTGAGTCTCCTCTTAATGTTTAAATTACATAAAGAAGGCGTTTTATGGGTATTCAATTGCGGAAAGTGGTAGAGATAATCTACCTTATACAAGGCGTACAGCATTCTGTGTAATAGGGGTTTATTGATGTATCAGATAGTTATTGTTTGGATGTTTGTTTTTTTATTGGTTGGTAGTGGTTGTTCAACAGAATCGATAGAGCCAGTTACAGAATCTTCTGATGATGTGTCAAGTGGAATAGAAGAGATGAGTTTCGAGCACCTTTCAAGTGAAAAAGACCTCTCATCTGAGAGTAGTGTCATTCAAGAAAAACAATCCTCGGGCTCTTCACAACAATTTTATGAGAGTTCGCTCTCTCAATTGAGTAGCAGTGGTGGTTCTTCTGTTGACCGTTCATCGTCTGAATGGCTCTCTTCAAATGAAACAGAGAGTAGTAGTGACGAGGTGTTAACAGGGGGTGTGTCGGGGAAGTACTTTTTTTACCCTGAGCCTGATATTGTAACTGTGGTCTTGCCGCAGGCTGGCTCGATAAATTTTAATAGTGTTCTCTCTGGGTATACCTTTCCTACGGATTTTTCTTCTGAAACCATAACGGCCCTTAATCAGTGGTCTAATGACTTAATTACTCGAAACCCATTTGCTGGACTTGGTAGAGAACAAGTTCCTTGGATTAGTATTTATGCAACGAAAGCAGTCGATGACCAGTCCTATCTGTTTATTTCTCAAGAGCAGTTGGCGTATCTTTTTTTGATAACCATTTTTGGAGGTGAGGTAACGCATCCGACAATGGGTGAAATTACAACAGGGCTTAAATATTCAGTAAACTATCATCATGATGTCAACTATTGGATGTTTTCAGTTATGAGCTTTTTGACAACGATAATGAAGGATGAACGATATAAGACCCATTATGTTGGTGCGGCTATGGGTAATATGAATCAATCTGAAGGGTTTGATGCAATACTAGCAGATGGTATGGATGGGGTCAGTATGTCCGACTTGAATGCCTGTTATTTTGATGAGAGTAAAATGATGGTCACTGCTGACAAGAGGCCACTAAAGCCCGAGTGGTGTAGAGGTGAGACGAGTAAAAGTCATCCAGTCTATGGTATTATACTTGATGATGAAGGGGGGAGTTTTCAGGCAATGGATATCCCAGGTCAGACGACTGTTGATATTGGTGGTCTGCATTATGGTGGTGGTACTGAATGTGCGGGTTGTCATGTTGCGAATACACAGGATGAATGTCTTGCAGTCTTTTATCCAGAGACGATTGGGTTTAGCTTTTTCATGAATGAAGGCCCAACTAATCCTGGGTTGATTCATATTACCGAGTCTATGACTTTTTTTGGAGTGCGTAAATATCTACATGGATTAAATGGATCAAATAGGTTTAATGCGGGGCTCTGTGCGTATCCTCAAAAGCCCGCAGAACAGATGATGGAAGACTCTATCACTATTGCGTTTGGAGACCATAACGTCACACTCTACGATCACTCTATGACCTTTTTGGCGAGCTTAAATAATATACATGGGCCGGATAAAACGTGGTGGTCGGCAGAACGTAAGGCGTGTGGTGTGCCTGGAGGGCACTGCGCCCAAAATGAATATGATTTTTGTGCCATTGCCGATGCAGTATGTCCAGGTGGGAGTCAAAACTATACGCCACCGGTAATTGATATTGGAAAGTGGTATGGGGCATTTACGCCAAAAGCTTATCATGCAAATATCGAAGGGGTTGTAAAAAAGATGATTCGCCGAATTGGTACTTTTAATTGGGGTGCTGGTGTCTGGTGGGGGGATGCCGAGGCCTATTTTCTCTATATATGGTTAGCGACAAGCATGCTCGAAGATGTAACACTCGATTACTATATCTTTGCAAGTAGCTGTGAAAATTCGGGAGTGCAATGTGGTATGCTGAGCGGTGATGATTGTAACAGTTGTTATGATAAGACTGCATGGCCCGGAAATCCCTTTGGGCAATCATGTTCACAGCGGGGGATAGGGGGTCTTTACAACAACGTATCGGATCGATCAGTGAAAGAGGTCTATGATGATATGCTCCATAGAGTGGGTGTTCCTGGTCACTTCTTTGACCAATACTAAGGCTTATACCTCTTTTTTCATGGTATTAAGTGAGAGAAGGTAGAATGTAACCCCTGTTGCGATCACAATGAGAGCTATCTGTACCCATAAAAGGTGGGTGACTACAAATGTGGCAAAGAGTATAAAGAGCCAGAGGGTGGAGATGGCGGTGATTTTTGTAGTGAGACTCAGTGCACGGTGTTGTAAATAATTATTGATCAAAGGGCCAAAGGTTTTATGATGAGTAAGCCAATGGTAGAGTTTTTCTGAACTGCGCATATAGCACGCCGCAGAGAGAAGTAAAAAGGGTGTTGTAGGGAGTAAGGGGAGGACGATACCCACTATACCGAGAAGTAAAAAGAGTGTGCCTAAAAAGAGAAAAAGATATCGTTTCATACTCTAAATATAGTGAATAACTTGGGAATTGGGCGCGTGGCAAGTGGGTTCTATGAAACCCCTTCCAGGTATGCCCGAAAGGGGTAATTGTTCTGACTACTCGGCGTCCTGCTTTGCAGTAGTAAGAAGGGAATCGATTTTCTCCATCGTTGAATGATAGGTGTCGTTGTAAAGTTTCCCAAGGTCGGGAGGAATCGTTTCATCGGTAAATCCCATATCTTCATGGGCTCGTGCATAGCCTTCGAGCATGGCGGCTCTTACCTCTTCTAAGAATTCAACATCATCCATGTGAGTAAAATATGATCGAAAAGAGAGGGCAAAGTCAACCAGGCGCTGACTGGTGTTTTCTGCATTCCAATAGGGGTCAACCTCAGCGGCTTCTGTTCCCTCAGGGACTCCATAGAGAATATTATCTTCGGCGTATTTATCTTGTACTTTTTTATCGGTCTCATCATCGCCAATTGCCATGAGCTCT
Organism: Fibrobacterales bacterium; assembly: GCA_051532035.1. Classification (GTDB taxonomy): domain Bacteria; phylum Fibrobacterota; class Fibrobacteria; order Fibrobacterales; family JAOPTW01; genus JAOPTW01. The sequence continues at coordinate 121,467 of JAOPTW010000006.1, read as the reverse complement.
TTAAGGAGTGAAAACCGAATGGATCTCTCGGTCTCAGTGAGTGTTGCCACGAGGGGTTGGTGTGCGTCAGCAATAGAAGCCCCCCCCTCAACCTGTGAGAGTTCAGCAATAGCGTCATCGGTGTCGATGGAGCCACTGCTGTATTTGGTTAATATACTGTTCCAGGCGGCACTGTCATTTGCATTTGATTGTGATGCCTGGAGTAAGGAGTTTGGTGGTGTGGTATGAACCCCTTGCGATTGAATGTCCATGGTTACCTCATAACATAATACCTACTCACTTTGTCGGGGTGAATGGGCAAAATCTAAAATTTTAATTTTCTAAATTTGAGGAGTTATACCATATAGACCACCAACTTTAAGTGAAACTTAAAGGGCTTCTTGAAGGGGATCCGTTATTCAAAATAAAACATGAGGTCATCTATGCTAAAAGTTGTCTCGCCACTTTCCGTCCCGGTATTCATAATAAAAGCAAAACTATTAACTCCCTTCATAAATGCTTCTTTGCCAATAAGGGTTATTGCTGGTGTTTTGTTAAATAGACTGAGTGGGATGGTTTTAGACGCCCAAATACCCAGGCTTGCATCGATTGGATAGGTACAGAGCTGAGTGTTGTTGTAGAGTTTGGAGATTAAACAAAAGGTGATTGTATGATGTTTGGTAGATGTATGATTGAAGGTTATTGACTTAAGTTTTGATAAATCGGTAAGATATGGAGTGTAGTCTTTACCAAGGTGAGTTCCTAGGCCAACAAATACAGGGTCTGAGGTAGTGTTAGGGATGAGGGTAAAGGTTATAGAACCGGCATTTGTACTGTTATTGAATCCAGGAGGTTGGCTGAGTGGCTGATCATCGAAGGTTTTTATAGCACTGATACCTGATGTTGCCCGATCATCAAACGTATACCATGGGGTGAAGAAATTTGAAATATGATCAGAGTCTTCAAAGTCATCAAAGAGCACCTGAGAACTGTCTCCTTGGAGTGTGTAGATTTCTATGGTTCCTAGAGAGTCAGCGCTGTTTGGGTTAATCGTATCAATGGTAACGAGGACTTCTTGTGCATCAGAGAGGCTTGACTGTGATGCGTATAACTCGTAGATAAAAGTACCTTCAGGGATAGTGATCTGGCCTGCGGTTGCATGATTGAAGTTCTCAGTTTGTCCGAGTTCTGGAAAGGATATTCTGAGTTGTATATTGTCGTTTATTGTGGGAGTTGTAAAATTAATAGTGCGAGCCGAGGAGAGTGTCTCGATAAACTCAACTGATGGGGACGTGTCATTGAGTGTAACACTATCCTTGAACCACTGAAATGATCGATTACTATCTGAGGCAAGAAGTGAGTATGTTCCAGGGGTGACGTTAGAAAACTGAAAATAACCAGTGCTGTTGGTTGTGGTAGAGTCTATAGCGGTTGTACTACTATCGCGCAGTTGTACTTTTGCGGCAATTGCAGGGGTACCAGATTCGAGGGTAAGAGTGCCTGCAATAATGCCATTGGTGGTTTCGGAACCGTTTCCTACGTATTCGGGTTCAGGGACGGTACAGGATAGGCACAGCAGAAAAAGTAATACATAGATGAGTCTCACGATTCGTCCCCATTTTGATTAAGTGTGGATAAAGGGAACAGTTGAAGGTTGAGTTGATATACCGCATCTTCATTGGTTTGCTCTTGAATCCATTTAAGCGTTGTAGATCTAAACTCAGTTATGCGTTCTCTTAATTCACCTAATTCATTTGTTGGTACTGAAAAAGTTAATGTAGAAACATCGCGATCTTTTTTGGGATGGCGCAATAGAGATTCTTGTGAGAGGGTAATCATCTGTTGTTGGAATTCTGAAATGGCAATGGATTGCCATGCTTGGCCGGTAGTTATAATGGTGTCAATGAGCTGATAGCGGCCAGACTCATCTTTTGAAATAAGGTTCAGTGCCTCAAGAAGAATAATAGATTTTTGAGCTTCTTTTGCAGATATGGGGGGAGAGAGCTTGTTTCCAAGTGCTTCAAAATCGTCGTTAAAATCGTAAAAATCGATAAGAGATCGGATGGCGTTGTGATACCATTTTGAATAAAATTCGAACTTTTTTTGCTCTATGATTGTGGCACTGAGGTTCTTTAGGTCGATGAGTTGGTTAAAAAAAATAGAGATTTGCTTTTGAGTTTTTGCTTTGGTGAAGTGAACAAGGGTCTCAAAATACTCTTTCTCTTTTTCATCAAGCTTTAAAAGAGTTATCATTTGAGGGAGGTGTTTTTCGGTAATGTTATTCTTACCTTGTAAGACTTTTACAAGAAACCCGGCATCGATACCAACTTTTTGACTAATGTATCGGTATGAAAACCAAGACTTCCTCTCTTTTTGAGCTTCATAGAAGTCTTTGATGTATTCTCGGTAATCTAGGTAGTCGTATATCTCTTTCATAGTCAGCTCTCAATTCTCTCAGATAAACATATCTAAAATAGAGCTGTTATGCTACTAGTGAGTGTTATTTGCTGCTGGCGAATGGTGATTGTTGTTGATCGTTCAATCAACGGATAAATATTCGCCTTATACAATTCTGTAGGCCGAGAAAATATATTTAACCAGTAATTAATACCGAGGGTAAGTATGAAGCGTGTAATAGCAGTAATAATTGGGTTGTGTTTGGGATCACTTATGGCCCAAAATAATCAAATGAAGATGGGGATGAATATAGGAAGTCTCAATTATTGGTCATCTGGTGCCCCATTTACCGATGTTATGACTTCAGCCTCTGAGCTGATCACTTTTACGGTAAATGTTTCTGGCTGGAATACTCAGGTATTAGACCAAATTCCACGGGATTCGGCAGGATACCCTACCGAGCTACCCATATCAGTAAATGGCGCTCCAACAGGAGTTCGTTTTCTCATTAATAATACTTACAGTGGTGAATATCGAGTTACCTTCGATGGTGAGGGAGATATCAATTGGAGTGTCGATCATGAGGAACGTGGTGGAAATCACTATATAACACTCACTGGTGCTGGGGGGCATAAGTGGTTGAATATAACTCGTTCAACAGCGGGAAATTACCTGAGAAACTTTAAGATTATACCAGTGGCCTATGAAAATACTCCTGAAGAGGAAATTCCTTTGTTTAGAGAAGAGTTTCTTGCTGGGCTTCGTCCTTTCAAGACCTTACGATTTATGAATTGGACGGTAGCGAATAACTCGCAGTCAGAGGATTGGGAAAAACGTACGCAAGTGTATCATTATTCCCAAGGGCGGGGTTATGATAATAATAATCAGGCTGCGGGTATAGCTATTGAGCATGCGATAGCCCTTGCAAACGAACTACAAGTTGATCCTTGGTTTTGTATACCGCACAAAGCCAATAGAGAATACATTACCAAATTTGCAGAGCTGGTCAAAGAGCGGCTCGACCCTAAACTTAAGGTGTATATCGAGTATTCTAATGAGTTGTGGAATTGGATATTTCAACAATCGCACTATGCAACGGATAATGCTCCAGGGGGAGAGCCAGAAGTTACTGCGGGTCTTGAGGCGGTGAGTATGAAATACTGTAATTCATTAGAGGGGTGTCACCCCGAAAAAGATGCGTATCTTATGGCGCGTACCTTTAGCATATGGAATGATGTGTGGACAAGTGAACGTTCGCGTTTGATCACTGTAGCTGCAGTGCAAGGAGGATGGCCAGGGAATACGGGGCGCATTTTAGAGTACCTTTTTGATGACGATGGTGGTGGTGCCGATGCGGTATCTCCCACGGCATACTTTGGTTTTGGCGAAGATCAACACAACTATTGGAATAGTCTCGAGCCATCATCCGTAACTCCTGAGATGATTATTGATGCCGTTGATAGTTTGTATGAGTCACGCACAGGCAGGTTTGTCGATGCTCATAAGAAGTATGCAGAAGACTTTGGAATGGAGTATATTATTTATGAAGGTGGCCAACATATGCAGCCATATCAACAACAAGAGTGGGATTATAATCATGCGGTATGGGATGCACAAGTGCACCCAAAAATGTATGATCTCTACATTAAAAATTTGCAACGTCATATAGATGCAGGGGTCTCGCTCTTTACCGCATTTAGTTATGTTGGCGGTCGCGAATCGCAATATGGATCATGGGGGCATCTTGAATCTTTGGGGCAGTTAACTGCGGGTGACCTCAAAATTGAAGCACCTAAATACCAGGCCCTTCTTGATGCGCCTATGCTCATGCCCGAAAGTGGTGCCGTAGTGAGTTCTAGTAGTGAAATCGTTGTTGAAAGTAGTGGGGCGATAGAGGTATCGTCTGAAGAGCAGTCATCTAATGAAGAGGTATTGCCGATCAATAAAAGGGTCTTTTATATTGGCCATAGTCTTATGAACACGACAATCCCCGTCTTTGTGAATTACATTGCTGAAGATGCTGGCGATGAGAATTCTTATGGGTATCAGATAATCCCTGGCTCGCCTCTTAAATGGAATTGGAATAATGATGGGAGTAATAGTTACCAGGATCAAGGATATGGTGCCGCTTTTGCATCGGGTACTTTTACGGATGTTGTGATGACTGAGGCACTCGAACTTCAAAGTCATATTACGTATAGTCAAACCTATGAATATGCCTATAAGTTTGATAGCTTGGCTAAAGAAGGTAATCCTGATGTACAGGCCTATATGTTTGAATCGTGGCACTGTATTTTTAGTGGAGTTGAAGGTTCTGAGTGTTACGACAATAATCAAACAGTTCCGTGGAGAGATCGCTTACAGTCAGACCTTCCTGTTTGGGAATTGATTGCAGATAGCATAGCAGGATTATCCACAGGGAAGCCTATGCTTATGATTCCTGGAGGTCAAACAATGGCGGCATTATATGATTCTCTTGCTCTTGGAGTTGTTCCTGGCAGGACCAGTCATGATCAGTTTTTTAGTGATGATATTCACCCCAATAATGACGGATGGTATATGATTGCAATGCTCTACTATTCGGTGTTATATAAAAAGAGCCCTCTTGAGCTGACGGATACCATATTAAATGTGTATGGAAGTGTTGCACACACTGTTGAGCCGGCACTGGGGAGGAAGTTACGAGAAATTGCATGGCATACAGCGTGTAACTATGAGCCGCTTGGCATAGCATGTGATGGGAGTACAGAGCTTCCTTCGTCGAATGAGACTGTAAGTTCAGAGACTGCGGTGAGTAGTGGGGTGGATCAAACAAGTAGTATACATGATGAAGTGAGTAGTGCTTTAGAATCAAGTAGTTGTTTGTTGTCTTCAAGTGGTGAGATAGAAAGCTCACATGGGTCAGAAACATCACAGAGTTCCGAGGTGCAAAATGACGAAAACCTGAGTTCAGGGGGTGTACATGGGTCAATATCGAGCTCAAGTGAGTGTCAGAAGAGTAGTGATGAAACGGCTCGAATGTATATTCAAAAGAAGAATTCAGTGATGTCATTAACAAGAGAGGGCTTTCTCAATCTATTACAGAGTGGACAATCTTCCTTGATAATACGGCCAGACGGGAGCACTGAGTATCTATTTGCGGTTGAGGCTGAATATCTATCTGATGGTATATACTTTATCTCTACATCAAGTGGATTGTATCGATATCATAAATAGTCTCGAAGCGGATATTCCCTCCCAATCGTATTCGCAGTAGAGACAAAAAAAGCAGAGTACTGATTAAGTACTCTGCTTTTTTAATAGATATAGTTTAGAGAAGACTAAAAAAGTTTGTAAGTAAGTCCGAGGCTCATACCTTGTTTGTACTGATTGTCGTGATCAAGATCGTAATCATAGAGCATTTCAAAAGAGAGATCTATAGTGAGATACGTCATTACTTGAGCACTGCATTTGTTTTTCCAGTGAGAATCAATACGGCTCGCCCCTTTAAAGTTACTAAAAAGTGAAAGGCGGGAAGTATAAGTGAGGATGTCATTGATGCCGAGATTGAGTTCACTGACTGATTCAAGGCCGGGTTCATTTTTAAATGACTCGCGCTCCAGTGTTTCTACATCATCTGCCCAGCCAAATTCTTTGGATGAAATGGTCTGTTTCAGAGCAAACCCAAGGCGGGAAGAGAAGAGTTTATCGGGTGAGTATGAGAGGCCTGTTGATTCCATGAGGTATCCAGGATCAAAAAAAGTAGATACTTTTGCTCTCCTTGGTTTTGCGTGAGTGTATCCTGGAGTAAATTGTGTGCTCAATTGGCCCGCAGCATAGCCAGCGGTATGGGAAAAAAGAGTGTAGTTGTACTGTGATTCGATGAAGAGTTTATCTGATGATTTTATGCTCGGGAGGTCGCCCACTGCAGTACGGCCATACTCTATTTCGAGAGTGTTTTTAAATTCCCAGTTCTTTTGTATGTAATCAAGGCCACCATTTACAAGTAACTTCCACCCATAAGTGTCTTCACCACCTTCAACCCAGTTTGAGTAACTGTCTTGGTTTGCATTAAAAGTAGCGACGAGTTTTTTCTGAAGGGGGTTGGGGGCGTCTGCCTTTGTGGTATCTTGAGCAAAAAGTGCTGTAGCACAGAGTGCTATTATGAGTAACTGTTTCATGCATTGATCCGATTATTTTTTCACGAAAGTAGCTATCGAATAGGGGAATGCAAGGAAATAGGGGGCTGATTAAACAAGAATGTATTAAATATGATGATACAGTAATGTATGGGCTGCTGATCTGATAGAATCGGAGCTACAGCCCTATAATTCCTCAATAAGTATCTATGAGAGTTCTGTTGCTACAAACTCTTTACACCATGATTTTATGGCGTCACGAATTGGTCTAAGTGTTTCAATATACGCTTCATCACTTAAATCACCTTGTGGCTCATAGTCCTTAAAGCTGTGGTGGATAACTTGTCCAACCGGTTTGGGGAATACGGGGCAGGTCTCTTTTGCGTTGTCACATACGGTGATAACATAGTCGAATTCTTTGTCCAAGTAGATGTCGATCTGATCCGAGGTTTGATTGGATATATCGATACTCTCTTCAGCCATAAGTGTAATTGCCCAAGGGTATATTTTGCCACTCGCTTTTACTCCTGAACTGTATACTGTTGCTGCGTCTCCGGCAAATGAACGGATAAACGCTTCAGCCATATGACTTCTAAATGAGTTTCCGGTACACATGACCATGATAGATTTTGACATAGGGTCCTCGCTATTAATGAGGGTAGAATGTAATAAATTGCCGTTAGAATATTGTTAGGGTTGGTTCAAAATACAGCTTTGCACAGTAAATATTGAATCTTGAAGTAAGAATTGTTAGGATGCTGAGGGGATAATAATGACACTATCTCTATGTTAATTTTACATAAAGGTGTTTGTGATACAGATCATTGAAAGTATATTTAGGGGACACATATATGGTTAATCAGTTTTTGAGGGGTAACATGATAGCTCAGATAAGTTTGTTGATGGGTGTAAGTATGGTTATTTGGGGATGTAGTACTACTCCAGAAGTCGAGATGTTGGAAGGAGATAGTTCCGAAGTTACAGCTGATGAGTCATCAAATACAGCGCCAATGAGTTCACAGATATCTCATTCAGAAAGTGTGAGTTCAGTATCGACCGGACAGAGTAGTACCCCAATACAATCGTCAAATGTTGGAGATAACTCTTCATCAGCCAAAGTAATGGTCTCTTCAGAAGAACAAGGGGTACTGTCTTCATCTTCAATTGAAGCGGTAAGTTCGGTCAATGAGTGGGAAGATACCAGTTTTGATGAAATAGTTGCAGTTGATGGTACGGTGACCTTTAGGGAATATGCAAAAGGAAATATAGAGATTACCTTTCCGGTTCCTTCAGGAGAGAGTAACGTGTTAGTGCGCTATAAGACTCGGCTTAACGATGCGTCAGACTTTGTTGTGCATCGGTTTGACTTGAACCCGCCTGTGCAATCAGGTGCAGAGTGGACTGTTAAACTTGATCACGTGTCTAAGAACTATTTTATGGGTGAAGAAGAAGTGCGTGTTTGGATTGAAATTGGAGGCAGTGTACTTCCTGTCGGAGCAGTTCATGATGATGTATCCACCTGGTTTGAGTATACAACAGCGTATCAACGTTCTAAAACTGAGGTACCCTGGGATGTTGTGGTTGATCAACCTAATCGGTTACGGATTACCAATAACTGTGATGAAGATCTCTGGATAGAGATGGGGGCTCAGCCCGATCATATTGCACTTCTTGAAAGCAGGGGAGTTGATCTCAATAAGTTTTTGGAAGCTGGAACTTCCTATGATTATAATATTCCAGAGGATCGTCAGATCAATGGGACGCGCTATTGGCCAAAGCAAGGGTGTGACGATACTGGCAGAAATTGTGAAATAGGCGGTTCATCTACGTGTGGTGGAGCATTAGGTGATGCTTGTACGCCTCCTATTGAATCGAAATTCGAGATTACATGGGAGGCTGTTGATAATGAGTCAGTTGAGATGTATTATAATGCCAGTAATGTTGATGGCTATACTTTGCCTTATGTAGTTATTCCTAAAGGTGATAAAGTAGATGAATGGAGTAAATGTGTGGTAGTTAATGGGTCGCGTCTCGATGTTGATAAATGTCCGGAACATGAGAGTCTCGATCAAGATGGGTATCGGGATTTTGACTTGAGTTATCGAAACAGTGATGGTGAAAGGATTGGATGTTATTCTCCATGTAAATATCTCACCTTTGAGGATGGATTAGATGAATGGGATGATCCCATTGCCTTGCGTTCATGTTGTCCTACTCATATGGATGGTAATAACCTGATTGCTGGTGTAAGCTCAGAACAATGTAATGAGAGAGATCACCAGTTTAGCATTTGGAAGACTCAATATGTGGATGTGTCACATGAAATGGCGCCTAAAATTTATACGTTTGCCTATGATGATGCGGGCTCACTTTATACTTGTCACCCTTCTACGAAATTTGAAATAATTTTCTGCCCAAAAGCATATGATTTTGAGCAGACTGCTTGGTAGTGCTTTACAAAATACATTTTTGCTCTATAACTAAATTGTACAGGTTGTTGGGGAAGTGAGGGGAGATTCAGTTTCAGTCAATCCCCATCTGCCTTCCCTTTCTTTTTTAATATATATTAATGTAAGAATTACATAAGCTCTGCGGTGCTTATGAGGGGGTATCTGTGGTACAACGGTTCGCTATTTTTATTTCTATTGTTTTTCTGTTTTTTGCCTGTTCTAAAGAGGATCGACAAACAGATACTGATGATGTATTTTCTTCAGGAAGTGCTGATTATGAGTTCAGTAGTGAAGGTATATCATCTGAAGAATTGAGTGAAGAGAGTTCTAGTGAACAAGAGAGTAATTCCTCTAGTGATGAAATAGTTTCCAGCTCAGAATCAAGTGCAACAATCGGTCAGTCTTCCACAAAAAATGAAAGTTCTTTTTCCGAAATAGAGAGTTCATCCTTTATTGATGCGACGGAGGATAGTTACAGTTCTCACACAGAATACTATGCAGTAGATTTTGGACCGAATGTAAAAATTTACTCTCCCGAAATGGATATGCAAGCCATCTCAAATGAAATACAATCAATACATGCAGGTCAGGCAAATGATGAGTTTAGTGCAAATAGGTTTGCGTTGCTCTTCAAGCCTGGAACCTATCAACTTACCATTGATGTTGGGTACTATATGCATGCAGCAGGGCTTGGTCTGCTTCCCAGTGCTGTAAAAATTGAAGGATCTGTGCAGTCTGTTACTACAGAATCGAGTGGTAACATTACTACCCAGTTTTGGCGAATGGCCGAAAACTTTGAAGTACACCCGGAAAAAGAGGTTGTGTGGGCTGTTTCTCAAGCGGCACCGTATCGAAGAATGCATGTAAAAGGTGATCTCTTAATAGATATGGGTAGTGGATATGCGAGTGGCGGGTTCTTAGCAAATAGTGTTATTGAGGGCACAGTAACGGCCTTTAATCAACAACAGTGGTTTACCCGTAACACCGAAGTAGGTGGTTGGAGCGGAGTGAATTGGAATGTGGTGTGGGTTGGTGTTCCTGGAGCGCGCGAGGGATGGACGAGTGCCCTCTCAGAAACAGCAATTGATGAAGCGCCGATAATGCGAGAAAAACCCACATTGTATATTGATGATATTGGTAACTATTCTGTATATGTCCCTGATGTGAGCTATAATGTTTCGGGGACTCACTGGAGAGACGGTGAACTCAGTGGTGAGCATATTCCGATAAGTGCGTTTTATATTGCTTCTCCAGGTGATGCCGTTACCGATATTAATGCCGAACTTGCAAAGGGGAAACATCTGATTTTGACACCAGGGGTCTATAATCTTACTGATGCAATAGCGGTGAAACACCCCAAAACAGTCGTTTTGGGGCTTGGGCTTCCTACTTTGGTGCCTCAGCATGGAGGGGCCGCACTCACTGCGGCAGATGAGTCTGGTATTGTTCTTGCAGGGCTGGTAATTGATGCGGGTCCAACAAGTTCAGAAACACTACTACAGATTGGTGAGCCGGGGAGTAATAAGGATCACTCTGATAATCCAATATTAGTGAGTGATTATTTCTGTAGAATTGGGGGGCAGTTCTCTGGTAGGGCTGAGCGTTGTATTACTATTAATAGTAATAATGTAATTGGTGACCACTTTTGGCTGTGGCGTGCAGATCATGGAGCAGGCGTGAATTGGGATGATAATAATAGAGGGTCAAACTGGGGGTGGGAAGAAAATAAAAGTGCCCATGGACTTGTGGTTAATGGTGATGATGTTACAGTATATGGTCTGTTTAATGAGCATTTTCAGGAGTACCAAACCTTGTGGAATGGTAATAGAGGCCAAACATATTTTTATCAATCAGAGATTCCCTATGACCCGCCATCACAAGAGAGCTGGATGAATGGGGCCGTACCCGGGTATCCAGCCTATAAAGTAGGTGATGGGGTGACTGAACATGAAGCCTATGGGTTGGGTATGTATAGTTTCTTCTACAATGAGGTGCGCATGGCCAACGCAGTAGAGACCCCTGAAGTTTCGGGAATGCACATTGAAGATATCGTTACGGTAACGTTTTCTGATGCAGGTGGTGGCATGGAAAATGTGGTTAACAATCAAGGTGGCCCAACTAATAATAATGATATGCGTCATTTTGATGGGTACTTTGGCCCATAATCAACAACACTATTAGAACAGTTAGTAGCAAAAGGTCTCTCTGAAGAGACCTTTTGTTCGTCATGAACCACATTATATGTATTATTTACATTAAGTAATGGTCGGGGGCAGATATGAAGAGTAACATGAGGGTATTATGTGGACTACTCTGTATAGGAATAGGGACACTGTTGAGTAGTAGTTGTACATTGGTACAGAAGGATAGTGGAGTGTCAAAAAACATTGAACATACCGATGATACTTTTAATGCGCTCTTTGGAAGCCGGGTCTTTATTTTTAATGATTCCATGAACATGAAAGAGATTCAAAAAAAGGTTAATGAGGTAAGTGATCGTCAGAAGCATGCTGAATTCTCGGAGGATCGATATGCGCTTCTCTTTGAGCCAGGGAACTATAAGCTCCGCATCAATGTTGATTACTATACACATGTTGCAGGCCTCGGTCTTCTTCCCGGTGACGTCACCATAAATGGTGCGGTACAATCACTCACTCACACGGGCCCTGCGGGTAATGGGATGAACGTGACCTTAATGTTTTGGCGCTCTGCAGAAAATATGAAAGTCATTACGCGGGGTGATAACGTGTGGGCCGTTTCACAGGCAGCCCCCTTTAGGCGGATGCATATTGAAGGCTCAATGAAGTACGATCTTGATGGATGGGGTTCAGGTGGCTATGTGGCTAATTGTCTTATAACGGGTGAGGCCTATGCAAACTCACAGCAACAGTGGTTTATGCGTAACAATTCCATTCAGCGGTGGCGTGGAGGTAATTGGAATATGACTTTTGTTGGTGTGTCTGGCGCACCGACCGAGCGGTGGGGTGAACGACCTTACTCGGTTGTCGAAAAAACCCCTCGAGTGCGAGAAAAGCCCTTTCTTACCATTCAAGATGACGGTTCGTACGGGGTGTTTGTACCGAGTGTTCGACAAGAATCGATAGGGGTGAGCTGGCAAAGTGGTACAGAGAGCGGGAGCTTAATTCCCATTGATTCTTTTTATGTAGCGCAACCTGAACGGGATAACGCTGAAACGATCAATAGTGCACTTAAGCAAGGGAAACACCTCTTGCTCACTCCAGGGATATATAGTCTTGAGAGTGCTCTCAATGTAGAACGGGCAAATACGGTGATACTCGGGCTTGGGATGCCAACCCTTATTCCTCAAAAAGGCAGTGCAGCCCTAATGGTTGATGATGTGCCAGGTGTTGTTGTCGCTGGTATTGTTGCCGATGCAGGTCTTCAGGAGTCAGATGTTCTTTTTAAGTTTGGGAGTGAGGGAGACTCACTTCGTCATAGTGAGAACCCCACTTCGATAAGTGACCTTTTTTGTAGAGTTGGTGGTGCGGTAGCCGGCAAAGCAAAACGGTGTCTTGAAATCCATAGTAATGATGTTATCGCTGATCACCTCTGGCTTTGGAGGGCTGACCATGGTGCAGGAGCTGAATGGGCGGTGAATACATCAGATAATGGTTTAGTGGTTACGGGTGATCATGTAACGGTGTATGGGCTCTTTAATGAGCATTTTCAAAAGTATCAAACCCTATGGAAGGGTGAATATGGTGCAGTCTACTTTTATCAATCAGAGATCCCTTATGACCCGCCAATTCAAAATCAGTGGATGAGTCCAATAGGAGAAGGATATGCGTCTTATAAAGTTGATGATGATGTGAAAAATCACTTTGCAATAGGACTGGGTATTTATAGCTTTTTTTACAACTCTATTGTATTGAAAAATAGTGTTGAAGCGCCCAAAGGTGATTCCATAAAAGTCGATCACTTAGTGAATTTTTCAGCGCGTTCAGGAGGTATTCAATATCACTTAAATGGAGAGAGTGAGTCTACCCTTGGAAAACCAGTGGGTGCACAGTTTTATAAATGGAATGAAAAAACGAAAGAGTGAATCGATGTATTCGATCGGTAATGCAATTGACTTGAACTCTCCTGTATGCAGTGTATTGGGGTGGGGGAGTCTGATTGTGTTTTAACTAAGAGAGTATGCTCTCAAGATAGTGCTCTGATATGCCAAAGGTCTCTTTAAGGTCTGCAATTTTTTTGAGAAGCGGTTCAGGGTTTGGAGTGCCACTTCTTTTGACTGCGGTAATCATCACATTTTTATGGGTGTGTGCATCCGCGATAAATTCAAAGACTTTTGTTTTATAACCATGTACTTCAAGAAGGAGTGCACGTATGGTGTCGGTGATCATTTCTGCTTGCCGTTCTTTTAAGATGCCGTGTTTGGTAATTTCCGCAAGAGGGCCTTCAACTTGCATCGCTTTACGTATCTGTTTGTGGCAGCAGGGGGCCGTAACAATAATAGTAGCATTTGCATCAATGCCTTGTTTAATGGCGTCATCAGTTGCAGTGTCACAAGCATGGAGTGCAATAAGGAGGTCTATCTCCTTAAGGGGGTTGGATTCAATGGTGCCTGGCACAAAAGTGAGGGATTGAAAGTCGGCTGATAGTGCTATGGTGTTGCAGGTGTCAACGAGGTCTTGGCGGTATTCGATACCTGTAGAGGTCACAGGGAGTTTAAGGGTATTTGCAATGTAGTCATAGAGTGCGAAAGTGAGATATCCTTTGCCAGAGCCCATGTCGGCAATAGCAATAGGGGTGCTGGACTCTTTTAATGCGCTGGTTTGGATAAGCGTATCAATGACTTCAACAAATTTATCAATCTGTTTAAATTTGTTTTGTCTGCTGGGTGCAATCTGTCCCGTTTGAGTAGTGATACCGAGTTCCCGTAAATAAACATTATTTTTGAGCTCGAGATATCGTCGTTTCTCTCTGTTGTGAAATTCAACGCGAGGAGTCTTGAAGGTCGCTGGTTTTTTCTGCATGCGTGGAATAAGCTTTTTGCTATACATGAGTAAAAAGTCGCCAGAAGTCGTGAAGAGGTTAATGTTCTTAAATTGCGCTCCACAGAGGGTGGTCAGTTCTAAAAGAGCAGTTTCATGTTGGAGTGCGCAATCAAAATTTTTGGTAAATGTTTGAGTAGCGGTCTCAAAAGCGAGGCTCAATAGCGTGGTCTCTTTTGCTTGGATTAGCCGACCGGTTACTTTTTTATATTCGCCATCTTTTTGTGTCGGCTTTCCAAAACTTATTTTAACAAATCTTTTTTCTAAAAGAGCTGTTGAGAGTTCGTGAGAAAATTGATCAATGATTTGTTCCATAGGAATAAAGGTAGTAAAAAAGTGATTGACACCTAAAAGATGGGTGAGGTGAAGCTTGTTTTAGTGAACTATTTTTGGTTTTGTAATAAAATGCGGGTACTTCTGAGTTCTTTGAGGTAGCTATCGAGTCGACCAACCATTGCGAGGCGTTTGAGTCCTGTGTTAAATGCGCGAAGGAAATATTCGGCATGGGGCGTCTCAGTTGAGATCAGCAAAAAATGAGGGTGTGTTGTTACAATTTTGGGTGCGTGGGTAAAAGAAGGGTTCGTAAATGATGCGAAGAAGCGCTGTATAATAGCGTACCCTGCGTCAATATCACAAGGGAAGAGGTCAATATCTCCTTGAACGAGCTTAGTGAAGTTGTGCTTGTCAGAGATAGAGAAGTCTACGTGAAGGAGCCCTGCATCAATGGCGCTCTGAAAATCTCTGGAGTATTGGCGACCATGAGTCGCACCCAGTTGTAGTGACCGAAAATTCTTAAAGGAGCTCCATTGAGTGATTGGTCGGTTTCTCGAAAAGAGGACTGTAGCTGAGTGATAGATGGTGTCACTAATGAGATAGGTTTCTTCATCTTTTGAAGTATGTGAAAAAGGGAGTGTTGCATCCCATCTTCCTGATGATGCCAGGTAGTCACTTCGGTTTTTTGGGAAAAAACCAATTTCAACAGAAATATTAACCGTTGCAAAAGCCGCTTTAATTATCCGAAGTGCAACGCCTCCAAAGGGGAGGTCCTGAGAATGGTGGGGGGAGTATTCATGGGTAGTAATGCGAATGGTGGTTGGGTAAACCATTTCAAATCCGGTGCTATCATCTTCTGATGAGGCCGGAGAAGGTGCAACCAAAAACAAAAGTATCATAGAGAAAGATACCTTGAGTAATCTATGTGTGAGTGTTTTTGATTTTTGGGTGTGCATGTGGTGCAATATAATTAATCAAATGGGATAAAAAAGGGATATATGCTCTTGGGGCTTCTTAAATGGAATCATTCTACAGAATGAAAAAAGGGGCGGTATTTTTGTATTTTTGTATGTTTCAACCACTATTAATGAGAAAACTGAGGATATCTAATGAAAAAGTATTGGGAATAGTTTTGTGTGGCGTGGTTGCCCTTATGGCGGCAAAGCCAACGGGCCAAGAAGTTTCGAAAGTTATGGATTACTACTATACAGGAAATGAAGCGGTAATTGTTGAATACAAGTTCTGTAAAGAGGTGGTAAAAGAGGGTGATCATAAAAATGATTGTGCTGTTGAAGTAGACTCAAAATCAGTTAAAAAAGGTGAAAAAGTTTACCTATGGCTTAATGCCATGGTGCCAAAAGATGCAAAGGTCATCCTTTCAACACAGTTTATACGTAAGGGTCGTGCGCTCAAAAACCGTGAATCAAAAATGAACGGCAGTTTACGGTATAGAACCTGGTTTGCTGTTCCAACTGCAAAAACGGGAGCTATTGAGGTCTCTATTGACCAAGAGAAAGGTGATGACTATGTCTCAATTGAAAAATTGGGCTACACCGTCGTAGAATAATCTTGTCAATACATTTTGAAAATAGCAGCTTCGAAAGGGCTGCTTTTTTTGTTTTAATGGGTTTGTGTGTTGGTGTTCCACAAAAAGGGTGAGATTGAGAGCTCTCCGTCGTGCAACCCTATTGAATAGTGGCTTGATATATGGTTAGAGAGTTTCAATCTTGTAACTTAACCCGTTGAAATTTGGGGTAATTAACTAAATTTCCTAGCTAACTGTCAGGTGATATGACGAACATTTTTATAAAAGGTGATATGAATGAGTGAAGTAAAACACTACGAAACGGCTCCTGAAGACATCGTCCCAATAAGTCAAAAAATTGCATTTGGTATTGGTATGTTAGCTAATAATTTTTTCACAGCGGCATTAAGTGTCTTTATTGTGGTATTGGTTGAGGGGTTAGGAATGAGCCCCTGGAAAGCGGGCGTATTAGCGGCCTCACCTCGGATTTGGGACGCTTTAACAGATCCGATTATGGGGTATATTTCTGATAATGCGCGAACAAAATGGGGGCGTAGAAAGCCATTTATTTTCATTGGTGCTATTGTAACCAGTGTCGCATACATCATTATGTGGCAGATCTACCCAGAAAATGGTGAGTCGTATAATTTCTGGTATTTTCTAGGATTTTCATTATTGTTTTACTTAGGATATACCATTTTTGCAACTCCATTTGTTGCTTTAGGGTATGAAATGACTCCTGATTTTAACGAACGTACAAGAATAATGGCTATTGCTCAATGGTTTGGCCAAATATCTTGGGTGGTTGTTCCTTGGTTTTGGGTTATTATTTATGACCCAGAATTATATGAGAATGCAGTGGTTGGTTGTAGAACATTAGCGGTATGGGTTGGCATTGCATGTTTTCTTTTTGCGATCGTACCAGCATTGTTTTGTAAAGAAAGAGTGTTGCCAGAAAGAAGTGATGCTAAGAAAATGTCATTATCTGGAGCGGGTGACATTATGAAAGATTTCTTTAAAGGTATCGCCCAAACATTTAATTGTAAACCATTCTTGTTATTGTGTTTAACTACCTTTCTTGTGTTTAATGGTTTCCAAACTGTGGCTCAATACTCTTTTTATATTACAACAAGTTATATGTTTGAGAATATTGGAGTTGCTGGAACGTGGCCTTCATTGATTGGTTCTCTCACTGCTTTATGTACTTGTTTTTTTGCTATTCCGATTATAACGTATTTATCAAAGAAACATGGCAAGCAAAAAGCTTTTATGATTTCGACCGTTATTGCAATTATCGGGTATGGACTTAAGTGGTGGGGATACACTCCAGGGACGCCTTGGTTAATGGTGTTACCTCTTCCTTTCTTTTCTTTTGGGATCGGTGGTCTATTTACACTTATGATGTCTATGACTGCGGATGTGTGTGACCTCGATGAGTTAAATACGGGTGAGCGTCGTGAAGGTACTTTTGGGGCAGTATACTGGTGGATGGTTAAGTTGGGGCAAGCATTGGCTTTAGGGACAAGTTTTGTAGTATTGTCACTGGTTGATTATGTTCCAAATGCAGGGGCTCAGAGCGCTGAAACAATATTTCAGTTAAGAGTTGCTGATATTGTTATTCCTATTGTAACCTCTATACTTGCTATGTATCTTATGTCAAAATATGATATTACTGAAGAACGTGCACATGAAGTTCGTGCAGAGCTCGAAGCGCGTCGTGGTAAAGTACAGCACGAGGGTGAAGAAGCGTAACATCTTCTCTCGTTTAGTTTTTAGAGCCGCTCCTTACTCAGGGGTGGCTTTTTTTATGCATAAATACCAATGAATATCTCTTCTCAACTCAAAGTAATAAGAGGGTTATTTGAATCTGTAGACTAATAACTTATATTATTGGTTAATAAGGCACACAAAAACACGTCTCTTTTTGGGTGAAAGAGAGGGTGTTCAGCATTTGAGGGCATATAATGAAAGTATTTCTTTTAATTCTCTGTTTCGTAATTTTTTCGTTTGGCGATGAAGGGCATCTATCTGATAATCGTATTCGGGAAGGTGCTGCGACGCATTTTCAGTTATTAGGAGCTCCATATGGAGCCTGTGGTGTTCCTCAGGCTGTTCTTGATTACGATGGTCAGGACAGCGCACTGGTTGGTCTTGATGAAAATAACTTTGTTGCACTGAACGTATTTAATGAGCCGGGTTCCTATCATAAGGCACCCGGGGATTATGGGTCTCGTCCTCTTGATCCGAGTGACCCTTATCTCGGAATGTATAATAACGGTTTTAATTGTGGACGTTGGATCGAGATTACCTTAGGTGATGAGTGCGATAGCCAATATGGTAATTCGGGTGCAGAAGGTACAACTATCTGTAATAATAATACGGGTTGGTATAGCGATGATAAGAATGATACTAAGATGTATGCCATTGTAACAGACCAGTGTTCGGATGGCAATGTTTGGTGTCGTGACAGTAAGTATCATGTGGATATTCATACTGAGTCTCTCAATGCTTTTCAGTATGATGATGGTTCGTATATAGATCCTTTCGCGTTTTTAAGGGGGAGCGGGCTATGGGAGACGGAGTTTTTCAATAATCGCCAAGTTTCATGGCGTTTTGTTAAAAATCCAAAATATCGAGGGGATATTCATATCTGGTACACGAAGGGGTCCAAGGAAAAGGGATGGTTGAGACTTCTGTTTACCAATCTGCCCAATGGTATTAGTGGTGCAGTTCAAGGAGTGGTTGAAGGTTCTGACACCACATGGGTCGAGGCTTCTCAAGAGGGTGATATGGGGCAGCAGTGGATTATGCCTGATGCACAGCAAGATGTAATTCTCGTAAAGGTTAAAGACCTTGATGGCAATTTTGTTTTTGAGGGGAGAGTCTATGAGGCGCCCTTTCCTGAAGAGTGTGGTGAGGAATGTAGCGCTGGTGCAACTTTAAGTTATGACATGGACCATCTCTATCCTGAAATTATTGTGAATCATGATGATGGTACAACTGAGGTTATCCCTATGAGTAGTGCTGAGGGGAGTTCTGACAATAGCTCTGATGGAGCTTTATCAAGTTCGAGTACTTCTAGCTCGAGTATGTCGCTTCATTATTCATCAGAAGAGTTTGGGGAAGGAGAAAGCTCACAAATGGGGCTTTCATCTGAAACACTGGTATCAAGTTCTCAAGAAACGGTTTCGAGTAGTAGTGGATCTACCGCCCGCCTTTTTATTGAGGGTCATGAATCGCCTATTGGAGTATCTGAAAAAATCCGCTACGACCTCCAAGGGCGGGTGAATCCTTTCTGTCGTATCTGTATAGAGTTTTAAGAGTTGATCTAGAGGGGGGGGGGAGTTCGCTCGTTACAATGAGATGTATAATGACAGGTGTCGCTTAAATTTATCGGGCAATCATATTTAAAAATTTTTAGATTGATGATAAAATAATTGAGTGGGGTGACGGTATGTTGAGTAGTGCTCTTTCTAGATATGTCTCTGATGCAATTGAAGATCAACTCTTTCCGGGTTGTTGTGTTGGCATTGTTGATAGGAGTGGTGCACGAAGTATAGCCCCATTTGGGTTTCATACCTACGACAATGAAGCTCCGGTTACTAATCAGTCGCTCTATGACTGTGCTTCAATTACCAAATCGGTACCCACTGCACTTCTTGCACTGAAGTTACTTGATGCAGGTGAACTATCCCTTGAAGACCCAGTCAATAAGTATATCGATGGTTATCAAGTGGGTATTGAAAAAGAAGTACTGGTAAAACACCTCTTGACCCATACCGTTGATTATCGTTTTTCTCTCGCTGGTTTAAAAGATCGACTCCCTATTGAAATCCTTGAAAAACTCTACACTCATCCGTTTAATTTGCCGCCTGGGGAGTCCTTTTGTTATTGTAATGCTTCGAGTATTGTGCTGGGTATTTTGATGAGTGAGCTCTATAGTATGCCTTTTGAAGAGGCTGCTCAAAGAGAGGTGTTTGATCCTCTTATGATGCACAGTACTGGTTTTTTCCCAAAGAAACACTTCGAGCTCTCTGCTATTGTCCCTTCAGAAGATGACGCTTGGAGAGGGCGTGTTATTCAAGGTGAGGTGCATGATGAAAGTGCCTATAGCCTCAGAGAACTTTTTGTAGCGGGCTCTGCAGGGCTCTTCTCTACGGTGCCCGATCTATTGAACGCCATGGAGATGCTATTAAATAAGGGTTCGTATAATGGAGCTCAATTTATAAGTGAATCAATTGCTGAGCAAGTATGGACAAACCAGATTCAATCGATAGGTCTTTTTACGGGCCTTGGTTTTGAGCTTAATCAAGAACGCTATATGGGTGTGGGTAGAACCAAGCAAACTTTTGGAAAGACGGGATTCACTGGGTGTAATCTGTTGGGAGATGTGTCTAAAGGAAGGGCGATGGTGCTCCTTTCAAATGGTACCTGGCCCAACAGAGAGAGTACTCCAGAGAGGATTAACCGTTTTCGTAGTGCAATTGCAGGCGAGATGCTGGGTGGTGAATAGATAAAAAGAAACCCTTCCCGCCATAAGGCAGAAAGGGTTTTCATTGAAATAGAGGGCGCTATTTCAATTATGGGTATTAAATGGGGTTCTTTAGTATTTAATAAAGAGCATTCCATGAGGCAGTGATTGGGGGAGAGTATTGCGTGAGGCTTCTTTTACAGAAGACTGCAGCATTACCTCGCCAGTGATACTGAATACGGTAATCATAGTTGTTCCTTGAGGAACATCAATACTGAGTGGCGCATCTTGAATGTGTACTACTGGAATAAGGCCGGCAGTAATACCTTTTGCGCTCTTCCAAGTAAGTGGTGATGTATCTTGGCTTGACTCTTTGGGAGATGGTTCGTCTGAGCTTTCGTCTTGCGCACTTGAACCTTCACCAATTTCATCGTCGCTACTTGATACTTCGTCAGAGGCTTGTGAACTTTCTGCATCTTTCTCAGAAGAGCTCTCTTCATCAGAAGAAGGGGTTGATTCCGAGCTAAGGTCTTCAGCAGGGAGCCCGCCTTCAATGCTGTAGACCACTGTTGACTTTTCATCAGTTGATGCTCTAAACGCAACATAGGCAGTCTTTTTATTGGCGTCAAATGCCCAGCCGTTTTCAGTCTTGCCATCAAGGATATCAGATACCGAAGAGGTCTCAGAGATTTCTTCACCGTTCACATATACTTCAGCTGCTTTAACGTCTTGAAGATTGAGTTTTACAATGTAGCCACGATCTGAAGGTCTACCAGCGTAATCGCCATCTGCAGCGGCGATGGTGAATGTGATGGTCTTATCTGTTGTTGCGGCAGTAAAGGTTGTTGTTGCACCTTTGTCGCTCTTATATTCAAGTGTTTCACCGTCATCATCGTACATGGTGAATGTTGCTTCTTCGCCGCTCTTTGCTGGGAAGATGTCGAGAGTTAATGGGTCAGGGTGTTCAGAGGGTTCAATCCATTTAATAGTTGGTCCCATTGGTATGATAGAGCCTTTGGCGACAAATATGGGTATTTTGCCCCAATCAGTTACATCGTAGTCGAGAGTTGTTCCGCCGGCATGCTCTTCATGACTCCAGTAGTCAATCCACTCTTTGTCTTGTGGGAGGGTAATTTCCATTGTCGATGAACCAAAATCCTTTGCTTTTTCATCATTATCGTGACGATCAGAAATGACAGGTGCTACGAGAAAGTTGTTACCAAACATATATTGTTGGTAGTCGTCTTTAACGCTGTTGTCATTGGGGAACATCATATCCATTGGGCGAGTGATTGGAAGTGCTTTTGCCCACATCTCCCAGTTCAGAGTATAGATATAGGGCATCAGGCGATATCTCAGTTTACGAGATTTAATCATGATCTCTTGTACTTCTTGAGTCGCTTGTTTCACGAGTCGTCCGCCTTGTCCATGTTGCTGTACGAGGGGTGACCAGTCAGAAAAGAGTACGGTGCGTGCTGTGAGTTCTGGATACTCTTTCATGTCAAGGAAAAAGTGGCCCGGGGTGTCCATATGGAGGGTGTAAAGGCCGTCCCAAGCGCCGTCGTGAGTAATACGTTTTACTTGATCATTAAAGTTTCTCCAGCTTGGTTCTGTGTCGCCGGTCCAGTAAGAAGGGAATGCTGCATCTTTGCCAAGATCCCAGTCGTGGTCTTGGTCGAGATCGCCATAGCTAAAGCTTCCTAAGTAGTTTAGCATCATGTTTCGTTTGTTGCCGTTGTTTTTCCAGAATTCTGCCGTGGCATCCCACATCCACCAAATGGGGTCATTTGATCTAATGTCAATCCATGGAATTTCAGAGCCATACTGGGCATCTCTGATAAGGGTGTTGATATATTCTTGTTTTGGTTGTGCATCTTGGTGGCCCCAAGGGTGGTAATTGATGCCGATGTGCCAGTTCATGTCGTTCATTTTCTTGATAAAATCAGCAGGGTCGTCAAATTTTCCCGCACACCAATCCTCTGATGCCCATCCATCTGATCCGACAGGAGTACAGTTCCATGAACCGAGATCGAGAATCCATACGTCGCCAGGGTGTTCGCTGTTGCGGTGTTCTTGAGCGAGTTGGAGTACTTCTGCTGCATTGTCTGCAGGTACGGGTGCAAAGCCCACTTGCCAGTATCCATATGCCCACTTGGGGAGCATTGCGTGGTCTTTTGGTTGCCAAAATACAGGATCGAGCTCTGCTGCTTGTGTCATGGTTGCGCTCGAAAAGAGTATAGCTATAGCCATACCAGTTACTTTCGTAAGTAATCTCATAGTCCCTCGTGATGTTCAATACAGAGATGCTGAAAGCTGTAAGAAGCCGCTCCTCATGTATCTATTCAATTAATAATACCTCTCCTAATGAGGCATCGTGTCCCGATATTAAATGTACACAAAAGAGTTCTATTCTTCCTACATATAAAGATGAAATAAGGGAATATTTGCAATTATTTACAAATAAAATGTCCACAAAAATGATAAAAATGTCAACAAATGTACTTATTTTGCTTAGTATTGCTTGAATTACGGTTTTTTGGGGTGTTTTTAAGATGGTAAATAAAAGTCTTCGGCTGGGGCTTTAGAAATCTATAAACTAGATGCGGTTAAAATGTCCATACGTGTCAAAGGGTGAGGATTGAGATTAGAGTGTGCTCTACTCGATTTTTACTGTTGTTTTCTACTCTCGGGGGTTGGGGATGGTGTATTGATAGAGAGTAATAAATGGGGTAAGAATGCATCGTTCGATTGATTGGTGGTTTGGCTCAAAAAACAACACTTTTTTTGTTAAAACATTGCAGATTGTGTTTAACGGATGGTACAATACAGTAAAGAGGACCAAGGTGAGGATGGGGTGGTGAACCTCATATTGGGCCCGAGTCAATATTTTTATGTGGAGTTAGTATGAAATGGTGGTGTATACTGCTCTTTTTACTGTTGGGGGCATGTAGTCGATCTCAGGAAGAGGTGTTAGTGATTCCAGATGATGTGCCTAATGGTGTGGCGGGGAAACTTCTTTTATCAGATAAGTCAGAAGCTGAGGGCGCTTCAGTGTATCTACTCAATGAATATGGGGTTATTACTGATAGCGTGTTAACAAGCCTGAGTGGAGAGTTTTTTTTCGAGA
This sequence comes from Fibrobacterales bacterium, assembly GCA_051532035.1. Taxonomy (GTDB): domain Bacteria; phylum Fibrobacterota; class Fibrobacteria; order Fibrobacterales; family JAOPTW01; genus JAOPTW01. The sequence goes on along the minus strand of JAOPTW010000006.1, from coordinate 98,109 downwards.
CTATTCCTGATGGTGCTTATGAAGTTTTTGCTCGGGCGACAAATGGAGAGTCGGGGTGGATCTATTCAGAAAGCCGAGTGGATAGTGAGCATGGAGAGAATTTTATTCTGGGTGCGAGTAGTGTCATTACCGTGTCAATTGAGCCACTCCCTGATTCTGCCTCTGTCTTTGTTCAGGTGGCAGGATTACCTTATTATGATGTGTTGCAAGAGGGTAAAGGGGTACTGGGCAATCTGCCTCAGGGACGGTATGAGGTTGAAGTTTTTTCAAATACCTCGGGTGAAGGCACCGGAAGAGTGTTCTACATGAAGGATACGATAGTATTGGAATTGGATACCGTGCGTCTCGAGTATAACGATCGCTATAGCTTGTTTAATGAAGGATTGCATTCTATTGATGATTTTGAACATGAACTTGGGTCTATGGAAAATGAATGGGGTTCACAGTGGTGGCCCTATACTGACGGGATACAGGGGGGAGGTACTGCAATAACTTTTATAGGTACTGATGGTGGGCACCTTTTTACCGAGCCACAGAGTGGTAATAAAGTAGCGGCGTATCATCTCGAATTAGGGGCTCCGGGTTCTTATGCAGGTCTGGGCTTTTTTCTTACAACGGATCAATTTGTTGCTCCTTTTGATGTGCGTGAAATTAAGAATATGCACTATTTGGTAAAAGGTTCAGGTTCCTATACACACCAAATCTGTTTTGAATCAGATATTCTTCAAACACTGGCGTGTAGTAAACCTTCGTATCCCGATTCAGAGTGGCAACTCTATCAAACGGGTCCTACGGGCCAATGGGCAGATGGTTTACCGCAGGGGGCCGATCTTGAAGAAAGTTTGCAGTGGGCAAACAAGTTCTTAATACTGTTAGAGCAGCAGGGTGATGAGAGTAGTGGGGACTTCTATATTGATGGGCTCTATGTAGAATGGTAATTTTTAGAGGGATGTCGCGGTTGAGGCTATTCCTAGAAGAATTCCTGGGCAATTACAGACGATAATTGGCCAATCTTTTTTCTCTTTAAATGTGCCATAAAGCGTCCAAAAAAATGCGTTGAGAGTAGTAACTGCAGGGAGCAGTATCGACCCTTTATGACCATCAAGATTGAGCAGTATTTGATCAATATGAGAGAAATACATAGTGATCGCCATAAGTGAGGCGGTCCAGCCGATTGCGGTAACATATTTTTGATTCATAAAAATAAGATACCTTTATTTGAAACGTTTCACAACAAAGAAAGTGCCAGAGTAGCGTATCGAATGGTGATCAGTTGTTCAGCTGTTGTGTAAGGTTGATAAGATGTGCGTTAGAGTGTATTAATGTGTGATAGAGCATAGGCAGTTGATATATAATAACCTATTTCTGTATCGATACAACATAGAGTGGAGTGGCAGATGACCCTAGAGCAGTTGCAAGCACGGTACAGTGTTAAAAAGTTTGATACTGATAAAAAAGTGAACGAAGCGGATCTTGAGATTATCAAAAAATCATTTCATCTTGCGCCCTCATCTATTAATCTCCAAGCGTGGAAGCTTTTTGTTGTAGAGAACCCTGAAATTAAGCAGAGGTTAGCGGCGGCAGGTCGCGATACCAATGGAAAGAGAATTGAAGAGTGCTCACATCTGCTTGTCTTTGCTCAAAAGAAGGCTTCATTAAAGCACATTAAGCGTGTGGTTGCTATAACCGAGATGTTTCAGATACTTATGAAACGTCGTGGGATTTCGCCGAGTAAACTTGCAGGATTTTTCTGGCTCATGTCTAAAGGTTTGGGGGGTAAGGCTTGGGTGCGCAATCAACTCTATCTTGCATTCGGGTATGTTATGGCCACTTGTGCGACATTGGGTGTTGGCTCACTTCCTATGGAAGGTATCCGCAAAGGGGCGATGAATAAAATTCTTGGTATGGGCCCTGAGTATAAAACCGTTGTAGTGCTTGCTATTGGTTATCCCCATGCTGATGATGCGACCAATCCATCGCGACTCAAAAAATCACGATTTCCCTTCGAAGAAGTTGTAGAGCATATTTAGAGGTGCTCTATATTATCAGGGATTAAGGAGTGTGCGCAAATGTTCAATGCGCTCTCTATTAATGCCTAAATCAGAGTATCCGGTGCGAGATGCTGACCGTATGTGAATGGTGTCATTTATAATAAGGAACTCAACATCATCCACAAACCGAAGAAGCAGTGATGTGTAGGTTGTATAAAGATAGTTAGTGTTCGTCTGGATTATATTTGTTCTAGATTGCGTGCTAATAATTGATTTGAGCTCTTCAAGTATTTTTTCTGGCGCAAGAGTCGTGGTAAGGGGGGCAATATAGTGTTCATCGGTTTGCTTTTCAAAGCTCCCTACACAATTAGGGCTACTGGGGCACGGGGCGAGCACTCCTTGTGCAATGGTTTGTGTTGATGGTGCTTGAATAGGCCCGTTACTACTACAGCCGAAGAATAGTAATCCAAAGGCGCTTATTAAAAATAGGTTTTTCATAGTATTCTCCTTGTCATAGAAGAGTATACGAACAAATTGAGAAGAAGTGCGGCTGTTGGTTATGAAATATCAAAGCTGTATGGTTAATGCTCTGTTGTTTTTGTTTTTTTAGCAATGCCCTGCTCCTTAAGGGATTAGTTTTTTGGAGATGCGTTGATGCAGAAGGTGTACTTCATCAAGCGCTGGGTCGAGGCTTTGTGCGCGATTTACCGTAGTGAGGGCATTGGTGAGTTGATCATCCTCGAGGTAGGTTTTGGCAAGGTGGAGCAGTACCTCTGGTTGATTGTGATTGAGCTCAATGGAGGTCAAGAAATCTTGAATCGCTTCATCATACCGTTTAAAGAGTTTGTGTATAATGCCTCGATTGGTATAAGTGCGGTGGTTTTCTGAGTTGTGTGCAAGTGAGAATGAGAAATCATTAAAGGCTAGGGTGTATTCCGCTTCCATAAAATAGGCCATGCCTCTATGATTATAGATAATCGACAGAGTGGGTTCATCAAGGTCTTGTACCAGTGCTTTTGTGTAGAGTGAAATAGATTGATCGTAATCACCAGCACTATGGCAGCGAAGAGCTTCATGAATAATGGACTCTTTATTGTCTTTGTTGGGTTTGGTTGGGCTATCTTCTTTCTTCGTTTGGAGGTTGAATTCATCTTTACTCAGGAGTGACGCTTTTTCATGCATTAACTGAGTGCGAGACTCTTTGTTCTCCATCAGGTTATTTTGATAGTCCCGTATCTCTTGAAAAATTATGTCAGAGAGGGTGAGCGATGCGTTGAGCGAAGCCATTTTTCGCTTGATCATTTTGTTGGGGTAGTGAATATTGCTTTTATATATGAGCTCATGTTCAACCTCGGCCCATGCGTCTTGAAGGGTAGTGCGTACCTGAATTTCAATAACTCGTTGATTCCCTGTTATAAAAGGGAGGGAGGTGTCGGGGAGGGTGATGAGTAAATGGGTTGAGTCGTAAGAGAACTCCCTAAAGGAGAGCTGATCACTTTTTACTTCAGTTTCGATGACCTCAAATTGTTCAGATATAAGATTGACAGCATGAGTGACATCTTCCATAAAGTGAGCCACTATTCTTATGCCCAGAAGGTCTGAGAGGAGTTCAGTCTCTTTGTTGTCATAGATCTTTTGTAGCTTAGAAAAATAGCTTTCTCGGTTTTTGACTCGATACTTACCGATGCACTTAATGCCGTTGTTCCGTAAAAGGTTTTTAATGGTGATCATCTTCTCTTCGAGCACCCCTTTTAATGGGTTGTGAGCTATGTCGTACTCATTGCAAATCTGTTCCCAGAGTTCTGTCTTTGATATTGAGAGATCCATAATCTTTTGCGGTTTGTTATATGGGTATAATGTATCACATTTTGAATTATTACAGTACGAAAAATGGTAATTTAGACCAAGTTAGATCCATTTATTTCGTATAATGTGGGCTGGATAACTGAGGGGGATATTGACAAAAACAACCTATCTAGCAATAGAGCAGTAGAAAAATTTCCTATATTTTGCGACACAAATTATCAACAGTATAAGGTACGCGATGCTCACTCTTGGAACTCCTCTCTCACAATCGGCAACTAAAGTTATGATGCTTGGCTCAGGCGAACTGGGTAAAGAGGTCGTGATAGAACTTCAGCGATATGGTGTTGAAGTAATTGCTGTAGATCGGTATGAAAATGCCCCCGCAATGCAGGTGGCTCATAAAGCCTATACTATCTCAATGCTCGATGCTGAAGCGCTCAGAGCGGTTATTACCAAAGAACAGCCCGATTATATTGTTCCCGAAGTGGAGGCAATTGCAACGGACTTGTTGGTAGAACTCGAGAAAGAGGGATTTAATGTTATTCCTACTGCTAAAGCAACGCTCCTTACAATGAACCGTGAAGGGATCAGGAGCCTTGCCGCAGAAGAGTTGGGGCTGACTACTTCTCCTTATAAATTTGCCGGTACCAAAGAAGAGTATCTGGCTGCAGTGAAAGAAATTGGCTTTCCTTGTGTGATTAAACCAATAATGAGCTCTTCAGGTAAAGGTCAGAGTACCCTAAAGAGTGAGGCAGATGTTGACGCGGCATGGGGTTATGCTATTGAAGGTGGTCGTGGTGGTTCTGATAGAGTGATCATCGAAGGATTTGTCGATTTTGATTATGAAATTACATTGCTCACTATTAGTCATAAAGATGGTGTGTCGTACTGCGCACCAATAGGGCACCGTCAAGAGGGCGGCGATTATCAAGAGTCGTGGCAGCCACAGATTATGTCAGAAAAAGCACTTGCAGAAGCGCAGCGTATGGCAAAACTTGTGGTTGAGGCATTGGGTGGTCGCGGTATTTTTGGGGTGGAATATTTTATTAAAGGTGATACGGTTTATTTTTCTGAACTTTCACCTCGCCCACACGATACTGGTATGGTGACCATGATCTCTCAAAATTTATCTGAGTTTGCACTCCATGTTCGTGCCATTCTTGGACTCCCTATTCCTAATATTATACAGTATGCTCCAGCAGCTTCGAGTGTGATTTTGGTAGAAGGGACTTCTGACAAAGTAAGTTTTACAGGAATGGAGGCAGCTCTTCAAGATCCGGATACTCAACTTCGCCTTTTTGGAAAGCCAGAAGTTGATGGTGAACGGAGAATGGGTGTGACTCTTGCGCTCGGTACTTCAACTGATGATGCGCGCGCTAAGGCGAATAAGGCGAGTGCCGCAATCAGCTATTCACTGTAATGCTTTTAGTTTTTTAGTAGGTGGCAGTAAGTTGTAATGTCAAAGGTATCGAGAGGGAGGCTGTTTCTGAGATAGAGTGGATGGTGAGGGTGGCCTTTTTTAGAAAGGGCACCAATAGTAATCCATTGTGATTTTGGATTGATAGTTTTAACGATATCAAGAAAACAAGGCATTAAAAAGGGGCGTTTCTCTATAAGCGTTCCCCAGGCTGCCCATACATCATACGCCTTATTTTTAAACAGTTCTTTGATAACTCTAATGTTCTCTAAGTGAATATCTCTATGGAGGTTTTTATGAATGGTGTCTGGGTTGGTGGCCCGTTGAGGGTATACGTTAATCATAATCCACGAATCATACCCGAGTGCCGCTGACCTGTTTTTAACTGCACGCATGGTGTTGTCGAGCTTGCCAGGGGCGGCAGTACTTGGATTAATGCCAATACAGACAAGAGTGTGTTTACCTTTTTCACCAATGGTAAAGCGCTGTCGATTATTTTCGCTGGTTTGATATTCCCACTGTTTCTCTCCCGACATCAATTGGCTACTTTTCCGGTTGAACCTGTGTCAGAGGGGGTGAGGCAATATATGGCGCGAGGATTGAGCCCAGGGTCATTTCGATGAGAGACATACAGGATTGTGGTTGTGCTTTCCTCTGAAATTTTATTAACCAGAGCCGAGAGGATACTGGTACTATAGTCATCAAGCCCCATCGAAGGCTCATCTAAAATAAGGAGGGGTGGGTGTTTGATCATTGCACGAATAATAAGTACAATACGTCTTTCTACCTCAGATAGGTCTTTAAAGCGGTCATTGCGCCTATCAAAGAGGCCAACCAGTGTGAGCCACTCTCTACCGAGAATAACCTCGACCCGTGATGCTTTAACATAGAGGCCAATAGTGTCCTTTAGCCCCGAGAGTGCCATTTCTAATACTGTATGATGGGTATTAAAGCGGTCCATCATTGGTGGGGTAAAGTAACCAATATTCTGTTTGATATCCCAGACACTCTCCCCACTACCACGTTTGTTGCCAAAAAGATAGAGTTCTTGTCGGTACCCTTTTGGATTGTCCCCAGTAATCATGGTAAGGAGGGTTGTTTTACCCGACCCATTGGGGCCTTTGAGTTGCCAAAATTCACCTTTCTTTATGGTCCAATTAATGTCACTGAGAATGGGCTTGTCGAGATGTGAGACAGAGACATTTATGCAGTTTACTAACTCATGGGGGACTTGTGGTGGTTCCATGAGGGGCTGTGGAAGGAGTTCATGTAATGTGTAAGGAGGAGTGGTATGAAAATCGGCTCTATGCTCTGCAATGGGCACCAGCTGTGGCCCTTTTTCTGATACCACAATACTATGGGTTATAATGGGAAGGAGCTCACTAGTGCGATTAAATATTTGGATAATGGGTATGGTGTGTGAGAGCTCAATCAGTCGATTAGTGAGTTCAGTAACGCTCTCTTGGTCAAGGGCGTCAAAAGGGTTTTCGGCAATCAGATAGTTGGGTGATTTGCTGAGGAGGTGGTTTAGGAGTGCTTTTTTCCTTTCGCCACTCGAGTAGGTTAAGACTGATCTCTTTGAAGAGCCGGTTAAGGTAAACTGATCATAGAGCGCTTCATTTTCAATACAGTGCTCAAGGGTTGTATTCGAAAAGTAGGCCCCCACTCCCTCTGGAATAAAAGGGAAAAGCGTTCGGTCACCGTTGAGAATGATCGAAATAATCTCTGCGTAATGGGGGGTGGCGTGATTGAGGGCAAGATGTATCATGAGGGGCGGTTGCTCGAAGGTCTGGTACTATAATAGAATGATTTGGATAAAAGGGGAGAGCGTCAGAGTATAATTGTACGGTATAGTGTGCGGTATATCACACTTGCATAGTATGGGGTGAAGAGGAATGATATTTTTCCTACTTTTCCATTGAATTTAATAAGGAGATTTTGTGTTTTTTAAACAACTAGTGCTATTGTCTTTAACACTGTTACTTACCCAATGTGCAGCCCCACGATATAATAGCCAGTCTGCAAAAGTGACCTCCAAAGGTGACTTTAAAGTGGGTATTGATATGTCACCAAATATTCCATTGAATACTATTGGTGTTGTCACCGGTGAGATGAAAAATGCTGTAGGTGAACTTGATTCGGATACTAATAATGTTGAGCGTGATCGTCTTCATGATTTGTCAGAGTTAGTTGTTGCACAATCTGTGGACCCTATTTCAATGGGGACAGGGTTTTATGTTCGCTATGGTCTATTCAACGGATTTGACCTTGGCTTTACTTATGCGGGTGGTGTAAAAGTGTATGATATGCAGTACCAATTTATGGGCTCTACTGCAGGTATCGGTTCAGAGACGAAAGATGATATGTATGGCTCCTTTGGCCTCCAGTATTCATCTCAGGATTATGATCTTCCTTCTATTGCAGGCAAAGTGCAATCTATACTCGGATATGAGTTCTCACGATATGATATTCTTGGGCGCTTAGTGTTTGGTAATTCCTTAGGCCCAGATGAGAAATATGGTTCAATCAACTATGGTTTGGCTATGAATTACACATCCCTAACTTATGGCTTTAAGCGGTTTGGTTCAGTAGGTATTATTAAAATGGCTGAAGATGATTCGGAAGAGAGTATTACCAAGTCTCTTGACCCTATTCCAGAACAAGAGAGTGGCTTTGTTTCCTATGGCCCATTTGTTAATGTAAAGGCAGGCTATAAGCACGTTTTCCTTGTTCTCTCGCTCAGTATTTATAATCAAGATTATGGAGAGTTCGCGGTACTCAATAATGATACTGTCGAAATGGATGGAGTAACCATCATACCAAGTTTTGGTTTACAGGTGGCGTTCTAAGAGCCGATTATGATTTTTTTGCGAGATAGCGGGCGGTTATAGCCCCTGCTACTGCACCAAAAAGATGGCCTTCCCACGATACCCCTGGTTGATTGGGAAGAATACCCACGAGTAGGGTGGCTCCAAAGGTAAGCCCTATCAGTGCCGAAATAATGAGTGGAATAAATTTCCGATGGAAGAGCCCAAAGGAAATAAGAAACCCAATCAATCCAAAAATAACACTACTCGCACCAATATGATAAGAAGGTCGGCCAAAGGCCCAGACCAGTAGGCCACTAATAATGGTGATCGAAAGCAAAATTCCAAACGTTTTCCGGTGATAAAAGAGTGCAGTGACACCAGTGAGTATCATGAGTGGCACGGTATTGCTGGTTATATGTGAAAGTGATCCATGAAGAAAAGGAGATGCAATCACGCCAATGAGCCCCCATTGGGTGCGCGGTAAAATCCCAAAGTGATTGAAGGTTCCGGGAAGAACGGCATCAATAATAAAGACCGCCCAAATAATGGTGACAATCTGAAAGGGGAGGAGGAGGTGGTCTCTGCTTTTCGGTGCCATATGTATGTGCCTATTCCTATTGGTAGCTTGCTACGGGTATTAAAAAAGCCCAGTAAAGACTGGGCTTAAAGAGTTATTACTATTTTGCTTTATGGAAGCCTTCTCACTGCGCCTTTATCAGCAGAGGTCGTCATCGCCGCATAAGCTCTGAGTGCTGTAGATACGTGTCGGTCACGATTAGGTTTCCACGCGGTTGCACCTTTCGCTTCCATAGTGGCTCTACGTTTTGCAAGTTCATCATCACTCACATCCATAGAGATAGTTCTTTTTGGAATATTGATTTTAATGATATCACCCTCTTCAACAAGACCGATGTTTCCGCCTTCAGCAGCTTCTGGTGAAGCATGTCCAATAGAGAGTCCAGACGTTCCTCCAGAGAAGCGTCCATCAGTAAGGAGTGCACATTCTTTGCCAAGGCCTCGTGATTTAAGGTATGAGGTTGGGTAGAGCATCTCTTGCATGCCGGGTCCGCCTTTAGGGCCTTCATAGCGAATGATTACGCAGTCACCGGCACCAACTGATCCACTGAGGATGCCTTCAATAGCATCATCTTGAGATTCGAATATACGGGCTTTACCATCAAATACCCAGCACGACTCATCAACGCCGGCAGTTTTAACGATACAGCCATCAAGGGCAATATTCCCATAGAGAACAGCGAGACCACCGTCTTTAGTATAGGCACCTTCTACTGAACGTATGCATCCTTCAGTACGGTCAAGGTCGAGGTCAGTATATCGTTCATTTTGAGAGAAGGCAATGAGGTTTGGTTTGTTGCCAGGTGCTGCTTTGTACATGTCAGTTACAGCACTTTCAGGGTTGTTGGTTACATCCCATTTTTCAATCGCTATATCAAGAGTTTTTTCGTGTACACAGAAGCATCCTTCATTCCAAAGACCGCCTTTTCTGAGTTCCGCAAGGATACTCATGATGCCACCAGCGCGGTGGACATCTTCAATGTGGTATTTTTCGGTGTTTGGTGCAACTTTACAGAGGCACGGGGTCTCAAGTGAGAGGCGGTTCATGTCTTGCATGGTAAAGTCAACTTCCGCTTCTTGCGCAATGGCAAGAAGGTGGAGTACCGTATTAGTAGAGCCACCCATAGCAATATCAAGGCGCATAGCATTTTCAAATGCATTGAAGTTGGCAATAGAGCGCGGAAGTACCGACGTATCATCCTGCTCATAGTATTTTTTACAGTTGGCAACAATAGTGCGTGCCGCTTGTAAAAAGAGCTCTTCTCGTGCAGCATGGGTCGCTACAATGGTTCCATTACCAGGGAGTGCAAGGCCGAGCGCTTCAGTAAGGCAGTTCATAGAGTTTGCAGTAAACATACCTGAACATGATCCACAAGTTGGGCAAGCATTCTCTTCAATAGTTTTAACATCGGCATCAGAGACTGAATCATCGGCAGCTTTAACCATTGCATCAACAAGGTCAAGGTGCACTTCTTTACCATCAATCACTGCTTTGCCTGCTTCCATTGGGCCACCCGATACAAATATTACAGGGATATTAAGGCGCATTGACGCAAGGAGCATACCGGGAGTGATTTTGTCACAGTTAGAGATGCACACAATTGCATCTGCACAGTGGGCATTACACATATACTCAACAGAGTCGGCGATAAGCTCACGTGAAGGGAGGCTATAGAGCATGCCTTCGTGGCCCATTGCGATGCCGTCATCAATGGCAATGGTGTTAAACTCTTTTGCAACACCACCTGCTTTTTCAATTTCCCGTGCTACGAGCTGACCAAGATCTTTTAAGTGAACATGTCCAGGTACAAACTGAGTGAATGAGTTAGCAATCGCTATGATTGGTTTGCCAAAATCATCATCTTTCATACCGGTAGCGCGCCACAATGAGCGAGCGCCAGCCATATTACGTCCATGGGTCGATTTCTTCGATCTATAATCAGGCACAGGGGCCTCCAATTGGGAAAAGGTGGTTTGTTTTGGGGGAAAGATAGAAAAGGGGCGTTGAAAGCGGTAATTAACTCTATAGGGAGAGTGATGAATGTACGATTTTTTAAGCGGCTATGATCATGTATTGACAGTCTGTTCAGGTCTCTAAATGCTGAATTTTCAATTGTGTCACTTGGGGAAAGGTTTGTGAGTATTGGATTGTAAGAAGTCTGATTTGTGGCTCTTCAATTGTTGATAGTTTGTGGACTTGTCAAAATGGCCAAAAATATTTGTGTTATTTGCGGCACAGGGGTGGTATTTGTTAACACAGTGTTGATAAAATTAGGGTAAAAAGTTTAGACTTCTTTAAGCCTTAGTAGAATAAGGGTTAAATAGAGATAACCCATATTTAGTTGTTAAATGTCTTTGTTGATACCATATATTGTATGTTGGAATATTCGTTGATAAATACTAAATGCGTTGGTAAAAATTTTGTTTAATCAAATAGTTAACGGGAGTCATTCTATTCATATTTAGTGTTAATAGATTGCAAAAATAGTCTTACTGTTGATAAACAGTATTCAATTGAAATACATTTCAAGATATCTGGGTGAGAAATGTGTGATATATACAAAAAAGGCCCCAGATGAGCCTTTTTTGTATGAAGTAAAGAGTGTTGTTGTGGATTGTGTTTTGCTTTAGATTGTGGCGAAAAAGTCATTTCCTTTATCATCGACAATGATAAAGGCAGGAAAATCCTTAATTTTGATTTTTCGAACTGCTTCCATTCCAAGCTCTTCAAAATCAATGGTGTCGACCTCTAAAATATTATTCTGTGCGAGGATTGCGGCAGGACCTCCAATAGAGCCGAGATAAAATCCTCCATTCTCTTTACAGGCATCAGTTACTTGCAAGGATCGATTGCCTTTAGCTACCATAATCATTGAGCCGCCCGCTTTTTGAAATGCATCTACATAGGGGTCCATGCGATTGGCGGTAGTAGGGCCAAAGCTTCCTGTTGCCATACCTTCTGGGGTTTTAGCGGGGCCTGCATAGTAGACTGGGTGATTTTTAAAGTAGTCAGGGAGCTCTTTACCACTATCAAGGAGTTCTTTCAATTTGGCGTGAGCACTATCTCGTGCAACAATCATAGTGCCCGAGAGGGAGAGTCGCGTTTTCACAGGGTGTTTAGAGAGTTCTTCTAAGATCTCAACCATTGGTTTGTCTAGGTCGATTTCAACGGGAGGTTTCATAGTGAACTGTGTACCCTTTAACAGTCTGCCAGGTTGTTCTTCCATTTTTTCAAGAAAGATCCCGTCTCGGGTAATTTTTGCTTTTATATTACGGTCTGCACTACAGCTTACCGCAACGCCCACAGGGCATGACGCTGCGTGTCGATGCATACGGATAACCTTAACATCATGTACGAAGTATTTGCCGCCAAATTGAGCGCCTATTCCTAGTTTATAGCACATTTCTGTGATCTTATGCTCCCACTCTGTATCTCTAAAGGCGCGGCCTTTTTCACTTCCGGAGGTTGGGAGGTTGTCCAGATATCCTGCAGATGCAAGTTTCACCATTTTCATTGTGGTGTCGGCAGAGCTTCCTCCAACTACAAATGCGAGGTGGTACGGAGGGCAGGCAGCAGTACCGAGTCCTTTGATTGCTTCGAGTATAAATGCTTCAAAGCTTTTCTCATTTAAGAGTGATTTTGTCTGTTGGTAGAGGTATGATTTGTTTGCAGAGCCGCCCCCTTTGGCCATGCAGAGAAACTTATAGGTGCTGCCCTTTTCTGCGTGGAGATCAATTTGTGCGGGGAGGTTAGTTCCCGAATTTTGTTCTGTAAACATGTCGAGAGGAACCACCTGTGAATAACGGAGGTTATTTTTTTGAAAGCAGTTAAATATACCGTGAGAAATATGTTTCGCATCATTGGCATCAGTCCACACTCGCTGCCCTTTAATGCCATATACTGTTGCAGTGCCAGTGTCTTGGCAAGTTGGAAGGAGGCCATGTATCGCTATTGCAGAATTTTCAAGCATATTTGATGCAACGAATTTATCGTTGTCACTCGCCTCAGGGTCTTCAAGGATGGCCGCTACCTTTTCGAGGTGAGAGGTGCGGAGCTTAAATGAGGCGTCATAAAATGCGTGTTCCATTAAGAAGGTGAGGCCTTCTTTTGATATTTTTAAAATCTTTTGGCCTTCAAATTCAGACTCACTTATATAATCATCAGTGAGTTTGCGGTATTCGGTTGTATCTTCGCTTAATTGAAGGAGTTCTTCATAACTAAAATCCATGGGGCCTCCGGGGTAAGGTGTCGTTGAAATTAGGGTAGTATAAAAAGGATAATAAAAATTGTATGATTCTCAATGAAGTTTCAAGCGTGTCGTAGATATCCATCTGAGAGAAGGGCATGCGTCTGTAAAATTAAAAAACTAAAATAAATCCTTGCCGAAGTTCAAAATAGGGTAATCGAACATTTGATTAAAATAATCCTTGACCCGAGACTTTTTTAATTCTGGGAAATATACCAGTAACGCCCCTGAATCTTTTTATATTATGTTATAAATAGCTAACGAAGGATAGGAGTACATGGATATACAAAAGTTAGATGTTGTTTCACGTAAAGTTGAAAAGGCACTCGAAATTATTGGAAATCTGTCAAGTGAGAATGGTGACCTACACGAGAAGAACCGCCAATTGCTGTCACGAGTTGAAGAGCTCGAAGCATCGCTCAACGGAGCACACGGTGAACTCGAAGAACTAAACTTGCAAGTCGGTGAAAAAGATGGACGTCTACATGAGGCATCTGAGAAGCTGGAATACTTATTGAGTGCAATGGACTCAATCGAACTAGACTCTGATGAGTCAGCCAGTGATCAAGAAGAGGTTTCTGAAGAGCACCATCACCAGGAGCATCAAGAACATCAACATGAGTATTAGGTAATAGATTGAGCGTTGAATCAAAGACTATTATAATCGGTGGTTTAGAAATACCGATAAAAACAGACGTTCGCCCGAATGAGTTAAGCGAAATTATTGCTGTTGTAGAGGAGAAGATTAAAGAGACCTCTAAGATTCTAGACAGAAAAAAGCAATTGACTATTGTCGCAATGACTCTCGCAGGAGAGCTATTAAGAACAGAGAAGGAGCTTGCTGAAAAAGAACGATTGTGCTTGCATATTGAAGAAAAAACAGATACTATTGTAAGTACGTTAAGTGAGTATTAACAAGCATATTGGCACATTAATTTTCGACTAACACTATATGTTAGAGTGTACGTATACGGCTGCAAGTAGATCATGACCTTTCCTTTGGGAGAGTGGAGATCCAACCCGGTCGCGAGCACTAATCCTTAGGAAACATAGAGTTCGAAGAATTAATGTGCCGATATGCTTGATTTTTTTGCCTGTGTAACCCAAAATTTTGTCTTATGCCCAGCATGAAAGTGTAAGCCTTCTGACCGTTCGATCAAGCCCGCCATATAAGATGGGAAGACTTTATGGAAAGAGACACACTATCAATTGGAAAAAACATTCAAAATTTTGAACCGCACGGGCATTTTTTATTGTGTAAAAAACGTACTATTTTACTGAAAATTGGCTAATAGAGCCTCTGAGGCATTAATTATATTTTTCTCCTCTTTGAGACGGTCACATTCATTTTCATGAGTGAAAATCCCCCCCTCCAAAATTTTCCTCTTTTTCCTATCTTTACCCTCCCATACCTGATCTCAACGATTCAGGGGCTATTAAAAAGGTTTGATATATGAACGAGAGCGCTCAAAGAGCATTAGACTATCTAAAACGTGTGGGGTCCCTATGCGAAGCAAAGTTTGATGAGCACATGTCGGGAGGTGGCATTCGCCCAAAACGATTGCATGATGCTATGCGATATTCGATGTTTGCCGGCGGAAAAAGATTACGCCCTGGGCTTGCTTATGCAGCTTTTGAAGCGTGTGGTGGTACCGGTAATGATATCTTTTATGTGACCAGTGCCCTCGAAATGTTTCACACCTTCTCACTTATTCATGATGACCTCCCTTGTATGGACGACGATGATTTCCGTCGTGGAAAACCTACCGCACATAAACAGTATGATGAAGCCACTGCAGTACTCAGTGGTGATGCTCTCTGTATTCTCGCTTTTGAGCTTCTTGCCAAAACGGGTAATATCGAAACGGTTTCAGTAATGGCTAAAGCCCTGGGCACCTTTGGAATGATCGGTGGTCAAATTATTGATATTGAATCTGAGGGCAAAAAAGTAGACCTCGATACCGTCAATTATATTCATTATCACAAAACTGCTGCACTGATCGAGGCCTCTATTTTGAGTGGCGGTTTGGTTGCAGGGATAAGCGAAAGTGATAAAAAAGCACTTCTTGAATATGGAAACCACATTGGGCTTGCATTTCAGATTGTAGATGATATACTCGATATAGAGTCGACAACAGAACAGCTTGGGAAAGATGTTGGATCAGATATTGAAAAAGGGAAGGCGACCTACCCTGCAATTTTAGGTATGGACGAATCCAAAAAAAGAGTAAAAGAACATCATGCGAAAGCGATTGAATGCCTTGATGCGCTTTCAATCGATAAAACGATTTTAAAAGATATAGCAGACTTTATCATTACACGGGTTTATTAGAGGAATATATGGACGAACAAAGAAAAATCAAAGGTAAATTCGATAGCGAGCGCGTATCACCCTTTTCAAGAAGAAGTGAAGAGCCAGAGCATAAAAAAGAAGAGCGCCCTGATCGAGGTGATAAAAAACGAGAAGGTGGTAGAGCTGATAAAAAGCCTCGCCCTCGTAAAGATGGTCCTCGTGCAGATATGTACACTTCACCCAAGCCACGATTTTCTAAAGATGTCTCTAAAGCATCATCAGATGAGACTAAAGGTGGGAAAGTAGAAGCTCCAGCATGGCTTAAAACACTTCGTTCACTTCATACGGATAAAGGACGTCAAAAAGAGAGTCGCTTTATTGTTGAAGGAGCGACCTGTGTAGAAGAGGTTGTACGTCATTCGTCGGCAATGGTACAGAGTGTCAAAGTGATGGAAGGGTTTGATGATAATGATCTCCTCGCTTTTTGTGAATCAAAAGGATTTGAGGCGGAGCCATTTTCACGAGGTGATTTTGAATATATCTGTGGAACTCAAACGACTCAGGGTATTCTTGCTATCTGCTACATGTCGGTATTAAAGCCTAATTACGATTCAGCGCGTTTGGTAACGCTGGTTGATGCGGTACAAGATCCAGGTAATCTGGGTGGTATTTTCCGTACCTCTCTCGGTTTTGGAATGGATTCAATAATTATGGGTAAAGGCACTGTTGATGCTTTTAATTCAAAAGTAGTGCGTGGCTCTTCAGGAACATTTCTCAGACTTCCGTTTGAGAGTCGTGTTGACCTTGCAGAAAGAATCTCGTTTCTCAGAAGTAAAGGGTTTACGATTATCGCAACTTCACCTCACTCTAAAAACACTTTAGCGACTGCAAAACTTCGTAAAAAAGTGGCATTTTTAGTAGGAAATGAGGGTGCGGGTGCTGATTCACGCTATATGGATATGGCGGATCAGACAATCAAAATTCCAATGGCAAATGAACTTGAGTCTCTCAATGTTGCAGTTGCTCACGGTATTGTTGCAGCACAGCTCTTCGAAATGAGAAGCAAATAGCGGCAACCTAAAGAGTATCGAAAGAAGTAATGATCAAAAAGCATAAGGTGAATTCCTTGTGCTTTTTATATATACCCCTATAGTTTTTAGGCTTTGTCCTATGTAATACTCCTTTTCTGAAGTCATTTTCAGAACCTTTTGGGGGCATGAAATGGGGAAAAGGCTAAAAAAAGGGGAGTTTATCTCTATAATATTGTTAAATATACAATATTATAGTACACTGTTTTGGAACCCGCCCCACTTGTGATTGAGCGCTTATGAAAAAAATATTAGTCATTGAAGATAATCCGCATAACATGAAAATGGTTACGCTGATACTGACTAAAAGTGGGTATGAAGTACGTCAGGCAACGTATGCTGAGCAGGGTATTATTTTGGCACAAGATGAACAGCCTGATCTCATTCTTATGGATATTCAGCTTCCGGAAATGAGTGGTAAAGAGGCGACTCAAATTCTAAAAAATGACCCTAAAACAAGTCATATCAAGATTATTGCAATTACTGCTTATGCAGTGCACGGTGATTTGGAAAAGAGCATAAACTGTGGGTGTGATGGATATGTTGCGAAACCTATTCGCTACAAAGAGTTTTTAAAAACGGTTGAAGGGATACTGCAATAGTATCACTGTACCAAGGTACCTGTTCTACATTATGGCAAAAATCTTAATTATAGAAGACAATCAAGATAATCTCGCATTGGCACGCCTTATATTAGAGACTGAAAAGCATGAGGTATTTGGTGCAGAAGAAGCTCCTATTGGTATTCAAATAGCCAAAAAAGAGAAGCCTGACCTTATTCTTATGGATCTGCAACTTCCAAAAATGGATGGTCTTACAGCGGCGCGACTTGTCAAAGAGGACCCTGAAATGGGTCATATCAAAATTGTTGCACTCACTGCATTGGCAATGAAAGGCGATAAAGAGAAAATTCTTTCACAAGGAATGGATGGGTATATTTCAAAACCTTTTTTCCGAAAAGAATTTCTCAGTAAAGTTCGCTCGTTTTTACCATAGATAAATTATAGTCAAATTAATGGCATTCTATTACGACACACATAGTGGCATAGTGTGGGGAGCACTCATTCTTCTTAAGAATAGAGGTAATATATAGGACCTAACTCTTTGATGATGTATCGCTGAATAACTGCTGTTAATTAGGAAGGTCGGATAAAATGTAGTTCAATGGATTGACGCGCTGTTTCCCAATTCTCACTTCATAATGAAGGTGAGGCCCTGATGAACGCCCACTGTTCCCTAAACGACCAATAGTATCTCCACGTTTGACACGGTTGCCTTGGCGCACCGAACGTTGATTAAGGTGTGCATAAAAACTATAAATAGTACCATAGTGGTGGATTAAAACATAATGGCCAAAGAGGTCATTTTTATCAGACTCTGCTATGGTGCCGCCCCCTGTCGCAATAACGATATCTTTAAGAGAACTCACATAGTCAATACCAAGGTGTGGCATGTGTTTACCTGTAAAGGGGTCAAGGTTATTGGCAAAATAGTTAGAGATAGAAAAGTTCTTTTTAAGTGGGTGAATGACGGGTATAGAAGCTCTCCAGTTTGGGTTTCTCTTGAAAAGAGAGTCCGTTGTGTGGTAAGAGTGTTTTAAATTGAATATTTGATAGTGGAGTTTAGGGAGCTCGAGAGAGTCCAGGCCTTCTCCATTAATAAGGGTGGTGAGAGAGTCTTTTCCAGCAAGTGCCGTCACTTTCTGGTTGATTTTTTTTATTGAGTATACATTCTGTTTTACAACATTGAGTTGTTCTGTTGTCTCGACAAGGGTTGCTTCAAGTCGTGCATTATTTGCTTTAATAGCTTCAAGTTGTGGGCTAAAGAGATTGTTGTAGATTGTTTCGTAGTCGAAAAAGAGAAAACCAGAAACTGAGAGTCCTATGAGGATGAGCACGACACCAATACGTGTGGCGGTAATTTCAAAGTATTTTGGTTGAAATTTTTCATTGCTATTGTTGGTGGGATACACCTCAAGGTCTATTTTTTTCATTATTCGCTTTTTGGTTCTTCGTGAACTGTGGTAAGTTCAGTTATTTTATCTTGTAACACTTTGATTTCGCCGAGGATAGCAATAGAATCAACATCTTCTTTAAGAGAATCAAGAGTATTGTCTTCAATGGCTGAGACAGTTATTTTGCCAAGCTTTTCAAAGGTCGTGGCTAATTTGCGTTTTTCAGTTAAAATATCGAGATGCAACTTCCCTTTTCGGGCCGCTTCTTCAGCTTTGGCCGCCGAAAATGTAGCACCTTCAATGATTGTATTTTTTAATTTCTCAAATATAGAGTTGGCCATAGAGGTATTCCACTAGTGTGTCTGTGCAAATTATAAAAAAAAGGGATAGAAAAAAGGCAAATATCAGGGATATTTGCCTTATGATCGGAGAGTATCAAATTCGGAAGTCAAAGGGGAAGAGTCCTCCAAAAATGATGTGAAAGAAATTAGCCCTTTTACAATACACCAATTCCTTCTCATATCATATCGACCAGACCTTAAAGAATCTTGAGTAAAAAGTTACTATTTCTGAAAATGATGGGGGAATAGTGGGCTGAGGTAAAAGTATGGTCAATACACCTCAAAATGCGCTGATTTGTTACATTTATTTAGGGCCCCCTGTGGTGGTTGTGCTCTTTTGTAAGGATAATTATGAAACTTTTATGGATTATTGTAGCTTTTTTGGCGATGATGACTGTTTCGTGCAGTAAATTAGAGCTCAATGAAGAGAAAAAAATAACCATTACACCGCGCCCGAGTATGCTTTTTGATAGTACAACAACAATGGAGTATTTTGATAAAGACAAATTACTCTGGGTGTTACGCACCCAATATCTCGAGCGATGGAGTGGTGATGAAAAAATATTTGCACGCCCAATAAATGTGGTCATATTTGACTCACTTGGAGTTGAAACAGGGGTGGTTCAGGCAGATTCGGGTACCATTGATAATAATCTCACTTTTATTGTAGCAAAAGGTGATGTGTTCCTTAAGACTCAACAAGGGGCTTCTATCAAGGCCGATTCCCTAACATGGGATAAACGTTCAAATCGTATTACGACTGATAGTCGTGTGCGGGTCATTTCGGAAGATGGTGATGTGCTCACTGGTACGGGATTTATCTCTGATGTCGATTTAAAAGATTGGCGCATTCTATCGGGGGTTACTGCAATATTACAGAATGTAGACGATGGCTTAGAGGCGGTAGAAGGGAGTGATACTCTTCCACCTTCAGCGAAATAATCCAAAAATCAGATCGAATTTTATGAAATAAAGCAAAATTCATACCAATTAATAGTGAATTGAGGTATTTTCCATAGGAAATTTTTATTTTAAGCGTATGAAACACGTGAATTGGTACACACTCTCTTTTTTGGTTCTCTTTATAGTCTGCGAAATAGGTTTTGCAGTAGAACCCCTTATTATGGAACATGCAGATAACTTTCGAGGTTCTGGTAGTTCTGGAAGTTATCTTCTAGAGGGAGGCATTAGATTTAAACGAGGAGATGCTCGGTTTTATACTGAATCTGCAACTTGGGATAGTAAGAAAGATGCTCTCTACTGTGATGGAGGGTTTCGATTTCGTCACCCTAAAGGGCAACTCACGGCGAAAAGTGGC
Organism: Fibrobacterales bacterium; assembly: GCA_051532035.1. GTDB lineage: Bacteria > Fibrobacterota > Fibrobacteria > Fibrobacterales > JAOPTW01 > JAOPTW01. The sequence continues at coordinate 78,268 of JAOPTW010000006.1, read as the reverse complement.
TTTTACCAAAAGGCCGATAATAGAGTAAATGCAAAAGGAAATGTTGTTGCACGAGATTCGGCATCATCACTGTTTCTCTATGGAGGTGAGCTTGACTATTATCAAGATAAAAAGCTTACTCAAGTAAGAATAAATCCAATGATTCGCCGCCTGTTACCGGGTGATGAGGGTAAAGATGATACTCTAGAGATTAAAGCCGAATTACTTGAATTTAATGATTCTCTCCAAGTGGCTCATGCAATACATGGGGTGACCGTTACCCAAGAGAAGATGTCTATTTCATGTGATACCGCAATTTATAATATTGAGAAGGGTGAACTTACGTTGAAAGGTTCTCCAAAGGCGATAATTGAACAGTTTGAGATTGAAGGTTCTCTTATGAGAATTTTTATGGACAAGGATACCATTCGACGGATAGAGGTAGTTCAGGGAGCCAAGGGATTAAAGAGAGATAAAAGTGTGAGTGGTTCTTATGATATCTCTGAAATTGTGGGAGATTCACTTATTGTTGAATTTGAAAATTCGTACATTAGTAATCTTGAGGTTATCGGGAGTGCTGAGAGTAAAAATTATAGAGACGATCGTCCCGAATATATTAATAAAATGAAGGGCAATGCTCTCAAGATGATTATGAAACGAGGAATGCTTGATACCATAAAAATTTGGGAACAGGCGAGCACTCTCTATCACTATTTTAGTGAGAAAGGGAAATTTGAAGGTAAGAATGATGCCGTGGGTGACACGATCTGGCTTAACTTTAAAAACCGAGCAATAAGTGGTTTTACTTTAAAAGGTAATGTGTCTCAAGGAATTTACTCAGGTGAGAAAAAAGAGAGTGCGGTTTCGCCAGTACCTCTTGGTACGGAGTTAGAGGCAAAGGACTCAATAGTTAAGTAGGGCAGTTCATTGCTGCCTGATATAAAGTTGGAATATATGGTAGAGAATTTAGGAAGAACAATTCGCACAGAGCACCTCATAAAAGTGTATGGTGATCGTAAGGTGGTGGATGGGGTCTCTATTCGAGTTACCCAAGGTGAAGTTGTGGGGTTACTGGGGCCTAATGGTGCCGGTAAGACAACGAGTTTTTATATGATGGCAGGAATGGTTAAACCGTCAGGCGGCGTGGTGTATCTTGATGATCACGATGTCACCAAAATTCCAATGTATAAGCGGGCTCGTTTGGGGCTTGGCTATCTTCCACAAGAAGCATCAATCTTTCGAAAGCTCTCCGTAGAAGATAATATCATGGCTATTCTCCAAACTATGAAGAAGAATAAAAAAGAGCGTAAAGAGCGTCTCGAGTTTTTACTCGAAGATTTTAAAATCACTCGATTACGAAAGAGTAAAGCCTACTCTCTCTCTGGTGGTGAGCGCCGTCGTCTCGAAATTGCACGAGCTCTTGCATCGGAACCCGATTTTTTATTGTTGGATGAGCCCTTTGCAGGTATTGATCCTATTGCGGTTGAAGATATTCAGTCTATTATTTCAAAATTAAAAAATGACAACATGGGTATTCTCATAACTGATCACAGTGTGAGAGAGACATTGGCTATTACAGATAGAGCTTATATAATGTTTCAAGGGCGAGTGCTTATTGAAGGTACTGCAGATCATCTTGCTAATGATGAAGATGCTAAGCGAATTTATCTTGGCCAATCATTTAGTTTATAAGAGAGAACTATGGATTTAGGATTACAACTTAATATAAGTGCAAAACTGGAGCAGAAACTCTCGCCCCAGATGATTCAATCTTTGAAGTTACTTCAGGTGACCTCTCAAGAGTTAGAACTCATGGTACAACAAGAGTTGGAAGTAAACCCTATACTTGAAATTGAAAGTGAAGTCGAGGATGTAAAAGAAGAGGCTACCGAGACTAAAGAGAGTGAGCTTGAAGAGATTCAAGAGGCCAAAGAAGAGATCGATTGGGATGAATATCTGAACGATGGCTTTGATTATGGCATGCAGTCTATGGACTCACGCCCCGACCCAAATGAACAGTATGAACGTCCTATTGTCTATTCGGAAAACCTTGAAGACTATCTGATGGGACAGCTCGAAGATCGTAAGCTATCTACAGAATTGACCGACTTGGTTGAATATCTGATATATAGTCTTAATGCAGATGGGTTACTCATCCGTGAGCTTGGCGAAGATATACCTGCTCCGAGTAACATCTCTTATGGTGAGATAGAGTCGGTTATTAGTGGTGAGAAGAGTTTATTTGAGGTGAGCAATGATGTGCGTGAAGCATTTCATGTATTGCAATCTTTCACTCCGACAGGAGTTGGGGCAACCTCAGTACAGGAGTGTTTGTTACTTCAGGCGCGTAAAGAAGTTTTTGATTCGATATTCAGTATAAAAATTATCGAAGAGAGTTATGGGATGCTGCAAAAATTGCAGGTCTCTAATCTTGCGAAAAAATATGATACCTCGACGTCAGAGATTCAAAAAGCTCTCGGTGATATTGCACGACTCAATCCAAAGCCTGGGCAAGCAATTGGCGATGGTGGGAGTGCAACAGTAATTCCCGATGTAGCTGTAGAAAATGTTGAGGGGAAATTGATGGTATACCTCAATGATAAAAGCGTACCAAATTTGCGTATTTCTAAAGCTTATAGCTCTATTCTTCAAAAGGGCAGCAAGCTTAAAGGGGAAGAGAAGCAGTTTGTAAAGCAGAAGCTCAATTCTGCAAATTGGCTCATGCGGAGTATTGACCAAAGAAAGTCGACTATTCTCAAAGTGACTCAGGCAATTGTCGAGGTGCAACACGAGTTCTTTTTTAAAGGGCCATCATTTCTTAAGCCTCTTATCCTTCAAGATATCGCTGATAAAATTGAGATGCATATCTCAACTGTAAACCGAGTGACAAACGGTAAATATGTACAGACCGACATGGGGATATTTGAACTAAAAAAGTTTTTTACATCGAGTGTGACCCAGAAAGATGGGTCGGAGGTCTCTGCAGAACGGACCAAAGGGTCGATCAAGGACACCATTGAAAATGAAGATCCTAAAAAACCTTTGAGTGATCAGAAAATTGTCGAAGCCCTTAAAGTGAAGGGTATAGAAGTTGCCCGAAGAACGGTTGCAAAATATCGAGAACAGCTCAATATTTTGCCTGCTCGCATGCGCAAAAAGTTTTAAACAGGGTGGGTGTTGTTGGTTGATTAAGTCCTTGGGAGACCCTTTAATCAATAATTTGACCATTTTGTGAGAATACATCCTTAAAAGTATGATCTTTATACCGTGACTGTCAAAACGTTTCTAAAGATGGAAAAAAATTAAAATAGTACTTTTTTAAAGTTTAAAACTAATGTATACTAGTACTATGAGGTGGTGTTAAGTTGCATAATCTTAATGACTTAAACGAGGTCTCATTCACATAACAATGGAGAATACCTATGAACGTTCAATTTACAGCCAGACATTTTCACGCTTCTCAAGAACTGCAAGATAATATGACCGCAGATGTTCAGGCTCTGTCTCAGTTTTACAACAATATTATCGATGCTCATGTTATCCTTGAGCAACATAAAAGTTCACGTTCGGCTGAGATCACGGTAAATATCCTTAATAAAACAGTTGTGGCTAAAGCGGAAGAAGAGAATATGGGGAAAGCTGTCGAAAAAGTACTCGAACGGATGCAACGCCAACTAAAAAAAGAGAATGAGCTTTTAAAATCACATAAAGCGAATCCAACTGCAGATATGGTGGAGGGTTAAGTCAACCATTGAAACAAAATGCTCTTGATAACCTCGAGGTAGTGTGTAAACGAAAATATCTCGTTCGAGATTTTTATACGCGCTATCAAGAGGAATTCAAATTACAATTATTAAATGGGGCTGAGACTCTTGATTCTAAGATTACTGAGCCCTATATTAACCGCCCGGGGATGGCCCTGGCCGGTTTTCTTGATGTCTATACTCATCAACGAGTTCAGCTTATTGGCACTACAGAATGGTCCTATTTGGAGTCTGTAGGAAAAGATCGGCGCATGGAAATTTTTGATCGTCTCAAAAAGTATCCATCACCGCTATGGATCGTGACCCATGACCTACCGGCGCATGTTGAACTTGTCGAGATGTGTTCCGAACTTAAAATTCCTATAATGAGTTGTCAAAAACCATCGATTACTCTTATCAGGTCACTCCAAAAAATATTAGAGAATTGGTTTGCGCCATATGTGAATGTGCACGCATCTCTGGTAGATGTATATGGGGTAGGAATGCTCTATGTTGGCCAAAGTAATATTGGGAAAAGTGAGTGTGCCCTTGATTTGGTTGAACGGGGTCATAGACTTGTTGCTGATGATGCGGTGCGCTTGACTCGAATTGGCGATTCAATTATTGGTAAAAGCAGTAATATTATTGATCACCATATGGAGATTCGCGGAGTGGGGATCATCGATATAAAATCGATGTTTGGTATTCACGCAGTTCGTAAGGTGAAAAAGGTAGAGATTATCGTTGATCTACAACTCTGGAATGCTGAAACAAGCTATGAACGGACAGGGTTGGGTGATGCGACACGGCAAATTATGGGTATTCCAGTAAATACCGTGCAAATACCCATAACTCCGGGTAAAAATATGACGGTCATATCAGAAGTGATTGCCATGAATATGTTGATGAAGATGAATGGCATAGATTCAGCCGCAGAATTTAATAATAAGCTTATCGATATCATTGCAGCCAAAAAAAGCAATGCATATAATGATATGGCGATAGACCACGAGAATAGCACAGACTTTTATGAGTAGGAATGACACCATATTTTATGTGGGTGTTGCGACGCTCCTATTCATTTCTGGATTTCTCTATCTTATGTACCATCCCAATTCCCCGCGATTTGGACAGACAGAGTACTCAATTTTGAGTACTGAAATACACACATTATCAAAGGGAAGTGATGTAACCGTCAATGGTTTGGCTAAAGGGGCGGTCATTGACTTTGAGCAGGCAGGAGAATACATACAGGTTCATGCCGTTATCGATGAGCGCATTGTTATTCCCATAGATTCAAAGATTTTCATTCGGAATAATGGGCTCCTTGGAAAACGAGTACTTGCGGTGCTTCTTGGCGAAAGTAAAGAAGTTTATGCTCCTGGAAGTACAATTTATGCGAGTAGTGACAAAGGAACTTCGGGCCTTGCCCGTCAGGCTAAACATCTGATTGGTCAAACACAGGAGGTGATTAAGACACTCACGGTTACCTTAGATTCAGTTGTGTTTAGTGATGAATCAAAGCAGAGCTTAGGGCGATTAAAGTATAAGGCGCAACAATTAATTGACCGTGGGAGCCATGTTGCTCAGAAAAGTGAGCTCACAATAGTCTCGACTATTGAGTCTATAGAGTATGGGCTGAACTCTATAGAGGTTCAGATTGCACAATTTGATCATGAAATAGTCTCAGAAGATATAAATCAGATATTACAGAATAGCGAGCTTCTTTTAGAAAAGCTAGGGAGTCTTTCGGATCTGGTAGAACAAGAGAAAAACAAGACAGTGACACAGCAGAATAGCCTTGGCAAAGCATTGTATGACCCCCGTTTTCGCAAAAACATTGAGAGCCTCAAAGTAAGTGCTTTTAAGGTGAAAGATGTGATTTTAGCGCAAGAATTGACAATTAATGTCGATTTTTGAATTACATTTAGGGTATGGGCTGACGTTGTGTTGGTTGTTTGAGAGTAATCTATGAAAACAAGTGATAAGAGTAAATATTTTGTAGTTGGTTTGGTGCTTATTGTTGCACTGATTATTCTGGTTTTCGGAATAATGTTTCTCGATGAGCAAGATCCTCGAGAGACCAAAGTACAGTATTTCGTAATGTTTGAACAGGTGAGTACATTGCAGCCTGGTGACCCCATAAAAGTTAATGGGGTAAAAAGTGGAAAGGTTTCACATATTGCACTCCATCAAGCGAGTAGAAAAGTACTGGTAACCCTCGATGTGGTTGACAGCATTCGCATCCCTGATAATTCAGATTTTAGAGTACGTAATATTGGCCTTATGGGAGAACGTCAGGTGGTGATTAGCCTGGGTGATTCACCAGAGTACCTCGAAAAAGGAGCTCAAATTGAAGGGCAATTTGATGCGGGTATTGCAGAAGTTATGGGGTATGCTGGAGTGGTATTTGATTCAACCGCAGTACTTCTGAAAGTGGTTAAAGAGGTCCTTGATTCGACAGTTGCAAATGATCGATTTAAAGAGAGTTTCAAATCGATTTTTGCTAAGGCTGAGCGACTCGAAGATAGACTTGAGGTAATGATTGATGATACTGATCCGGTACTTCAGAGTAGTTTGGGCAATCTAAAGCGAGCGTCGGTAAAAGTAAACCAATTTTTAGATAATAACATGGGGAGTCTTGAAACGCTCCTTACACAGACCACCGAGAGTACGACGAAAACAAAAGTCCTCTTGACCAAGGTTGACTCCTTGACTAATCGCTTGTTAGCACTATCAGGAAAGCTGCAAGCTACTGATAATACTGTAGGAGCGATGCTCAATGATACTGCCTTTTATAATAAATTAAATACAACCCTCATCTCCACTGACTCACTCTTTAATGTGATCATAGATGATGGGCTCGATGTAAACGTTGACATTTTTTAAAAGAAACAATACTATATGATGAAAGAGACCTTAATTGTACAGAATAAATTGGGTATACATGCCCGCCCAGCCTCAATGATTGTTGATGTGACTTCACGATCAATTGGAGAAGTCTTTTTTAACTATAATAACACCAGAGTAAATGCGAAAAGTATTCTTAATATTATGATGCTTGCAATTGAACCTGGTGCAGTAATAGACGTAGAACTCGATGGGGAAAATCAAGAAGAGACTTTCGCCAATTTGCAAAAAATATTTAAGGACAAGTTTAACGAAGATGAGTAAGGTATTTAAAAAAAGAAAGCGAGTGTTACTCTACGGAGTAGCAGCATCTCCTGGGATTACCATGGGGCCGGTTCATCTATTGAAAACGAAAGTTTCAACTGTTGAAGAACGTACCATTGAAATTGGAGACGTTGCATTCGAAATCTCTACATTTAAATATGCTGTTGCAAAGTCCATAAAAGAATTAACAACTCTTAAAGCTCAGATTACTCAGACCCTCGGGGCAGAAGAGTCGCGGATTTTCTCTACGCATATTATGATTCTCCAAGATAGTACCCTTATCGATAATGTGATAAGCATCATCAGATCAGAGAAAAAGAATGCAGAGTTTGCCTATCAAACGTATATGCAAACTCTCATAGGTATGTTTGAGCAAAAAGAGAGCGAGATTGCTAAAGAGAAAGTGAGTGATTTGCGCGATGTTTTTAATAGGGTTTTAAGTAATTTTGGTAGTCTTGATGATGATTCGGATATTTCGGTAATCAATCAAGAGGCTATTGTTGTGAGTCATGAGCTTACACCCTCACAACTTACCCACCTAAATCGTGATTTTACTCTGGGGTTTTCTACCGATATCGGGGGTAAAAACTCTCATGTTGCAATTTTAGCTCGCTCTATGCAGCTCCCTGCTGTGTCGGGACTTAAAAATTTATCCTTCATGGTGCGTAACGGTGACTATGTTATCGTTGATGGTGTTCGGGGATTGGTTATTATCAATCCTGATGACAATGATATTGAGACCTATACAGAGCGCAAGAACAAACTTAAAAAGCACGATGAAGATCTTCATAAAGAGGCAGGGCTTGATCCTATCACTTCTGATGGCAAGTATATTAATCTCTATGCTAATGTAGTTCAGCCTATTGATGCTCATGATGTACAGGAGTATGGAGCTAATGGAGTAGGTCTCTTTCGATCTGAGTTCCTCTATTTTGATCAGCCTAACCCAAGTGAAGATGATCAATTCTATGCTTATAAACATCTCCTTGAAAATATGAGTCCTAAACCGGTTACTATCCGGACACTTGATTCTGGTGGTGATAAACTGGTTCAAGATCTCAACCTTACTGATGAAGATAATCCAGTAATGGGTTGGCGTTCAATTCGGGTCTGCCTTGATCAACCAGAGTTTTTCAAAATTCAGCTTCGCGCCTTACTGCGCTCAAGTAAGTTTGGTAATTTAAAAATTATGTTTCCGATGATCTCGGGGCTCAAAGAGCTTCGTGAGGCAAAACGCCTTCTTGAAGAGGCTCGTCAGGAGCTGAGAGACGCTGGGACCCCTTTTAACGAATCAATTCCTGTGGGTACTATGGTAGAGATACCTTCTGCAGTTGAGTTGATTCATGAATTGTCACTAGAAGTTGATTTTGTCAGTATTGGCACCAATGATTTGATCCAATTTACCCTTGCAGTAGATCGGTCTAACGAGAAGATAAAATTTTTATACGATGCCTTTCACCCATCAGTAGTACGAATGATTCGTAAAGTGGTTAATGCGTGTCATAAAAATGGTATTACGGTTTCGGTGTGTGGCGAGATGGCATCAGACCCTTATGCTGTTCCGCTATTATTGGGAATGGGAGTAGATGAACTCTCTATGACTGCAAATGCAATTCTTGAGTGTAAAAAAGTGGTACGGTCAATATCATATTCAGATTCACTCGAACTTGCAAATAGAGTGTTGCAACTCTGTACTGCAGATGAGATACACTCGACACTGTACGAAGAGTTGGCAGAGAAGTTTTCTCAGTTAGGAATAGTTACAACTGTCGAAATATAATAAAGGTGGAGAACTCTTAATGGTCCGAATGGGGATTGTAGTATTTCTATTAATGGCGTATGCCTTTGCAACAACAGGGATTCCTGTTGGTGAAAGCTTTGTTGCATCTCCCGATTCGACAACGGATAACGTTATCGAGTCAGTAACGGCCCCTCAAAATAGTTCTGTAAGTTCCGCTGAAAAAAATATGGTAGTACAACCGGTTGTTGTTGATACCCTCCTCCTCTCGGCTGATGCTTTTAAGAAGAGTTATTGGCATGCACAGGTCGATACTCAATCACTCAATGAACTTGCCAAAATTGATCCACTTGCAGAAATGTTTATTACAGGGATGCGCAAGTTTCGAATACAGCAGTATCGTGAGGCATTAACCCATTTCGAGAGAAGCATTGTGTATAGTGAGGCCTATAGAGAGTTGGCGATTCTTTATCTGTATCGTTCTTACTTTGCACTCAGAGAATATCGGATGGCCTTTACTGTGCTCAAAAACTATTATCACCAGTTTTCTTCAACTGAGTTAAAAAATAAGGTAGTGGATGAACTCTCAAAGACTGCAACGTTTCTAGCATCAACAATAAGTAGTGAACATTTCTGGAGCAATGATACTCTTGCTGAGTACGAAGATTTTCTCATACAAAAAGATTCACTCATCACTATTATTCAGGGTCTTGATCCAAAGCGTGCGTATAATAAATATCTTCTTTTGAAGGAAGAAGTACATATCGCTTTCGCTCAGGGGTTTGAGGCTACAGGAGACTCACTCTGTTATGTGATTCTCAAGGGAACTGATAATCAATCATTGCTCAAGTGGGCCTACAGTGCAATGACTGATGGTTATAAAAGCAAGAGTGATAATTTTTATTTACAAAGTACTCTCGCAGAAACTGAGTTTAAACTCAGAAATTACACCGTAGCGATTGCTCATCTAAAAACATTGCTTAAGCGCAAGCCCAAGTGGGCAACGAAGGTATCGTTTAATAGAAAACTTGCGTTTAGTTATAGAAAGACTTCTCAATATTCTAAGGCAATTACTCTCTATAAATGGCTTGTTAAAAAAGCACGAAAACAGGCTACAGCAAATGACTATCTTAATTTAGCACGTTCTTATAGGTCTCTTGATCAGAAAAAGAGCGCTAACTATTGGTATACTCAGTTTTCTAAACGATTTCCTAAGCATACTAAAGCCTTGGAAATTAAGTGGACGAAGGGATTTGAACTTGAACAGGATAATAAACTCGCACAAGCTATCAAAGCCTATAACCAGTTCCCTCCATCAAAATATGATACTAAAAGAGGCAAATGGATCGGTTTTAGAAAAGGGTATGTGGAGTTTAAGAGGGGTCGATTGAAATCGGCAATTAAACAGTTTAAAAAAGTTATTAAAAATCATGACCTGTTGTGGCCCGCAGCTGCATCTCGCTTCTATCTTGGGAAAGCATATTTAAAACTCAACAAAAGGCGTGAGGCTCAGAACTGGTTTTTAAAAACCATTAAAGATTATCCTGTAGGGTTTTATGCCCATAGAGCGCGGCACTATCTCATTAATGATTCCCTCATGATAGAAGACTCTATACCGTCAATTTCTCTTTTGGAGTATACTGAAGAGGAGACTATCGCGTGGTTGCAAAATCAGCAAAACAAAAAAACAGTTATTGACCCCACCCAACTCCTTCAAGTAGAGACCTTACTTGCTCTCGGTTGTTGGGATGAAGCAGAACTCCGCTATAAGCGTATCTATAAATCAAAAGTTGGCCGTCTCGACTTTATGTATCAATTTTCTAAACTTTTCTTGCGTTATGGCAATATTGCCCAGTCTTATAGAATATCGAGACAGATGGCGTGGCGTTTAGACCGCCGAGAACTTATGAGTTCACCACGTCCTCTTATGGAGTTACTCTATCTGAGACCCTATTTTGATAAGGTAACGTATCATGCAAAGAAAATGGAGGTAGAGCCCTATTTTGTGTTGGCGTTGATGCGGCAAGAGTCAATCTTTGATAGTGATATTGAATCATTTGCCGGGGCTCATGGCCTTATGCAAATTATGCCCGCGACAGGTAAAGAGCTTGCGCGTAGAGAGAATATTGTAGATTTTGACCCTGAACGACTCTTTAATCCCTATCTCGCGATTCGTCTGGGGATTCGTTACATTGGAGATCTTATGAAACGGTGGGATAATGAATATCTCGTACTCTCCAATTATAATGCAGGTCCTCGGCCAACAAAACGGTGGAAAAAGAATAATGGTCATCTTGATACTGAAATGTTTGTAGAAGAGATCTCTTATTGGGAGACACGCGATTACCTTAAGAAGGTGATGGGTAATTACTGGACCTATCAAATGATCTGGGGTAATCGATAATGGCCTTTGTGGTCGCGCTTGGTGCGGTGCTCCTTCTCGGTTTTGGAAATATATTACAGAAAAAAGGGCATCAGATAAGGCAAGAGGCTCACAAGGCTTTATCTCATCCTGTAATTGCTCTTCTGAAAAGCCCCTTTTGGCTGTTGGGTGTTTCATGTGGCGCTGCAGGCACTATGCTTTATAATTATGCGCTGGTCAATCCTCATTGGGGTATTACCCTTGTGCAACCAGTTATGTCATTAAACCCAATCGTGACTGGTTTTTTAGCCTTTCTTTTCTTAAAAGAGCGGCTCGATCGCTCTGCACTCGAAGCAACAGCTTTGGTCATTGCAGGGGTGCTGATCCTTGGTATTGTTTCGGATTCATCGGCAGCTTCGTTTGATGAGGGTGCGACAAATGTTCTTATTGCGGTTCTTGTGGTAACGATGGGAACACTTTTTTCTTTAAAAAACAAGGAGCTTCGCTATGCCCTTGTATCGGGTTTTGCTTTTGGTCTTGCGGCAATTACACTAAAGGCCTCTTCCTATGTTGTTCCTGCATCTGGTTTTGATGCTATGACTATCGATTCCCTCGATACTATTGTATCCTATTTAATGACATTGATCTCGCAATATTATCTGTGGCTTCATGGCCTGTTTTTTGTGGCTGCATTCATTTTGTTTCAGTTTGGTTTTGCGCATGGGCGTGCGACGATTCTTGTGGCCTATTCCGCGGCTCTGGGTATGGTTCTTCCGGTTATTGCTGGTTTTACTGCATTTGGGGAGCCTGTTGGTGTGCTTAAAATAGGGGGGATTATTATCATTTTATACGGGATAATTCGTCCGGTTTTAAAAGATGGTGCAAAATGATCCCTATGCAACTAAAATGGACATTGCTACATTGTTTCGTAGATAGAGGATGGGTACTGTAGTGCAAGAAGCAAAACCATTTATACTTGATGAGCTGGCTATCATGCTTGGCTCAAATGTCAGAGGGCTCCTTGGTCGTCTGTATAGTTACTTTTCATTTATAAAAAACCTGTTAATGAATGTACATATGGTGATTTTCAATTTTCACCTAACGGTAGAACAGATGTACGCAATAGGTATCACTTCCATCCCCCTCGTATTGACTACTTCTGTCTTCACGGGTGCGGTCACTGCATGGCAGATGGCTTATCAATTTGCCGATATGATTCCTCTGACTTATGTGGGAATGGCGGTAGGTAAGTCAGTTATGCTTGAGCTCGGGCCTATGCTCACTGGTATGGTACTTGCCGGACGCATTGGTGCGGCTATGTGTGCAGAAATAGGCACTATGGCAGTAACTGAACAACTCGATGCAATGCATTGTTTGGCGCTTAATCCATTCCGCTTTCTTCTTGCACCGCGACTAGTTGCTACGTTGATCATGCTTCCGGTCTTAACTGTTCTCTCCTCATTCATTGCAATTTTAGGTGGATATGCTGTTTCTCATTTTAAAGGGATAAGCTTCGATATGTTTTTTTACGGGGTACGTCTTTTTTATACCAATGGCGATCTTGCTGTGGGACTGACCAAAAGTCTCATATTTGGCTTCTTTATCGCAAGTTTTGGCTGTTATTTTGGGTATACTGCAACAAATGGGGCGGTGGGAGTTGGTAAAGCGACAAAAGCAGCAGTAGTAGCATCAATGATAGCAATTCTTATCGCTGGGTTTACTACCTCAAAGGTATTACTGTAGGCTATGAGCCCTAAACCAACAAGTATTGCAAAAGGTACGGCAATTATTACTCTCTCAATTTTATTGAGTAGGGTACTCGGACTCGTACGGAACTGGTTACTCGCTTATGTGGGCGGTGCATCATCGGAAGTAGATGCATACAATTTTGCATTTCTCCTTCCTGATCTTTTAAATCACTTTTTAGCAAGTGGCTATCTCTCCATTACCCTAGTGCCACTTATTTTGCCGCTTTTTAAAGAAGGCAAACAGAAAGAGGCATCTCAAACATTTTCAAATATTTTCTTTATTATTAGTGGAATTATGTTGGTGTTTTCAACTCTCTGTTGGATCTATGCCGATCAATTACTCCCTTATTTGAGTGATAAACCAATGCCTGCCGAAACACTTGCTCTGGCAGTGACCTATACGAAAATTATCATTTTTGGACAACTCTTCTTTGTCGCCGGGGGCCTCTTTATAGGTGTTCAACATGCCCAGTACTCATACGCACTCCCTGCCCTTGCACCGCTGATTTATAATAGTTCAATAATTATTGGTGGTCTTTTTAGCCTGGGTGGTAATGGTCTTGAGGGCTTTTGTTGGGGAGTGCTCGTAGGAGCAGCACTCGGAAGTGGTCTGTTGCAGTTTTTTGGAGCGAGAAAATCAGGTATTGTATTAACAATGCGAATATCGTTGCGGGACCCTATTGTTAAACAGTATATCCTCCTGTCTCTTCCATTTATTGTCGCTGCAGGAATGACCTTTTCAAATGAATTTGTTTATCGCTACTTTGGCATGGATAATTCTAATAGTGTAGCAATCCTAGGGTATGCACTCCGCATAGCAATGGTCATTGTCGGGGTCTTTGGTATGGCAATCAGTGTGGCCTCTTATCCCCATATGGCGCATCTCTGTAGTGAATCTAATTATTGCGCAGTGAACCAACTTGCAGCAAGGACTCTTGATAAAGTATTTGCGTTACTTATTCCCTCAGTAGTTATTCTTTACCTGTTTGCAGATCCAGTGATAGAGCTGGTCTATCATTATGGTCGATTTAATGAAGTAGAAGAGACTGCAAAGGCCTTGCGGTATTATCTTATTGCGGCAGTACCAATGTCGGCGCAACTCTTGGTAGTGCGCCCCTTTTATGCAGATAAACGAACATGGCTTCCCTCATTTATTACATTAGGGCTCTTTTTTGCCTCACTTCCGCTCTATTCAATAGTGCCTGATTCATTGGGAATTATAAAAATTCCTCTGATTTCAGCGTTACTGTCGGTAGCTCAATTTGTTGTCCTCATTGTGACATGGCTCATTATCTACCCCGATAGAGTCTATTGGTCCTCAGCGGTAACCCTCCTTAAAGTAGTGGTGCCTGCAATTGGGCTGTATATTCTCGGTTCCTTTTATTATGATTTTGCTTTTTCCAGTCAATCAGGAAAGCTCTTACTTGCCGTTAAAACCATTGGTGGCGGCATTGGTCTGCTCATACTCTTTATGGGGTGCATGTTAGTACTGAGAGTCGAGGCGATAGAAGGTTTTCAGAAGAGTCTGTGGTCAAAGGTCAAGGGGGAGTAGTATCGTAAAGAATTGCTCTATTCCCACACTAGATTAGTCCGGAAATTACAAATTTTTCATATTTAGGTATATTTATTTGAGGTATTGAGAAATATACCGCAACTCCTAAGAAAGCACACTAAGCAGGATATCAGATGAAACAGTTACTTCTTTTAATGGTATGTATTACCCTTTCGACTACCTATGCCAAAAATGAACAACGGTTAATTGAAGGGAAACAACACATTCAGCAAGGTGCTTTTGAAGAGGCTATTACTCCACTTAAGCGCGCGTTAAAAAGCAACTGGGATACGAAAGAGGGTGAAGAGGCACTGGTACTTCTTTCTGAAGTCTATGTAAGAATCGATAGTATTGCGTTGGCAAAAGAGGCTATTGATAATTTTATTACCTATTACCCTGATAGTCGATATACTCATCGAATGAGTCTTCTGCAATCAAAAATTGATATTCAAGATGGACTCTTTTATCAAGGGGCATCGAAAGCAATGCGCATATTGTTTTTGGAAGAGGGGCAGTACCTCTATAAAGAAGCACGCACTCTTATGGAGCAACTTTTAAAGACACAGGTACTCCACGAAGAGGAACTTCTTAAACTGGTTAATAGTAATCCTGTTGATAATGAGATTGTGGGGACAATGGTATTCCAACTTGCTCAAATATATGAGAGTAAAAAGAAGTATACATTGGCTCGTAATTATCTACAACGTATTATCCAACAGTTTCCAGGGCATAGTCTGGTTGCAAAAGCGAGAGAAAAACGTAATGTGCTTCTCTCTAAGGGTGCTGGCATAGAGTCTATCATTATTGTTACTCCACTCAGTGGTGATTATGCTGCATTGGGGCAGTTTGTTGTGCAAGGTGCTATTCTGGCAATTGAGAAACACAACGAACGATATCCAGATGATGAATTGTCCTATCGCGTATTAGATACGAAAGCGCATCCGGCAGAGGCAATTGGAAAAGTTTCACAGGTGATGCTCGAAGATAATATTGCAGGGATTATTGGGCCGGTTATGAGCCCAACCGCAGCAGCACTGGGGGCGTGGTTGAGTCAAAAGTACCCGCATGTTCCAATGATTACTCCAACAGCCACTGATGCTGGTATTGCGGGCCTCGGTAAAAATGTATTTCAAATAAACACTTCGCCTAGTTATCTTGCGCAATCTATTGCTCGCTTTAGCGTTAATTGTCAAAAGCACAAAGAGTATGCGCTCCTTGTTCCTGATACTGACTATGGTTCTATTATGGCAGAAAATTTTAAAAAGGTTGTTGAGAAGTTTGGTGGTACGGTACTTTTTGAAGAGTATTATGAAGAGGGTCTTGCAGACTATCGCTCACATTATGATGTACTTCGCCTTAAAAAGTTTAATCTCGATAGAAAAAGAGATTTCATCTCTGGTGCACGGGATACGAGTGAATTTGATGAAGATGAAAACAAAAAATGGTTACTCGACTC
Organism: Fibrobacterales bacterium; assembly: GCA_051532035.1. GTDB lineage: Bacteria > Fibrobacterota > Fibrobacteria > Fibrobacterales > JAOPTW01 > JAOPTW01. Next base: position 62,516 of record JAOPTW010000006.1, on the reverse strand, counting down.
TACCATATCATTTGATGCCCTCTTTATTGCGGCAAGTGATCCAGAAGATGCGGCGGTTCTTGCGAGTCAAGCTTATTTTAATAAGGTAGATGCTGACCTTTTGGGATCATCTGGATGGTATAGTAAGACTACTCTAAAGAAGGGTAAACAGTATGTGGAAAATACCCACTTCTCTACCTCATTAGTTGATCACGGTAAAAATAGAGAATGGGAAAAATTCAAAAATATGTATTTAAAAAGATGGGGTGTTAATCCCGATAAAGATAGAGTATCTGGCCTGACCTATAATGCAACTCGGTTTATACTGTGGGGTATTCAAAAAGGTGGCGAAAATGTAGTCAATAAACTACGCAGTGCAAAGACCGTTAAAGGGGTCTATGGCAATATGAAGTTTAACTCCGAAAAAGGGTACAATGATGGAAGAACTATCTTAAAAATTAAAGGTGGTAAATTCTATCAAGCACAGAAGTGTACCAACTTCTAATCGTTCTTTACAAGTATCAATAAGGTGTTACAGTAATTATAGAGTGAGATTAAGCAGTGACGCAATCTCGCTAAGATACTGTGACTCACTGGAAAACAGTATACCGCTCATACCAGCAGCTTGGGCACCTACAATGTTTTCTGATTTGTCATCAATCATAATACACTCTTCAGAAGAGAGTCCTAGTCGCTCTGCAATCAGAGAGTAAATGTCGCCTAGGGGTTTTATGATCCCTTCAACACATGAAAATACTCGAGCGTCAAAAAAATCATAACCGAGTGAGAGATGGAGTTCCATGGCGGGAACTTCAGTATTACTGAGAAAGCCTATTTTGTATCCGAGAGATTTTAATGTTTTGGCAGAGTCAATAACCTGTTGTTGTGGGGTATAAAAGCTTTCAAAAGCTGGCCGCCAGAGAGGTTGCGTCCAATCGTAGTTTTTAATATGGAGTTCAGAACAGATGCTTTTCCAAAGGGCTTCTTCGGTGATTTCACCTTTTTGAAAAGGGTCAATATAGTGTGTAAGAAGTGGTTGTAAGCGTGCTTCTTCTACACCGAGTGCAGTACTGCAAGCAGTGAGAAACTGTGGTGCAGGATTGACACAGATAACACCACCCCAGTCGTAAATGACAGCCTTAATCATATGACTTCCCATTGGTCAATCTTACTGAGGTCAACTTCTACAAGGCCATTTGGGGTACTTGATATCATATCAGTGAAATTACTATTCCACATTATCTCATACCATTTGTAGGATGAACGTTTATAGACTGTTTGAGAAAAGGTTTCATCAAAAGCATTAAGGGTAATGAGAAACTCCACATCTGCAGCTTCAAGTTGTTCTTTACTTTTTCCTGCCAGTGGGCTCTCTTGGTTAACGGGATGTATAATTGTCCAAACCGCTGGCATAAAGGCTACTTGATTTCGTACTAACTTTAATGTTTTAAATCGTCGAGTGGTATGCTCGCCCGCATCTTCAAGCCATGTCATGACCACTTTAATGCGTACATTGAGGAGCTCACTCTCCGCTCTTCCATTTGCGAGGCGAAAGATAAAGGCATTCTGACCTTTATACGGTGAGATCAAAGCGTGAGTACTAAATTGAACCATAGTAACGGGGCGAGAGAATCGGGCATAGAATATCCCTGTTGCAAGAGCAAAACTGAGTAAGCCAACTAATGAAGAGAGGGTGGCAAGCATATTCGCATTGAGGGACTCGGGGAAGAGTTGTCCATAGCCAACCGTGGTAAAACTCTGTACACTAAAAAAGAAACAGTCTCGGAGGGTTGTAGCTGAGCCAGAATAGTCGACTCCATGAATTGCATGTGTACCACACATAAAAAAGAGGAGGGCAAAAATAAAATTAATAGCTACAAATACTGAAAAAATGGTGATGTAGAAGTGTGTCCAGCTCATAATCAGGAGTGAATGGTAGAGATGAAGAGTCTGGAGAAATGAGCGGCCCTTTTTCAAAACATTAAAACTTCCATCTTTATTGAGGAAACGCCTGGGCCGTTCCTGATAAAATGTCTCATCAAAACCAAGGTCAGACCAGTCTGGAGCACTCTCATAGAGCATTTCAGGGGGAGATTTATGCTTGGACTTGAAAAATGCCCGTTTAAACAACATGAGCTGAAGAGCCTTTACTGAGCGTACTGAGCAAAAGATACTATTATCTTTGAGGAGTGAGGGTTGAATTATAAAAGAGTATCCTGCAATAACTCATTTAAGGACGCTATTAATCTACTCTTAAATGGACATTTATTTGTATTTTTGTCTCAGGAACCATATGTTTTCAAAAGATACTCTCATATATGTAAGCGATGCTTTATGCAGCGAACCGACACATAGTCGGTGGTTAAAGCATATTTCTCGAGCAAAAGAGAAGGCAGGCTACTCTTTTTTAAGCCATTATCACTCTGTTGTTACCGCAGTTCACGGATGTGAATATCTCATATGTGAAATTATTACTCCATATAATGAGTTTCTCGATGAATATCATATAGAAGATCATCTAAAAAGCAATTTTCCAGAAAAGACATTTGACCTTTTTAGAACCTATTATATTTCGACACACGATTCGAATGCCGGGACTCACCATCGAATCCTAGTGGTTCATGCAAGTGAACACAAGGGTGCTCCACTCTCGTTTCAAGATGTAAGCTTACCGATTGAATTATTTAGTGTCGGTATTGGTGAAGAGTTTATGGCTGAAGGAGAGGGTGATTGCATTGTGGCAATTGCATTTGACAATGCGCTCCTTGTAGCGGTTTATACTGGAGGTGCGCTCTCTTATTTTGTAAAAGAGCCCTATGTTTCGGATGAGCATGTTTCTCAACGACTCGATCGTCTCGTACTGTTTTTGAAAAATGACGCCTTCCACAAAAGTCATGGTCCTTGGAAATGTTATATATTTCAGGATATGCTCCCTGATGTTTCACTCAGTGAAGTTGAAATACGTCGCCCTGCGGCAAAAACTGTAGAAGAGTTGGTAACTGATGGGCTATCAAAATTAGCACAGTCCGACTTTGCGAGTCAACTCAATATTCAAACTGACTCTGAAAAAAGAGCTGCAATTAATTCTCGGAATAGTATGACACTCATTTCTGCTATACAAGTGATTGTACTCATTGTGGGCGTGATGTGTGGTGCACTTATTATTGTACAGAATAGTCTTGATGGGGAAAAAGCAATTCTCTTGCAACAGTCAGAGGTCTACACCGCTCAAGTTTCTCGACTCGATTCGACACAAACAAAAGTTAATGAATTGCTGACAAAAATTAGTGATCGAAAAAAACGAGTACTACAACCTATTGCATGGAGCGGGTATCTCAACTCTATGTCACGTATGATCCCCAGAAGAGGGAAAGTGCGCTCTATAAAAACGATTACTCAAGGTGATAGAAGAGAGATCAAGTTTCAACTTTTTGTTCCTTCATGGGATGCATTAACGCGGTTTGAAGAGAAAGTTTCTGCCAGCGAAATATTTGTATTGAGCGCAATTGGTAGTAAAAAGAAGACTTCTAAAGGGCCCGTTTCTGCACAAGTTATTTTGGAGGTCAAATAATGAGTGATTTAAAAGCATTCTGGGCCGAAGAGCAGTGGTTTCTCGCAAAAATAGTACTCCCTATTGCACTGCTCCTTCTCTCGTACCAATTTATTTTTTATCCCATGCTTCAAAATGTAGAGCAGACAAGAAAAGAGATTGCAACCCTTTCTGCACAGACATTCTCTGAAGAGTGGTTCACTCAACAGATTAACACACTCGATAGTCAAATCATTATATTGGATGAGGCGTACACCCTACTCGATGGTCGTGTTGTCGGTGATAGTGTTCCAGGCTATTCTGAAAAGGGCTTTCGAAAGCTTGCAGAAAAAATAGGACTTACCGTACAAAAAGTCAAAGAAAGTAGTAAACCAGTAGAAGGGAGTAATCACCATGTGGTTTCTCTTTCATTGACAGGATCTTATCGATATTTTATTCGGTATCTCTATGCTATAGAGACGAAGCGACCACTCTCGGTGGTTACTCGATTCTCAATTAAAAAGAAGAAGGGGAAGTATGCCATCTCTGGAATGCACATTGAGTATTTAAAGAAGTAGTTATGAATAGGAAATTGAGTTATCTGATAATTGTGATTTGTTTAGTGTTAGCCATAAAAAAGCTGAGTTTTCCTAATTTACATGCACTAACTGGTAAAGCTACGGCACCGGTCTATACAAAGGTCGATATTGACACTTGGACTGACTATGTGGCTTCTCTGAAAAATAAAAATACAAAAGCAGTTGCTAAATATCGTAATCCCTTTAGTGGGAGGGGCGGTAGCAAGGGTCGTAAAAAACGTTCTAATAAAGTAGAAAAGTCTACAATTGAACCATCAGCACTTCGAGATTACACCATTACTGGTATGGTTGCAAATAGAGCGGCTACGGTAACAGACCGTGATGGCCGCGTTTCAGTCTTAAAAATTGGTGATTCCCTTGAAGGCGCTACCTTAGAGAGTATAACAGGGACAACGGCATCCTTTAAAGGGCCCGCTGGTACCTTTACTCTTTCATTGAAATAACTATGCAACCGCTCGAGCGTTGTCAGAGTTTATCGATAGAATATCAGCGTGGGAGCGCAATCCCTGCAGTACTTCTTATAATTTCAATCATTACTATCTTAAGTGTCTCGTTACTTAAGAGTTCTCTTATGGCGAGCCCTTGGCTTCCTAAGTATCGCAAGTATAAAGCATTGATGATGGCAGAGAGTGCCATTGTTTTACAAAAATACGATGACTCCGAAGCAAAACCTGTTGTAGATACTTTAGATGGAGACAGTATTGTTGTCGGTACCAAGGGGTATGCTCCTGATACTTCTCTGGCCAATATTGGCACTGATATGCACCGTATTTTAGTCAGTAGTAAAGAGGTGTTACCCGAAGTAGCGTCAGATACTGTAGGTATGTGGTTGCGCTATAGTACCACTGCAGAATATGAAGGAGTATCCGTATCTCTTACGATCCACTATGGAAATGAGTTGAGTTCTTACTTTGATCATGCACTTATCATTACTGGTGATACAGCGTTACAGGATTATTCAGAATCATCGGTCGAAGGCGCTTATGCAAGTATGGGTAAAAATGTAGATGGTGACCATAAAGCCAATGCAACAAAAGTAGGTCGTATTACAAAGGGGGTGTTGGGTTATGCTGGTTCAAAGCTCATGTATTATAAAAGAGCATTTAATGAAGCATTGGGTGACAATGAAGATATTTTTGGTTCGCCTACCAGCTATTCTCGTTTGGAGGACTTTAAAGGTCTTAAAAAAATAATCATCCCAGAAGGTGATCTTACCATTGACGTCGGTGATGATGGCGTGGTGAAGCCTCAGACTGTTACTCATATTTTTGTCGAGGGAACGGCAACAGTAGAAGGCATGATTGATCTTTCGAATATTACATTGGTTGCATCGGGCTCTATTGTACTCTCTGAAGGAGTACGAGGATCAAATGTAACCCTCTATTCAAAAGAGCGTATTGAGTTGAATGATACAACTCATATTCAAGGGCTCGTAATGGCTGAGGGTGATGTAGTGCTCAATGATAGTGCAGCTGTTATAAATAATTCTGTTGTAATGACCGCGGGTACTGTTGTTGAGGCTGGTCAGGGCATGGGGTCACTCTATGTTACAGAAGGTGCAACAGCACACGGAATGCTCATCAGTACGGCAAACGGTCGAAATATTTCCGAACCTGCAGGAAATATTTTTCTCAGCCAGGGCGCTCAGGTTACAGGGGTTGTCTTTGCAAAAGGTTTTGTTGAGAACAGTACCGATGTGGTTGGAAGTGTTGTAGCAAAAAGTATGTCTTGTGATGGTCAGATGCACTGTTTTGGAAATGGAACGATAGATCGCCTCACCCTTGGTACCTTTTATCAACCCATAGACATGAAATTTAAGGGAGACCAGAGTAACTTTGTGATGGCTCAGTGGATAAAAGATGGTGAAGTTGATGCGGTGAGCATTGGTAATACAGACTCTGATACGGATGAAGAGGAGTATGATGAATAAAGGATTCACTCTCGTTGAAGTCTTAGTAGCAATAGCACTTCTTAGTATTGGTCTTGCTGGTGTTAATGTAATATTTGTTAATAGTGCTGTGATGGAGCACCGTTCATACGGTCAGTTGATAGCATTTTCTCATCTGCACAATAGAGTAGAGTATGTGTTAGCGAATCCAGATCTACCGCTGGTTGATTCGCTATGGGTTGTTGATACGACTCACAAACTGATACTTCGGCAACAGGTTGTTGATACTGTCGCAATAGATAGTATGGCAGATCTCTATACATGGGAGATGGATGATGTTGATCGACTCTATAAGCGGCCCAAAGAGATACGGTATGGGGTTTATCGGTATGAACCAGAAGAAAGCGATTTTGAAGAGGCCTTAGAAGATGTTGACCTTGACTACATTGAAGAGGGTGATTTGCGTCTTATCATGAATGTTGAAGTGGTGAGGGACAACTAATGTATAGTTCTCGCAAGGTACAGAGCGGTATTACTATTATAGAGTTAATGGTAACAATGGTTGTCATTTCTATTTTAATGACCCTAGCCTATGGTGTGTATACGAGTTCCTATGGAGTGACAAAAGGCAAAAAAGAAGCGCAGGACTATCATTTAGCTATTGAGAGCCGGTGGGGCAGTGTTGAACAATCAATAGCCTATGGTAAGGGTGTGATTGTTGCTTCTGAAGCTGTTATCTATTATCGGGATATACGAGGGCTTCAGCACAAGCTATCGTGGAATGACACTATGATTTTTTATGATGATCGCCCTTTGTTTCCTAGTGCACTTTCTGAAGTCGCTTGTGGCGTTGAAGGTAAACATCTCGATGAAGAGCACGATGGAGAAGAGATTTTTGAGCTGGATTCTGATGGTGATGGAATAATAACTCAAGATGAGTTAGATGAAGATATGTCGGGCCTCCTTGAGGGGAGTGAACTCAATAAAGTACGCACCCTTTTTGTACGGTTTACCTATGGCCCACGAAATAGGAAGTATGAATCCCGTTTTTTTATCCGTAATCAAATTCAGGAGCGTATCGATATCGAGGCTCTTGATTTGGATATAGAGTAATTAATTTGTATTTTGGAATGTATGAGTGAAGAGAAAAAAAGTATCGTTGCCTCACTGGGGCTAAAATTTTGTAGAGAGCATAAATGTTATCCTTTAAAGTTTGAGGATTCATTCATTGACCTTGCCGTTATAAATGAGTTTGATGAACTTCTATTTTCTGCGGTCTATTTTAAGACCGGTCATATTGTTCGTCCTAAACTCACTGAAGAGAGCGAAATTGATGACCTTCTTTCTGACTCAAAATCAAAGAGTACCTCAAACGACTCTTTACTGCAAAATCTTGATGAGGCAGAGATCAATTTTGACGATGAGAGTAGTGATATTGATGAAATTAAAAAACATAGTCAATCACAACCAGTAATCAATCTCGCAAATAACCTTATTAATCAGGGTATCGAGCAGGGTGCCACTGACATACATATTGAATCTCTTGAAAATGAAGTGGTCGTACGGTTTAGAAAAGATGGGATGCTCCGTAAAAGTTTAGAGCTTCCGAGTTGGGTAAGAGCCGCACTCATTTCACGTCTAAAAATTTTGGCAGAACTCGATATTTCAGAGAAACGGCTTCCTCAGGATGGTCGAATTAAATGGAATTATCATGGTGAAGAGATCGATATGCGGGTCAGTTCACTCCCCACTAAGTTTGGTGAGAAGATAGTGCTTAGGATTCTCAAGTATATGGATACCCTCAAGCAGCTCGAAAACTTGGGAATGTCCGACTATGTTCTTGAACGGTTACAGTTCTTTTTTACTCGCCCCCAAGGAATGATTTTTGTAACAGGTCCAACGGGGTCTGGTAAATCATCGACCTTATTTGCTGGTCTGCAACATGTTATTAATAAAGAAATTAATATTACCACTATTGAAGACCCTATTGAGTATCACCTCAAAGGTGCGAATCAGGTACAGGTAAATGAAAAGGCGGGGCTCACATTTTCGTCAGTGCTCAGGTCACTCCTTCGTCAAGACCCTGACGTGATTCTTCTGGGCGAGATTCGTGATACCGAAACAGCTCAGATTGCAGTTCAAGCAGCGCAAACGGGGCACTTGGTACTTTCTACCCTCCATACAAACGATTCTATATCTGCAATAACTCGTTTGGTCGACCTTAATATCCCATCTTTTTTAATTGGAAGTTCAGTATTGTGTGTACTTGCACAACGACTTGTCCGTAAACTGTGCCCTCACTGTTATGCCATGATTGAGAGCTCTGAGTATATCAAATCAGTAGTGCCCAATGTTCCGGCAGAAGTACCGCAGGCGGTAGGGTGCGAACGATGTGATCACACAGGGTATAGTGGACGATTAGCAGTATTTGAATTGCTCGAAATTACTCAAGAGATTAAGGACATTATTTCGGAAACGGCCAGTGAGGTCGATATTAGAAAACGAGCATCCTATGACTCTATGATTGAAGATGGGCTCAGTAAACTGAAACAAAACCTCACCTCTATTTCAGAAATTGAACGAGTCCTTCTTCGTTAAGAGGGGCTCGTGTATATTTGCTGTAAAATACCCGCCATAACCTCTTAAAATTCAACCATTTACGTGATATTTGACGGTATTTTTGGTACATTTTCACTGAAAATACATCTCTCTACTAATGAGTATTACATGGTAAATTTTAAGGTTGTTGTAATCTGCTTGGCTCTTGCTTGTACCCTGGGTTTTTCTCAAGGCGTTCGTGAACTTTTTACTGAAGAGGAGCTTAAGACTCTTTCACCTCAAGAGGTGCAAAAACTTTATCGTAAACGGTTACAGGCAAAACGTAGTCAAAATGGTGGAGCGATAGCTCCTTCACGATCAACCTCTTCGGTGCGTAAGCCAACATATCCTCATGGGTCAGGAAGAAAAAAGAGTGCCGTTCCTGCGAATAGTGTACGGGTTAATAAATCTATTTCGAGAGGCATTACAAAAAATGACCCCACAACTCTTTTAAAGAAAGGAGCTGTTCAAGAAGATGTTGATGTGATGACTATTGATTTTGTTGATAGTGATATCCGTGAAGTTGCTCGGACTATCTCTATTGCCTATGGATACAGCATAATTATTGATAATGATGTTTCGGTTCAAGTCTCTATTCACCTCGAGGATGTCGGTGTAGTAGAGGGGTTGTCGGCAATTTGTCGTGCGAATAATTTGGAGTTGCTTCGGGAAGGGTCGATTTATCGCATTTCGAATGCGACAGAAGTGACTATTGAACTTCTCAAGATGAAACGAAAAAAGATGGATCTCGATGTTCAGAATCAGAGTATTAAAAAATTCATTAAGACGTTTACTAAAAAGACGGGCCTCAATATTTTAGCTGGTAAGGACCTCGAAGGGAAAGTTACTGGGAGCTGGAAAAATCAACTGCCTCTCGAAGGTTTTAAAGCGCTTATGACTGCTCATAATTATAAGGTGCGGAAGAGAAATGGTTTTTACATCGTGAGTGGTGGGGCTGTAGAGGGCAAACGAGGACGTGCTCCAAGTGGAGGACTGCCAAATGCAGGTGGAAGTCGCCTTGAAATTGATGTTGTTGATGACAGTGTCTCGGTAAGCCTAGAAAATGCAGATCTTGCAGATGTTCTTAAAACTATCGCTTCTGAATCAGAGATTAACATAGTCTTTTTTGGTAACATCAGAGAGTCGATCAATGCAAGTCTCAAAAAACTACCACTGGCAGAAGCAATCTCAATGCTTCTGAAAGGTTCAAAATATACCTATTTAATAACTGAGCAAGGAACGCTGTTAGTTGGATCCAAAGACCCTAAAACACCTGCAGGAAAAATTCTCACCTCCTATGAGATGTATTCTCTGAAACATTTGAAATCGGAGAATATAACCAAGATACTCCCTAAGTCAATTTCAAAGACCAATATTACCATTATTAAAGAGCACAATGCCATACTCATAATGGGGACAACCAGTGAAATTGAGAGTGTTAAAAAATATCTCGATATTGTGGATGTTCCTATTCCTCAGGTGCTGCTTGAGTGCGTGATTGTCGAGTACAAACGGGGCAATGGCGAAGAATTTGGAATTAAACCGTCCCGTGCAGGAGCATCTGATAGCATTCCAGGACTGTATGGTATGCTTGATTTTGCAAAAGAGGGCAACCCTCTGAACCAAAATAAAGTATCCATTAAAGACCTTGGCGATGCAACTATGGGGATTGGGTTCTTAAACTCAAAGTTTTATTATCAACTCATGGCAAAAGAGAATGATCAAAAGGCTAAGGTTTTGGCAATGCCCAAAATTACCACGCTTAATGGTAATAAAGCATCTATCAAAGTAACGAATACCACCTTTCGTGAAGTTTCATCAACTAATGCAACGAGTGGCGTTGTAAATAATGACTATAAAGCATTTAACGATGGTATTACTCTCTCCATTACTCCTTTTGTGACTAATGGGGGCCAAATTACTCTTGATATCAGTCCTCAGATTAAAACATCAACAGGTGGGTCTGGGAGTGGGACGCCGGATATCAGTACGAGAAGCCTTGAGACAACGGTGACACTCCTTAATAAGCAGACTATTATGCTTGGAGGTTTGATTCAGTCAAAGAAGACAATTTCAAATGATTACCTCCCTTTTCTAGGCTCAATTCCTTTTCTCGGTTCTCTCTTTTCTCATAAGATGGAGGCAGAGGAGACCACAGAATTGGTTATCTATATCACTCCCTACATTCAAAATCCTGAAGACTTTGGCGTTGATCTACAAAGAGATTTGGATGATCTTGAAAAACGTGATGGAAAAGTGAATTTTGAGAAGAATATAAATCTCTATAGATATGGAGGCCGGGATACATTAGAGCTTGATACTCTACAGTTAAAAGCTATTCAGGACTCTTTAAAGGCAGTAGAGATACTTGAACAACAAGTGTCGAGCTCTACCAGTGATAGTGTGGATATACGTATTGACTCTGCAACTACGCCATAGTAGTGATGTAATAAATAGTGTATGAAAAAATGCCGTGACAATAGTCATGGTATTTTTTTTGCTAAAAACGAAATCCAAAACTGAGATCAGGATAGAACCATTCAAGGCCATACCCTTGGGTGGCCCCTTGTTGGCGGTTCTCAAGGGTGTTTGTGATATGGACGGGGAAGGGGTTAAAGGTAATGCCAATATTTAAAATAAAAAAGTCGGCAAATACAGCTCGGTATCCTGGTCCAATAAAAAAGCAACGTCTCAATTTGTGCGACTCTAATTCACCCGATTCTAAATCTACATTTGATATACCAATACCAGACTTAAGCCAAAGATTTTTTACCACAGGTGTATTAGAAAATGGGTAATAATAGATTCCTGTTTGAAGTACAATGACGCCAAATTTGTCGATGAGTCTATTTTTTAATGGATCGGTATAGGCGATTTCACCTTTCATTAAATACAATTCAAAATAGAGGTGGATAGGTGGAGTAATTTTACGACTATATTGGAAGTTAAGGAAGGTAATACTTTTGTCATTAGTCTGATTTGCGAACGTCAGAAAACTTAAAAAACCAATGGATATATCATTTGACCCGCTATCGGCATACGATGTAGAATCATCTAATGATGTTGCAGAAAGTGAAGTTGCAACGACCAAACAGAGCATAATTATTTGTTTGCTTCTGAACAAAATTTAACCAAAACTGTTATATGTGTTTGCCTCAATTATATCAAAATTTTGACATTTTGTGAATAAGTGATTGTGATTATCTGACTGATTTGGCGCCCTGGGAGTAAGATGATGTATAATTCAGAAGAAAAAGGGTAAATTCTTGAATCATTCTCTGATATTGGGTACAATCTCTGCAATACTGATCCCCTTGATTGGTTGAGCTATTAGGGATAAGGCGAGTAAAAAAGCACAATGTTACAAAGCGTTACCTTAATTGTGTTGCTTACTTACGACTTCTTGTCTAAATTATGACCTACCAGTCAAAAAAAGAATGAGAGTATAGTGTTGGAAACGCGTAAAGAAAAAAACAGAAGAAGAAATGTCGAAGAGATTTTAAATGCGACATCCTACCTTATCGCAGAGAAGGGCATTACCAATATATCCGTTGATGATATTGCAAAAAAAGCCGACTTTGGAAAGGGGACACTCTACAACTATTTTAAAAATAAAGAAGATATCATTTGGTCTCTAGTAGAGAAGGTGTTTAGTGAGTTTTTGGCAGAGATTTCCCAAACAGTACCTAAAGAAAGTCATATTAGTGATAAAATGCGGCAGGTGCTCACCATTTCTCACGACTACTTCCTTAAGCAAGTAGCTTTGAATGAGATACTCGCCTTCTTAGAGTATTCATCTTGGCAGGTACAGAACAGCGACGTGTTCAATAAATCATGTCAGTTCTTTGACTCTTTCCATGCCCCTTTTATTGAAATGTTTGAACAGGCAATGGAACGGGGGGAAATTAAAAAAACCGATGCCCATTTCTTAAGTATTTCATTTTTTACCAATTTGTCGGCGATTAAAAAATGCATGATTCGCGGAATACTATCTGAAGATGATATTGTTGTTTCTGAATTATTAATGAATTCTTTTTTTAAAGAACTATAGGAAATGATCTATTATGAATAAATGGATTATATATGTGTTACTCTTATCGGTCTCGCTTTTTGCAGAACTCTATACCTTAGAGAAGGCGGTAAAGATTGCAGTAGCACATAACCAATCAATTAAAGAGTCTTATGAGGCTCTTAAGAATTCGCGTTCACAAGTGCGTGCAGCCTATAGTGCAGTCTTTCCTAAGCTTGATTTTGATGCAAAGTGGGAATGGACTCTTGAGCAATACAACCCTTTGGCGGGGGACAACAGTAACCCCTATCCTACGACGGCCCCTTTTTTAAATCCAGATACTACAGGCTTTAGCCAACCAACTGCTGCTCTCGCTCAAGATATTGGTTCAATGATGCAAGGCCTTGGTGAAAGCATGTCAAATGATTATCAAACAACGGCGGGACTCGTACTGACTCAAACTGTTTTTAATCAAGCGGCGTGGACTGCTCCAAAGATTGCTGTTGAATATGAAAAGCTGAGTGAATATCAGCATGATGCTCTTATAACAGAAGTGAAATTTGTAGTGACTCAAAGTTTTTTCAGAGCACTCTATTTTGATAAAGCTGTAAAGATTATGATAGAAGCACTTTCGACGGCTCAAAAACATTTGAGTCAAGTGGAAACAATGTATACTTCAGGGCTTGTCAGTGAAATTGATTATCTGCGTGCACAAATTAATGTGAGTAGTCTTGATGTTGATGCTGATGCAATGCAACAAGATTTGGTTCTTGCTAAAAATGCCCTTCTGAATATAATGGGGCTTTCATACAACAAAGAGGTAGCGATAGAGGGGAGTCTTGAAACACCCGAAGTTACATTTAAAAAAGAAAATTCATTTGATACTGCGCTCATGCATAGACGAGAGCTTGCACAGTTGCAGCAATTGCAAAAACTCCGGGACTACGCTATCACTATAGAGCAGTCAGATTACTTTCCGACACTCTACGTTGGCGGTGCATATACCTTACTAAATATTGGCGATAAAGTGATCAATGATACATGGCACACCGATGCTCGAGTATTTGCAGGAATAAAGCTTAATCTGTTTAATGGCCTTTCGACTAAAGAACGGGTCGTGCAAGCGAGAACTGAGCTTGAAAAGGTTAAAATAAATACTGATAAAGCGCGTAAGGGAATTAAGCTGCAGTTAGAATCAGAATGGGAAAACCTTGCAGAAGCTGAGCGACAAATTAATATACGTAAGAGGCTCATTGAGCTGACACAAAAGACAGAGGGTATGGTGAGTGCATCCTATGAGATAGGAGAAGCAACACAACTTGAAGTGCTCGACGCTGAACTCGAAGTGAGAAAAGCGAAATTGCAGTATCAAGAGGCTCTATTAGCCTATACATTGGCATCGATTGGCCTTAAACAGGCGATGGGGATTTTTTAGGAAGGTATGAAAATGAAAGTTATGAGAGTAATAATACCAATAGTAAGTTGCGTACTGATAATGGTAGGGTGTGAAAAAGCACCGGTTGATGACAAACCAAACATGACAGAACTTCAAGCACAGAAAGGAGTCCCGGTTACCGTTGATGTTGTAGCATCGGGTAAAATTTCAAAAATCAGTAAGTACTCTGGTGATGTAGAAGGGGCGCGACAAAAAAATATCTATGCAGTACTCCCTGAGTATATTCAAAAGATATCAGTTGCAATTGGTGACTATGTTAAAAAAGACCAAGTACTTGCAATTCTTGATGATCAAGGAGTAACGCCGAAGTACCGTCAGGCACAGGTTCAGTTTAATATTTCAGAGAAATCATATAATCGTTTAAAACGGGTCTATGAAAAGGGTGGTGTTTCAAAACAAAAACTCGATGAGGTTGAAGCAAATTATTTGGCCGCTAAAGCAAACTTTGATTCTATGAGAAAAGCGAGAAATGTCCTTGCCCCTTTCAATGGCGTCATTACTGATATCTTTTTTAAAGAGGGAACGGTTGCTATTACGGGTAAAGATGAATATCCTATGATGAAAATAGCACAGATTAATACCATGCTTCTCAAAGTGAATGTGAGTTCACAAGAGATCCACAAATTTAAAAAAGGGTTGAACGCATTTGTTGAGATGGCTGATAAAAAAATATGGGGACATGTAGAGAAGGTCCCGCTCGCGGCAAATCCTATGACTCGTTTCTTTAATGTTGAGATTCGGTTTAATAACAAAGAAAAATCACTGAAACCCGGTATGTATGTTAAGGCAAATGTGATTACTAATGAGCAAGAGGGGAAATATATTCCAATAGCTTCTCTGAGATACGATAAAGAAAAACCCTATGTGTACGTGGTTAAAAATGGTGTAGCCAAGAAGCAGTTAGTCAAAGTACTCTTGGAGAATGATGATCATGCATCTATTAAAACGGGTGTGGCCGAAGGGGACTTTGTTGTGACTACTGGTGCAACGCGATTGAGTGATGGTGTGAAAGTACTGATGACTAATCAGATTACTGGCGCTCAATAGGTAAGATGAGGAGAATATAATGCGCTCACTAATACGATTAAGTATCAATAAACCAATTACCATGCTCATGATAATCACTGCGCTTGTGGTGTTTGGTATCTACACTTTTAGAATGATGTCTATGGAGATCATGCCTAAGGTTGATGTTCCTGTTGTTACCATTACAACGATCTATCCCGGGGCGGGGCCTGAAGAGATTGAGACTTCGGTGACTGAAAAACTCGAAGATGCGTTTTCTCTTCTTGATGGAGTTGATCTGATCTACTCATATCAAATGGAAGGGGTAAGTATCATTACTATTCAATTTAATATGGGCCTTAATGTTGACTTTGCCTCAATTGATGTAAAAGATAAGATAAATGAAATTAGAAGGGAGCTACCGGATGCGATAGAAGATCCGATTGTTACTAAATTTGATATTGGAGATAAGCCGGTACTCTCGCTCGCGCTGACCGGAGATGAATCTCTCGTTGCGGTAAAAAAGAGAGCAGAGGATATTCAAGAGCAGTTGGCAAAAATTTCAGGTGTTGCTGCAGTTAATATTGAAGGGGGCGTTGAACGTGAAATTCTTGTTGAACTGAGCAAAACTGAAATGGAAGCAAGAGGACTCTCGTATGAGTCGGTTTTTGGAATTATTCGTGCGAGCAATCTTAACTTTCCCCTGGGTAACATAGAGAATCAAGCACAAGATATTAATGTGCGAATAAATTCAAAATTTGTTTCTCTTGATCAACTCAATGAACTTGAGATCCCCACGAAAATGGGAGTGGTTCAATTAAAGCATATTGCTCAAGTGACTGATACGTACAAAGAACAAGAACAGGATGCGCGTTATAATGAGGTCACCTCTGTGGGGCTCAGTATTAAAAAACGGGCAGATGCAAATATCATTAATGTAGCCGACAAAATTAAAAAGAGATTGGTTGCAATATCTGCCGAGCTTCCAGAAGGATATACTGTGAGTATCGCAAAGGACAACTCTATCTTTGTGAACAACTCGGTTAATGATGTCTATGTCAATATTGTTTTTGGTATTATTCTTACAGCGATTGTGTTACTTGTTTTCTTGAGAAAAATGTCAATCACTATCATTGCCGCTACAACAATGCCCGTTTCGATTATTGGAACGGTAACCTTTATGTATGGTTCAGGGTTCACGTTTAATATGATGAGTCTCATGGCGATTGGTATTGCTGTTGGTATTTTGGTCACCAACTCAATTGTGGTACTCGAGAATATTATCAAACATATGGGACAAGGTGATTGCCCTAAGGAGTCTGCAGAAAAAGGGACTATGGAGATTGCTACGGCAGTAATCGCCTCCACATTGACTAATGTAGCAGTGTTTGTACCGATTGCTTTTATGCAGAGTATGGTAGGGGCCTTTTTTGTAGAGTTTGGCATGACTATGGTCTATGTCACAGGAGTATCACTATTTGTCTCCTTCACGCTCACTCCAATGATGGCTTCACGCATGCTGCACAACCGGAACCAAAAAGAGATTGATGCCTTTGCCGATACTGAGCGGAAAGGGTTGATGTATTGGATTGAGCAACGGTATGAGCAAGGACTCGAATTGGTGCTGACCCGTCTTGGAACTATTGTGACTTCTATTGTTGTGCTGTTGCTTTTTGCAAGTATTGGTATTGTGGTTACGCAGTTGGGCGGTGAATTTGTGCCTAAATCTGATGAGGGAACTTTTGAAGTTAAAATAGAGCTTCCCTCAGGGACCAATCTGGAAACTTCTAATAGGGCCGTTGCAAAAGTTGAAGAAGTTTTAAGAGATGTACCTGAGCTCGTTTCACAGTATGCAACTATTGGGACTATTGAGGGGCTGGCACAAGGGGGGCATCTATCCTTTGTTGTGGTACAACTTAAAGGTAAGTCGGAACGTGATCGTTCGACGGAAGAGATTGTTGCTGATTTGAGAACTAAAATGATCCATATTCCAGATGCATCTATAATAATTAAGTCTATTAAATCTACTGGGGGTGACCCTAATGCGAGTGATCTTGATGTCGAGATTGTAGGGAGTAACATGGAGTATATACTCGAGGCTGTAGATTCGGTCAGTAGTTTTATTGCTGCTGTACCTGGCGTTGCAGATATGGAGACCAACTGGAAAAGCGGTAAACCAGAGCTAGTACTTCGTCCTCGAAGAAATGCAGTTGCAGACTATGGGGTGACCGTTGGTCAAATTGCCCAAACTATTCGCATGTATGTTGTTGGTGACGCCGCAACACAATACCGAGACGGTGCAGATGAGTATGATGTCACGGTCAAGTTTGCGGAGAGTGACCGTAAAAAGCGATCAGATATTCTTTCACTCCCTATACTCAGTCCCCGCGGTGTAATTCCTCTTGCATCTTTTGTAGAGGAGAGCACTTCTGAGGGGCCCACAACTATATCGAGAAAAAATAAAGAACGTATGGTAAAGATCTCAACAAATCTCGTTCCAGGTATGACACCGGGAGATGTACAAAAGCAGCTGGACCCTTATATAAAAGCCCTCAACCTTAAAGGGGATACCCGTGTCACTTTTGGAGGTAATGCAGAAATGATGGCTGATGCAGCAGCAGACTTTTTGATTGCAATTATTATGGCGATCATTTTGACATATGTACTTCTTACCGCCCTACTCGAGAGCTTTTTACAGCCGCTTATTATTATGTCTACCATACCACTGGGTTTGATCGGTGTGATCTGGTCACTTTTTCTTTCGGGCTCGGCCATTTCAATTATATCTTTGATGGCTATTGTGATGCTTATTGGTATTGTGGTGAATAATGGTATTTTGATTCTCGATTATGCGAATAACCTCATTCGCCACCATAATCACACACTGCGAGAAGCGGCAATTAAAGGGGCAGCAAGTAAGTTCCGTGCTATTGTTATGACTAATATTGCAACGATAATGGCTATGATGCCCCTTGCAATTGGGATTGGGGCAGGGGCAGAGATGCGCCAGCCAATGGCTATCGCATCAATTGGTGGCTTAATTGTCTCAACAACCTTAACCCTCTTTTTTGTACCGATGCTCTACTGGGTATTTGCTCGATTTGGAATGAAAAAAAGTTAAAAACGATAGAGTAATATTTTTTCGTAGAATTCCCAAAATGCGCTGCACGATTTGTCGAGATCATAATAGAGTGAACGACCAACAGCAGCGTGTTGCATCTCCGCAAATCGTTCGGGCATTGTTTGTCGAATTTCGTGACACTCTTCAAGGGCATCAATCCAACAGATGTGATCTTTAAAGGGGATCACTCTACCATATTCACCCGACTCAATAATGTCTTTAGGGCCACCACTGTCTGAGACAATAGCAGGTGTTCCACTTGCAAGCGCTTCAACAACCACATTGCCAAAGGTGTCGGTGCCACTGGGGAAGAGAAAGAAGTCAGCGTGCGCATAGGCAAGAGAGAGCTCTTTTCCGAGAAGTTTACCACTGAAAAATACTTCGGGGAAAAACTCTGCATGCTTCTTCATGTCATCTAAGTAGGGTCCGTCTCCAACGATAAGGAGTTCACAGTTAGTGTGTGTGGTTCTAAATTCTTTCCACACTTCTTCCAGAAAATCGAGCTCTTTCTCTTTCGAAACACGACCGACATAGACAAACCTTGTAGCGGTACTATTTTCAGACCATTGGTTCCAAAAAGGCTCTTGTTTAAATTCAGGAGAGAAATCGGCAATGTTTACACCACGTCGGATTTTAACAATATCCTGTTCGGGTATTCCAAACTCTTTTCTCACCTTAATACGAAAGTCCTCCGAAGGGACTATTATAGGACGAGTTACTTTACTGATCACTTTAATCCACAGTTTGGTAAAAATGCGTTCAGCCAATCCGACATCGAGTTTTTTCATATAGGCTATCATATCAGTACGGTAGTGCTGTATAACAGGTATACCTACAATTTTTGCAGCAAAGGTGATGAGTGATGCGCCACTCGCAGGAGTCTCAATTTCAATGAGGTCAGGAGGGAGGTGCCTAAAAACTTTAATAAGATCTCCCAGAGATGGGATTGCCATCTCTGAATCTTTGTAGCCAAACTGTTCAAGTGAAAATAGTTGTGGGGCAAGGATCGTTCCATTGTGCTCAACCCGTCCGCGTGGATTGGTGTGATATGCTGAACCAATAAGGTAGGCATCTTTTCCCATCTCTTTGAGTCGTGAAACAACAATACGTGAATTAACTGATATACCATTAGTTTCGTCGAGGTTATCTGAGTAGAGAAAGACGCGTGGCGAGGTGCGCTTTGGCCTACGCTTATATAAGAATCGAAATTGTATGAGAGAGGGAAGGTTGGCTAAGAGAATACAGCCAAATCGAATGACAAGATTGAGCGTTCCCAAAAGATTTGGTTGTAGATGTATGACTTTACGTTCTTTGCCAAAGGTTCGCTTTTGGGCTCTATTCACAGGTATCTCAATACAAAAGAGTGGAGTGGCCTAAATATAGCTTTTATACAGGGAGCTGTCCCTAAATTATAGGGCGGAGGTGGTTACGTTTCCTGTGAGTTAAACGAAAGACACTCTGCATAAGTTACTCCAGAACCTCCAAAAATATCTAATGCACTCCCAATCGTGAGGTCTATTTTCCCATGAGATAACTCATGTACCAATTGAAGGTCTGCTATGGTGCGAGCACCGCCTGCATAGGTCACGGGAATGGTAGTGTGATCGGCTAGAAAGGCTACGAGACGAGTATCGATACCTCCTTGGAGCCCTTCAACATCAGCAGCATGTACCAGAAATTCAGCACAATATTTTTCGAGCACCGAAAGAGTTTCAGAAGTTATTTCAGTGTCGGTAACTGTTTGCCAGCGATCTGTAGCGACAAACCAACTCTCACCTTGTGCTCTACAGCTCAGATCCAGTATTAAGCGATCTTTGCCAACTGTGTCGACCAGTTTTTTTAATTTTTCATAGTCAAATGTTTTGTCGGTAAAGAGGTATGAGGTTACGATGACATGTGATGCGCCAGCCTCTAAATAAGAGAGTGCATTATCTGGGGTAATGCCACCACCAATTTGAAGACCTCCAGGGTATGCCTTGAGTGCCTCAAGGGCGGCGGCTTCATTGCCGGGGCCTAGTTTGATTACATGGCCGCCAGTGAGCTTGTCAGAGCGGTACTGATGAGCAAACCACTCTGCTGAATTGTTTGATACAAAATTGGTTACAGGGGCAGTGGTGTCATTGAGAGTGCCGCCAACGATCTGTTTTACTGCGCCATTATGGAGGTCAATACACGGTCTAAACTTGGTCATTAGTCTTCCAGCTGATAGAAATTGTAGTCAATGGGGAGGTTGTCGAGGAGGCCGACGCCTCTATTAAAAATGGCCTCTCCACCCATAGCCATTTTGGCCGCTTTTTTAGCAAACCATCCATCGATGGTCAGTAATACTGAATACCGCTGTTGAGTGGTAAAGGTATTTCCTATAAATGGTTTTTCACGACCCCAAAAAGTAAAGATTGGGTCAGTTATAGCAGTATTTTTATAGGATACAGTAGCGCCACGAGAGGTAACGATTTTAGGGAAAATCAGTGTGGTGTCTTGGCGATTAATTGCGTATCCAAAAACATTGGAATGAAGTGATTTAGAGCCGATCATAACGTTGCCCATGAGAGGGCTCTTTGCACCATACATTTGGAAGGCATGAGAAGAGGTCTCTGTAGAGAGATGTGATTGCCAGATCTGTTCCATATACATTGTTCCCGTTACGTGCTCTTTTTTCTTGCCCACTCGAATGGTCCCTTTGATTTCTGCAGAAGGGAGGTGAATAAATAGTCCTGTTTTTTTACCTCTAATATTAAAAATGCCATCACCCTTTACGAGTCCAGGATAGCTTTTAGTAACTAAGAGCTCGATATCAAATCCCTCATTCTTTGAGGTGAGGAATTTAATGGTATGGCCTGGCCCTGGTTTTCCCTTCATGTAGAAGACGTTATCGTTTCCTGTAGCATTTTTAATGCTGATTAACTCTTGAGTAGCGTCCTGTTTAAATCGGGCAGAAGGATATTGCCGACCAACCTGATAGTTTTTTCCATGAAAGTTGTAGAGTGATACATTCGTTCCACATTTTGTTCCTTTTAAGGGGACTTTTAAATAGGTGTAATTGAGAAAAATTTTAGTGCCATTATTGAGAGTGATATTATAACGCCAGGTCTCATTGAAATCATCACTAACTTTTGGATGCTTATAGAAATCATCTATGCTTGTTTTTCGTACAGCACCTTTGGGGGCATAGGGTGCATTGGCATGGACAACTGATGCTGCTATCACGCAGATGAGGAACAAGCTTTTAAATCGAGAATTCATTAGACCAATACCATAGTTAAAGATTGAGATATAAAATACAAATTTTTTACTGTTCAGGGCTACAACTCTTCAATTGCATCTATTCGCTCAAGTGTCGTAGGATGAGAGTAATAAAAGCCGCTGTATAGGGGGTGAGGAGTGAGATTACTGAGATTCTTTTTACTTAAGTTAATAAGGGCTTGTTGCATGGGGGATTTTTTTTCTGTAATAGTCACCGCATAAGCATCGGCTTCATACTCATATTTGCGAGAAAAAAGGTTGGTAATAGGAGTGATGAAAAAGAGGAGCGGAGAGAGTATGGTCATAAAAAGGAATAGGCCCATATGGTAACTTGGGGTCACATCAAAACTAGTATAGAGTGGCTCCCAACCAATGGCGTATGAGAGAATATAGAGACCAAAGCCCATAAAGAGTAATGCGCGTGTTAACATCTTATAGATGTGTTTTTTTTTGTAGTGTCCAATCTCATGTGCAAGTACTGAAACAAGTTCATCAGTGGTTAACTGTTCGATTAAAGTGTCGTAGAGAACAACTCTTCTGAATGAACCAAAACCTGTGAAATAGGCATTTGAGTGCCCCGAGCGTTTTGAGCCATCCATAACAAAGATACCTTGGGTTGCAAATGAAGCTTTTTGTGCAAGGTCGGCAAGTCTCTCTTTGAGCTCCCCCTCTTCAAGTGGTGTGAATGAATTAAAGAGGGGTGCAATCCATATTGGGTAAATTACCATCATCACGATCTGAAAGAGTGCGATAAAACCAAAAAGCCAGAGCCACCAGAGTGGGCCCGTTGCGTCAAAAAACCAGAAAACAGCAAAGAGCAAGGGGACTCCAATAATCAGAGAGAGAAGGAGCCCTTTGGCTTCATCGATGACAAACTCTTTGAATGTCTGTTTATTAAAACCAAATTTAGCCTCGAGCTTAAAGGTACTATAGAGTTTAAAGGGGATGTTGGGGATGCTTGCGATAAATGAGAGAAGAAGTATGACAAGTACTGAGTGACTGAGTGGGTGTGCCTGCACCGAGAAAACGTCTAGTACTGTGTGATCGACCCAAGGTAGAATTCCAGAAAAGAGGATTATGAGGGTTATTATTGCTGAGTAGAGTGTGGATAGGATGGAGAACTGGGACTTGTCTTTTGTGTACTCCTGGCTTTTAAGATATTCAGTCTCAGAGATTGAGGAGGAAAATTGACCGGGTGCTGACGGGAATTTTTTTAAATTATTGCTATTAATTTTTTCGAGAAAAATGGTGATGAGTGTGTTGAGTGAGAAGAGGGAGATGAAGAGAATAAGTAAGGTTTGCGATGTCATAGGGCCAGCTTTTATTGAATAATATAGAAAAATTGGCTCAAATTGATGAGTTTGGGCAATGCTCTAATAAAAATGTGGGATATGTAAAAAATGCTAAAGGTTTTTAATATCCTGCCGATAATAATACTAGGGGAAAGAGTCCCGAGGCGGAGTGACTGGATGCGCGTTGGAGAGCGTGTATCTGATCAATACAGAGTCTCGACCCTTTCAATAAGAGTGAGCATGGAAACGCTTGCGATGAACTATTCGTTCTATGGAGGGAATGAAAATGGATCCAATACAATCAAACGCCCCAGGAGGGGGAGTACAACCACAAACCAGTGGTGTTACTTCGTATAAAAAAGTTGTTGAACAGGGAGTATCTGATGAAAGTGAAGTTAAAGAACGATACTCTCAAGAAGCGGTTATAAATGATATCAGTAGTGTGTCAACGCAAATTGCAGAACAAAATCAAAAAGCGATGCAATCGGCGGGTCATCTTACTGGCCTCGATATGCTTGGAAGCAGTATGAATGTTGCTGTTCAAGGTACGATGATATCTGATACGCTCGATTTAATCTAGAAATGATATAGAATCTCATTTGGTTGGAAAACCGAATGAGCGACTTCTAGTTCTGAGCGAGGGCAATCAAGTTGTTTGCCCTTTTCCTATTTTTGTCAAAAGTATTTTGGATGAACTGTAATGAGGGCTCATCTGGTGTGTGGATATCGATATAATCATCAAAAACCTTTATTCCACGATCAAAGTCCTTTTGAATTGACTCTTTTATGGCATCGTTCCATGCGCTTTCAACTTTGCGATAGCGTTTGAGTAGTTGAATGGTAGAGGCGGGAAACGTTACAATACGTGCAATATCTCTCATAATGTCATTGTTAAAGAGTTTTTTAACGGTTGGCTTATCTGACGCCAGGAGCTCCTCTTTTACTTCAAGTTTAGAAATGATTCGTTGAAGAGCGTACATCTCAAGATAGTCAGCATATGCAAGAAGTGCTTGTTGTCTCTTTGATTCAGTGAGATAATTTTTCCCCAGTCCTTCAATATCGCTCTCAGTATAATACTCTTTAATGCGTACAACAGTGTTGAGGCGATGCCATGCTGCAAGTACGAGCTGGGCTGTTTTTTTGCTGATATACGTGTAGGGGGCTGTATTCCGACGACTTTTATCTCGCTTTGAAAATTTAATTTCATTCCGGGCTAGGGCAAATGCGTTGTAACTAAAAACCCATCCAGGTTGGAGTTCGTTGAGGTGAAGGAGGTGTTGAGGTACGCTTCCTTGGCTCTCGGTAATAAGGGAGAAGGGGAATTTAAGACGTTGAGGGAGTGTGGTGACCCCTGTAGCAATAAGTGACCATGGCGATTCTGAGTAGTTTGCGGGGAATTTAACGCTGGTACTGAGGCCAAAAAACATCCCTTGTCCAGGGTAGATCTCTTGATCGGGAAGACGGCCTGTATGGTTGCTCCCCACATTCGCTCCATATCCAACGTTGCCACAGCCATCGGGCCAGAGCGCCGCAATAAGAAGTGATTGATGGTGCATGCCTACAAATGGGCCTACGAGTGAAGAGGTGATCTCTCCTGATTCAGGGTGTGTGTTAGAGCCGATGACCGAGTGTGTAATCTTAACTTGTTTGGAGGCTGATGATTCTTCTAGGAGGATTGAGTGGTCAACAAGGGCTAATGAACATACTTCACAACCCCATTGTAGTGTTGTATTCTCTATAATGGCTCCATCATAGACTGCACTCGGTTGCTCCATTGAGCTCAGTATCACAGAGTTTTTTATACGAATAGCACCATCGATACGGGCATTTCGACCAATCCATGCATTACGAATGTTGGTGGTATTAGAAATAATCACCTCTTGGTCGATAAAGGTAAAAGGTGAGAGTGAGTTTTCTCGATATTCTTCAATGAGTTCAGTGTACTCATTTTGAAAATCGATATCATCTTTATTCATTATCACCGCTGTTGCGATAGTGAGATCGATCTCTGGAAAGGCAAGTAATGTTCTATTGCCCGTTTCATCACCGATGTTGAGCTTGCGACCTACTCCAAAATGGGTTTTCCCTGAGCCAATTACAGAACCCACATTGCGAAGAAGGGCACTGTGAGAAACAATAGTATTCGAGAGAGTCGAGACATTAAAGAGGTGGCAGTTCTCAATAATACTGTTATTAATAGATGAATTAAAAATGCCCGCAGGGACTGAAACTCCACCGGGTGCCATGAGGTTGCCAAAGAATTTGGGCAGGTAAACGTTCCCACAAAAAGTAGTATTGCGTATTTGGGTAGTGGAGAATTGGAGGTCAACCTGAATACGGGTCCAATCATCACAGGTATTACCATTCTGAATAAGTTCTTCAACTTCAGTATCGGTCAAAGGACGATATTTGTATGAGGGGATCTTATTTTGGGCAATGCGTTGAGAGACCGCTAATATTTCAGAGTTTTTAATCCGTTTTTTTACTTGAGCAAGCACCGCAAATCCTGTGGTTTGTTATTACACAGCAATATAGCAATTTGAGTCTGCTCTCAAGTCCGAACTCTGAACTCTGGAGAGAATTTTTTAAATATTAGAACGATTATGGCAAGGGGCTTGCCTTCATCCCTGAAGCATACATCCATCCGTGGAACCCTTTCTAAAATGATAGCGCCTCCATTAGGGCATCTAATGGTGTCTATAATTTCAATATCGGATTTTCAAAAATAGGACTTAATGAAAAAAATATGAATTTGAGGAACTGGAGTTTTATATCTCTATTTTAGGCTAAAGTTCGTTACGCAAAGAACTCTTCTAGCTTAGGGAGTGTTTTATTTGCACAAACGAGCAGTACGGTGTCGCCAAATTTAAGCTCTGTATTGCCATCAGGTATAAATGCATTTTTGGTAACGATACCTTCACCATTTTTCCCCTCGTCATCAGCGTTCTCTTTACGAATAAGGCCTACTATGATTGCATTGGAGGGAAACTCGCTTTTGAATGCATCAGAGCTGAGTTTTTCGTTGGTGACCAGTGTCTGTTCTGTAATATTAAATTGTAATGCTTGGACTTTATCTTCAATAAGTTCTTCCACTGCTTTAATGGCTCCACGGCGCACAAATTGCATAATTTTGTTAATGGTAATAAGACGTTGTGAAATCACGGAGTCTACATTGAGGTTAGAAATGAGGGGAACAAAGTCTGGTTTAGCAACAAGGCTAATGGTCTTTTTGGCGCCAAGGCGTTTGGCTAATAGGCATGAGAGTAGGTTAGCATTTTCATCCTGAGTTGCAGCGATAAATGCTTCAGCTTCAGAGACTCCTTCACCTTCCAAGAGGTTAGAATCAGTGCCTTCACCATGGAGCACGAGGGCTTTGTTTAGGAGAAAAGCCATCTCTTTGGTTCGCTGTCTCGATGACTCAATGATATTCACTTGAATGTCAGTAGTTTCTAATTCACGCGCTACCTGCATTCCCACATTATCACCACCGTAGATAAATATTTTTTTGAATGGCTTTACTGGGAACCCTAGGTCTTCAACAACAGAGGTGAGGTGTTGGTTTTCTGCTCCAATATAGAGTTTATCAGCGGGGAGAAATGACCCGTGCCAGTTAACAGGGATAATAGGTTTTTCATCTCGAACAATGCAGACAATTTTAAAGGGGTGTTTACAGAGTTTAGGGAGTTGGTCAGGAGTAACATTGACTAATTTATGATTGTCATGTATGGTAAGGCTGGCAATTTCAATTCTATTATCGAGGAACTGAAAGCACTGGTCGGCAAAGGGACGTAAAATGAGGTTATGGATCTCTCGGGCGGCTTCATCTTCAGGGAAGATCACTAGGTTTATCCCCATGTCATTGGGAGTTAAAATTGTTGGATCGAGAAAACATTGTGATGAACGAATTCGTGCAACGCGGTTTTTAGTTTTGGGCTGCATCTGAGAAGCGAGTTTACCAATGAGCACATTAGAGGCATCTGAGTTGGTAACACTGATGACAAGGTCAGACTTTGCAATGTTGGCTGTTTCGAGTACATTAATACTGGTTCCATCACCGGTAATAGTCTGGAGATCATAGTACTCTTCAAGGAGACGGAGCTTGTTGTGATTATGATCAATAACAATGATATCATGACCTTCTTCACAGAGTCTTCCCGCGAGTTGTTTCCCTACAGTACCTGCACCAACTATTATAATTCTCATTGTTGTTCCTCGAGCAATCCTCAGGATAAATGTACCTAATAACCTTAAATTTGTACAACAATTAGGGGCTCATTAGATGGTAGTCTAGTCAAAATGATATGACTGAGGGGGATTAATCCTTTTCTAAATCAATAAGAAGATCTCTGAGGCGTGCTGCCTCTTCAAAATCGAGGTTTGCCGCTGCTTCATGCATGCGTGCTTCGAGATCTTCTGGTGTTAAATCAGCATCGCGATCCTCTTGGGCGGTCGTAGCAATACCTTTTGTTGCCTCCTCGAGAGGGTCTACAATTTTAATGGTGTCAGCAACCTTTTTCTTAACCGTTTTTGGAGTGATACCATGTTTTAGATTATGTTCTTCTTGAAGCGCGCGTCGTCGTTGGGTTTCATCAATCGCAATTTTCATACTATCAGTTGTCTTGTCGGCAAAAAGGATAACACGGCCATTTACATTTCGTGCAGCTCGGCCCATGGTTTGTATCAGGGAGCGGTAACTACGTAGAAACCCTTCTTTGTCAGCATCAAGTATTGCGACAAGTGAAACTTCGGGGATATCAAGGCCTTCTCTTAATAGGTTAATTCCTACAAGTACATCATTTGTTCCATTGCGTAACCCAGCGATGATTTCAGTACGCTCAAGGGTCTTGATATCTGAGTGCATGTAGGTTACTTTTATTTTGGCCTCTTTCAAGAAGTCAGTCAGATCTTCTGCCATTTTTTTAGTGAGAGTTGTAACTAATACTCGTTCATTTTTTTTGACTGCTTGTTGAATGTTTTCGATAAGGTAGTCGATCTGATTTTCAGACGGGTGTATCTCTATAATAGGGTCAAGGAGCCCTGTTGGCCGAATCACCTGCTCTACAACTGCCCCTCCAGTTTGTTCCATTTCGTATTTACCCGGTGTTGCAGATACATAGAGTATGGTTGAGGGGTTACTTTCTTCAAACTCACTAAAATTCATTGGCCTGTTGTCAAGGGCGCTGGGAAGGCGAAAACCATAGTCGACAAGGTTAATTTTTCGAGAACGGTCACCACCATACATGCCACCAATTTGAGGAATGCTTACATGAGATTCATCGAGGATAAGGAGGAAGTCATCACCAAAGAAGTCGATCAATGTTGAAGGGCGGCTTCCCTCAGGCCGATTTTCTATTACACGAGAGTAGTTTTCAATACCGGAAAATGATCCCGTCTCTTCGAGCATCTCCATGTCGTAGTTCACTCGAGACTCAAGGCGCTGTGCTTCAATAAGCTTGTCTGCTTTCCGGAGTTCAATTACACGGGCCTTCATCTCATTTTTGGCATCATGTATAATCCGTTCGATATCTGCTTCACCAGTAACAAAGTGTTTGGCGGGGGCGACTAACACTTTGGAGAGAGCGTCCTGTTTTTTCCCAGTTAAAATATCAATAGCGTGGATCGCTTCAATTTCATCCCCAAACATCTCGATACGGTAGGCAAAATCTTCGTAGGAGGGGTGGATTTCCACTACATCACCTCGTGCTCGAAAGGTGCCGCGCTTAAGGTCAATGTCGTCACGACTATATTGAATCTCAACAAGGTGACGAAGCATATCATCCCGGTCAATCTCCATACCCACGGTGAGATTGAGCATCATCTCTTCCCACTCTTTTGGGTTGCCGAGTCCATAAATACAAGATACCGATGCAATGACGATTACATCGTCACGGGTAAGAAGGCTCGTCGTTGAACGCATACGGAGTTTGTCAATTTCATCATTGATACTGGCATCTTTTTCAATAAAGGTATCACTGCGAACCACGTATGCTTCAGGTTGATAGTAGTCATAATAGCTGACAAAATACTCAACGGCATTGTGGGGGAAAAAACCTTTAAACTCTTGATAGAGCTGTGCTGCGAGAGTTTTGTTGTGAGTCATTATCAGCGTTTTTTTCTTGAGCTGTTGAATGACATTGGCCATGGTATAGGTTTTACCGGATCCGGTAACACCCATTAACACCTGGTGTGTATCACCGGTATTAAAATTGGTTACTAGATCTTTAATTGCCTTAGGTTGATCACCTGCTGGGCTATATTCTGATTCTAACTGAAACTCGCGCATAGCTCAAAGATAGTATTTTGTGATAGGACTATAGTGAACAAATAGGCACTACTTGTAATTTTACATATCTGGGTTGAGTATTAAAAATGAGAATAAAAAAGGCTCCTCGATTGAGGAGCCTTACAAGTCTAAGAACAGAAGTAATTACAGTGAAGCAAGAAGAGCTTGTGCTTTTGAGCTATACTGTCTGTTTGCATTGTAGAGTTCAATGATTTTTTGACATGCTGCTTTTGCTGCTGCAGTATCTTTAAGCTCTTTTTGACACAGTGCAATTTTCCAGAGAACATCAGGAATATCGACAACAAGGTCTGCAGGAGATTCAACCCCAGGAAGAGCAGAAGTCTTGCGTGCATATTTTTGTGTATAGACATTGAGCGCTACAACTGCTTTTGCATACTCCTTCTGTTGAATATAACTGGTTGCAAGACCATGTTCAGCGGCAGATTTAATCATCAGTTGTGTGTGAGCATTTGCAATCGCTTGAGAAAATTTCTCTTGTGCTCCAGCAATATCACCTTTTTCTAACAAGAGGTTGCCATAGAGAAGCGCGCCTTTCGCTGCAATAGAAGGTGCAATTTCAGCTTTGGTAAAAATGTCCTGAAGTATTGCTTCCGCAGAGTCGTTTGCGTTGGTGTTAAGAAAATAGATCGCTTTACCGAGAGTCTCACGGTCAGCTTTAATCTTTTGAGCATCGCCATTTTTCATTGAAATGAAGCCGACGATTAACGCAGCAATAACAATAAGGGCAATAACAAGTTTTGATCCATAATCGGGAACCAACTTGGTTCTTACGTGCTCAACACTTTTGTGTACTGAAGCCTGGAGCTTATCGTGATTTTGGGTTTCTTCTGTCATGGTATCTCTTTGTATACAGTGAAAATCGGGATCTAAAGTTAGATTTTAGTGCTTTTCTTGCAACCCTATTTATCCCAATTAGTTGCAATTGTTTAAGAGAGGCAATAAAGGGTAGCCTAAAAAGTAAAAAAATGAGACTATTAGAGGGTAATAGTGACATTTGGACAGTGAGTTAGGTAACGGTGACACGACCCGGAGATGGTGAGTGAATTTAGAAGAGTTTGAAGAACGATTAAAGCAGCAACAGAGTGCTTTTGCAGTAACCCATGATATTGGGCGAGCTATTTCATCGTCTCGAGACTTAAAATCCCTCTATACATCCATCTCTTTGGGGCTCAAAGAGATGCTTCACTTTAAACAACAGGTTTTTTTCGAAATCAGTGCTGAAACATTTACCCTAGTTCCAGTGCGTAGCTTAGGCTGTGATGAGTCAAAATTATTTGAATTAGAATTTGGGCTCGATTTTTTTTCGGGGGCCTATACCGATGCTCTTTTTTGTAATCAACATATAATAGTTGATGATATTGGTGAGGATGATGTGGTGCATCACTTGGGAATAGCCCAGTACGCTGCGTTTCCTTTGGTTTCGCGGACCTTTGATGAACGGGGTGATATTATCACCTGTGGAAACCCCGAATGCCCTTGTGCACAGGCGACAACACCCTATTGGTGGAGTGACTTCAGTAATTATGCAAAAGATAAAGAGCTTTCTGAAGATGAGTACCGAAAGGCATGCTGTAGCTGTCCGGAATTTAAGTGCCTTGGAGTGATGATTTTGGGTCTTGACTCTCGGGATATGATCACGAGTGAAGAGGTTTCGGTAATTACAGGGCTCATGTACCAGACGGCAATGATATTAGAGGCCTTTAATAGCCAGCAAAAGCTTCGAGAAGCGAATGAAAAGCTTCGATTGACCAATGTAGCCCTTAAAGAGGCCAATAAAGTGATTCAGAAAGAGCTTACGAGTGCTCATGCTATTCAGAAAAAGCTCCTTCCTAAAGAGTTTCCTATGGATTTAGTGCTGGATGTATCATCTCACTATGAGTCAACCAACCGAGTTGGGGGAGACTATTATGACTGTTTTGAGCTTGCCCCTGGAAAATTGGCAATTGTCATTGCGGATGTTTCGGGTCATGGTGTTTCAGCTGCGCTGATAATGTCCATGTTTAAGGTGCTGCTTAAGACGAAATCACGTACATTTTCAAAGCCAGCAGAAACTATTGAGTCGATTAATCGAGCATTTGTCGAAGAGGTACAGTCAGATCATTTCGTGACACTTTTTTACGGAATATTCGATCAATCATCACGGGTGCTTACTTATACGAGCTCAGGTCATGATCCGGTAATCTTACTGGATAAGGATAATTCAATTAAAAAGCTTACCTCGACTCAGGCAATAATTGGAGCTTTTGGAGATTTGACTTGTGTTGATAATCAAATTGAGCTTGAGGAAGAGAGTCGATTGGTGCTGTTTACCGATGGAATTGTTGAAGCAAAAAATAGTGCTGGCTCTATGTATACCTTGGAGCGGCTCATGGAGATGACGTATCTCTATGCAAATAAAAATTGCAGTGATTTCTTAGAGCTTTTGCTTAAAGATCATTTTGAATTTACCAGTGGTCTCTCTCTCAAAGATGATATAACCTTGCTTATCCTCGATTTATAGCCAGTTCAAAAAGATTCACTTAAATTTCAACGAAAATCTTTGATTGGAGATTCTCTTCTTCAAACTGGGAGCTCTCTCTCCTGACCCTTGCTTTTATTACTACATTTACCGCGTTCAAAAATTTGTCGAGGTTCTTTTGGTTGTTAATGGTCCCCTAATCGTTCAGAGTGATTTAGAGATATTAGTTGAAGTAGATAATGAGCATTATATTGCGGCACGTGATTCAATTGCGCCCTTTACCGAACTGGTGAAAAGCCCTGAGCATATGCACACCTATCGTATCTCACACTTGTCACTTTGGAATGCTGCTTCTGCGGGGTTAACGCCTGATGATGTAGTTTCGCGTCTCGAACAGTATGCAAAGTTTCCTGTGCCAGCTCCTGTGATTACTGAAGTGGGTGAATACATGGGTCGCTATGGAAAGCTTATTTTGGCAAAAGATGGTGACCGTCTTATGCTCGAGAGTGATGATGATCGGCTGATCTTCGAGATTTCGCTCAATAAATCGGTACAACCATTTTTACTTGATAAGATAGATGAAAATCGTTTTAGTGTCCGTCCCGAAACCCGTGGGCGCCTAAAAATGGTGTTGACCAACTTAGGGTTCCCTGTACGAGACCTTGCAGGATATGTCTTGGGAGATCCTCTTGATATCAACCTTCGTGAACGTATTTTACAAAATGGTGAGCCCCTTGTTATTCGTGATTATCAAAAAGCGAGTGCGGATGTTTTTTATGCTTCGGGTAATGACAAAGGTGGTTCAGGGGTTATCGTACTTCCTTGTGGCGCGGGGAAAACAATCGTTGGGATTGCGGCGATGGCATTGATTAAAAGTAAAACCTTGATTCTTTCACCCAATGTAACATCGGCTCGTCAATGGATCCGTGAGATTGTTGATAAGACCGACATGGATGAGTCTGATATTAAAGAGTATTCAGGTGATGTTAAAGAGATTGGTGATGTTACTATTGCAACCTATCAAATACTTACTCAACGGAAAAGAAAGACCAAAAAAGAAAAAGAGGACGAGAAGGAGTACAAAAAGAAAATTGCGGGCCTCTCGGAAAGTGAAGTGGTAAAAATTGAGTATCCTCACTTTAACCTTTTTGAAAAAAATAACTGGGGTCTCATTATTTATGATGAAGTACACCTTCTCCCTGCTCCGGTATTTAGAGTCTCCGCAGAGATGCAGGCAACCCGTCGTTTAGGGCTTACTGCAACACTTATTCGTGAAGATGGCAAAGAGACTGAAGTATTTTCTTTGATTGGCCCTAAAAAATATGATGTTCCTTGGAAAAACCTTGAGGCCCAAGGATGGATTGCAAAAGCAAACTGTGAAGAAATACGTATTAAGCTCGACCCGAGTCAACGTATGGAATACGCCGTTGCAGAGATGAAAGATAAAATTAAAATTGCTTCGTGTAACAAACGTAAAAATGAAGTAATTAATAGTATTATGGAAACATTCTCTGGTGAAGAGGATCGAGTGCTTATTATCGGACAATATTTGGAACAACTCCATGACCTTGCAGAGGTATTGGGTATACCCGTTATTACGGGTAAGATGAAAAATACTGACCGTGATGTTTTGTATAAAAAGTTTAGAACGGGCGAAGAGAAAAAATTGATTGTTTCAAAAGTCGGAAACTTTGCTATTGACCTTCCCGATGCGAATGTACTTATTCAAATTTCTGGTACCTTTGGATCTCGTCAAGAAGAAGCGCAGCGTCTTGGACGAGTACTGCGTCCTAAAGCAAACGGTGGCCAGGCGCACTTTTTTAGTGTCGTAACAAAAGAGTCGCGGGAACAAGAGTTTGCAATGAAACGTCAGCTCTTTCTTGCAGAGCAGGGGTATGAATACAAAATTACCTCTTGGGATGAAGAGTAATTTTTAACCGTCTAATAGTTTTTAATAAGCCCCTCTTGTGAGGGGCTTTTATGTTTTGTAGAACCATGGTTTCAGATCTGCACTTCTCTTTTCAACTCTACACAGTTACCGGTCAAACTGCACCTGCCTCATGGTAATTTGCTATATTAATAGATGAACTCTATTGAAAGGTTGTTATGAAGGTTTTTGTTCTCTTCCTCAGTATCGCCACATTGGCATTTTCAAATGTGAATCTCTCGGTAAAAAAAGAGGTGCTTGATAATGGCTTGACTATTCTGCTCTATGAGAATAGTCATGCGCCAATTATTGCATGTCGACTTTTTTATACCACCGGTTCAGTTCACGAAAAGCCAGGTAAAACTGGTATTGCGCATATGCTTGAGCATATGCTTTTTAAAGGGACCAAAAAGGTTGGTATTACTGATAGTATTCAAGATGCTCTCTACATAGAGAAAATAGACTCTGTCAGAGTATTAATGAATAGTGCAAAACGTGCGAAAGACAGTGTACTATACAAGCAAGAAGAAAAGGCATACACTGATCTTCTCGATGCACATAGAAAACTGTTTATCAAAGATGAACTTTGGGAAACCTATCTTAAAAATGGTGGTACGGGGCTCAATGCCTTTACGAGTGATCTGATGACGGCCTATTTTGTAACACTCCCTCAAAATAAACTGGAACTCTATTTGTGGCTCGAAGCCGACCGGATGTATAATGCCGTTTTAAGAGAGTTCTATCCCGAGCGGGATGTTGTCCGGGAAGAACGACGTATGCGGTATGATGATTCGCCGACGGGTCGCTATTTTGAAAGCTTAACTGCTCTCTTTTATGAAGAACACCCTTATCGCAATCCAACTATTGGGTGGGCTAGTGATATTGAACACTATACACGAGAGATGGCAACAGCGCACTATGAGCAGTATTATAAGCCAAATAACGCTATTCTTGTGCTTGCAGGTGATTTCTCATCAGATGAGGTGCTCCCGCTTATAAAAAAATATTTTGATGGGTTGCCTCGCGGTAAAGAACATGAGGAAATCACTATTCGTGAGCCAGAGCAGGTGGGAGAGAAACGCCTCACCCAAATTAAAGAAGATGCACAGCCTCGGTATGACCTGCTTTTTCATACTCCTGAAGTAGGAGATGACGATATCTATGCGTTAGATATTATAGAGGGAGTTCTTTCGGGAAAATCGGGTAGACTCTACAAAGAATTGGTACTCAAGCAGGGGGTTGCGACTTCAGTGAAAGCGGGTAATGCAGTAAAGAAATTTACCAGCTCCTTTGAAGTTGAAGTGGGTCTTAAGACTGGGGTTGATCATGCTCAGGTTGAAAAACTTGTATGGCAGGAACTCAAACGTCTTCAGGATAAGCCCATTAGCGAATATGAGTTACAAAAAGTTAAGAATCAGGTGTATGCGCGCTCAGCACGTTCTCTTAAAAATATAGAGCACGTAGCGACACAATTAGCGTTTCTCGAAATGTATGGTGGGTGGGAGCTTATTAATACCTTTCCTGAATCAGTGAGCAACGTTACGGCTCAACAGGTCCAAGAAGCGGCAAAACGATATTTTATTAAGTCACAGTCTACTGTTGGTGTGTTACTCAATAAGTCAATGGAGGATACAGAGTGAAGAAGTTTCTATTAGGATCAATACTTGTAGTAATGGGGTGTGCATCTCATAAAACAGGTCAATCTGATATTGTGGCACACTATTCTGAATTAACCTACCCAAAGATGGAGTATACAGCCCCTAACCCTATGGAGTATCGCCATGTACTTTCAAATGGTACTCCTGTCTATCTCTACCCTCAAAAGGGTCTCCCTCTTGTTTCGGTTAATTTTACCTTCAAAGAGAGTAACTACTCAGACTCCCTCTCTCATGTGGCGACCCGTATGCTTCTGTCATCAATGTATCGTAGAGGTGGTACCGCCACTCTATCTGCAGATAGTGTCGATGCGGTTCTTGATTTTATTTCTGCCCAGGTTGCGGGGGGGCTCTCAGATTATGAGTCCTCAATACAGCTTGATGTAGTTTCTAAAGACCTCTATTCGGTTCTCGGCCTAACTCGTGATATATTTCTAAATCCTGGAATTGATGAGAAACGTCTTAATCAAACAAAAGAGCAGTATATTCAAAATATACATCATCAATATGATCACCCTGCTTCGGTTTCTCGAGTGCTCTATAGTCATGTACTCTATGGTGAGCACCCCATTAATTGGGATGTGACTGAAGAGGCTGTAGCTGGGGTTACCCGTGATGCAATCTTGGCAAATACAGGGGGACGTTTTAACCCTCAGCATCTTATTCTGGGTATTGCAGGGGATTTCGATACTGAAGAGGTTTTGGCCTATTTAGAGGATTATTTTTCAAAATGGCAGGTA
The DNA here is from genome assembly GCA_051532035.1 of Fibrobacterales bacterium. Taxonomy (GTDB): domain Bacteria; phylum Fibrobacterota; class Fibrobacteria; order Fibrobacterales; family JAOPTW01; genus JAOPTW01. The sequence goes on along the minus strand of JAOPTW010000006.1, from coordinate 26,713 downwards.
AAATCGCGGGAAATTGCCAAAATTGCCGAACCTTTGGTTATCGCAAAGCCCGGAGTTTATATTGTTGATAAAAAGGTCTCTCAGACCCACATCCGCATGGGGCAACCGTTTATAAAACGTCCTCACCCTGATTATTATGCTGCCACAGTAGCTTCATATATATTGGGCAGTGGTGGATTTACTTCACGGCTTGTATCAAAAATTCGAACGGATGAGGGGCTTGCCTATACCGTTCGTTCGTTTACCGGAAGTAGCTATAATTATCAAAAAACAAGCGGTGTTTCTCTTCAAACAAAAAATGAAACAGCAGTATATGCGGTTAAATTGTGTTTGCAGGAGTTACAGAAATTTATTGATGAAGGTATGAGTGATGCTGAGCTTCAAAGAGCTAAGGATTACTTTGTACAAAGCATTCCAAGCATATTTGATACTCCAGAGAATACTGTTGATTTCTTTGTGATGTCCGAGAAGTATGGCCGCGACTCTACGCATATGGCGCTGTATGTTTCGAAAATTCAAGCGCTCACCCAAAAAGACGTTCAGAATGCTGCAGAAAAGTATTTTAATCCTCAAAATATGGTTATTACTCTCGTGGGGCCTCAAAATGAAATCACCCTCCGCGATGAAGCGCATGGTGTATCTCTTGAAGATTTTGGGGCAATTTCACTGATCTCCGAGGATGACCTTCTAATACAATAAGTGTTGATAGAATGTTCGCTGTAAGGTGCTGATGTGAAAATAAATGTTGATAGAATGATGATAGATGTTTATTTCATCAAATTATCATTGATGATAACGATAATTTCAAGGAATCGAATATACTATTTAACTATATTCCAAATCTGATAATTTAATACCTGCCAGGTTTTCATAACTATGCTCGGTGAACTTGAGATAAAAGTCTATCGCCCAAGAAAGATGCTCTTTTTTATGCGTCTGTTCTATCCGATGGCACTTCTTTCGGGATTAACGGGATATGTCTTTGTGAAAGGTGGTGTTACTGATTCACTCATGCCATTTTATTGGAGTGTATTGGGGCTCTACGGCCTATACTTTTTAGTATTTATTCCTTACTACTTTTTAACGCGAATCTGTTACTTGACTATGAGTGAGAAACACCTTTTTGTCAAGCGTGGCTTTAAGCTTCTTACGGATAGGTGGGATAAATATCTGTTATCAGAAGTATCGAGCTATCAGTTTATTTTGAAAGCGTTCAATAAGGTGTTGGTATTAGAAAATGGTCAGTCTAAACAGAAGATCTATCTCAATTGGCTTAATGATCCAAAAAATATCATAAGCCTCCTCTATTACAATTATGCGCCTATCATTAAAAACTCTCGCCCCGAGATAAAAGAGTTCATGGATTCTCTTTAGAGGCACCTGTTCGCAGATGCTGTTACGGTTGTCGGAAAGTGATTAGGGCATGCAAGCTATCAGTCATTAAAATAAAAAAAGCGCTCCCTGATTGGAGCGCTTTTTAAATATTGGGCCAGTGTATCTCTACTAGGTTTTGCGGTATTACTCTTCCATGGCAGGAGCTAGGGCAGTCTTCCATTCAGTGAGCTGAGTCACTTGTTCACTTGTAAGATATTCCCCTCCATTAATACTGTCGAGTGCAGTGGTAAACGTTGTTGTATCTATTGATGACCACTCAGCAGCTCCGGTATTCCAGAGAGAATCAGAGGTAGCATAGAGGGAGTGTTGAGTCAAGCGCTTTTGTTGTGTACTCTCCCACTGTTCAATGGCAATAAATTGGTCATATCGAAGAAATGATATGTTTTCTGGTCGTTTAAAATTGATAATAAATGCGGTAGTATCTTTTGTGTATTCTGTAGTCAGAGCTTCAAATACTTCCCATTGTTTCTCAAGTGAGTCTTTGGGTGATATGTTTTCTGGTGGGTAGGCAATGATATCGAGAATTTGACCATTGCGGTATATAACGTTATCAAGTGAATCGTTACTCCATGATGCATCCATGAGAGATGTATAAGCATCAAATGCTTCAGCGTATTTTTTATCAACAAAAAGCTTTTCTGCTGCAGCATAATCTTCGAGTGTTTCAGCTTCAGCGTGGTTGAAATAGAAGTACCCGCCAACACCAAGAGCAATAATTACGAGAAAAAGAATGAGGTCAGAGAGCCCTGTTTTTTCCTCTTTTTCATTTTCATCTTTTAAGAAACTGATCACAATTCCACCTGTTCTATGTTTGTAGGTGAAAAGTAGTAAATTGTTTTCTGATCAGTCCTGTATTATCTGTTGAAAAGAGAGCTATAGGGGCTAAAGCCACACTTTTTGCCCGTGGTAATGAGTAAAGATCGAATCAATTTCAACTTACCATTGGTTTCAATGTCTTGGGGGTGTAGGGCGATTCTCAGAGGGCGATGAATGGGGAATAGGAGGCGACAACGAATATAGAGTGTCCCAAGGATAAAAAGAATTGGGCTTCTAAACCAACTCATTGGCGTTGTTTTTATAGTGGAGCCTTCAAGGTTATGGATTGCAAAGCGTGACTCATAGATAGGGAGGCTCGAGTTAAAGCACTCTTGCTTAAGAGTTGGTGAGTCAAACCAGGTTGGTGGGACAAATCCCGAGACAGGGCCTCTGTGAAGTTTGGTATAAGCTGCAAGGGCCCGCATCAACACCCTGGTGGTGTCGTCAGAATCGAGTCCTGCAAATTCAGCTTCGTGGTTATTTATTTTGTTTTTAAATCTCCCCCAGAGTGTTCTTTTTAAATGAGGGTCAGCTGTATGAGTATACCCATGTATAAAAATTTCATGCCCTAATGAATGGCGCTTTGTAAGCCACTGGGCAAAGCTCGTTATGAGACCAGGATCAATGCTCTCATTAATGAAAGGCGTAATAAGGAGTGCGCAAGGGTACTCGCCTTCTTGGTCAATAGCATTAAGGAATGATTCAACAGTTATAAAATTGTTAATAGTGATATCGTGAAATGATAACAGGGCGGTTTCACTCATATTTATTTACCTTTTGGGTCGGTCAAAGAATCATGCCACTGCAGGCACACTCTGTGCTGTGGCATAAAAAGTAATAATTTGTATGAAAAAAAATATCTCTCTTCTTGTATTTGATCTCGATGGAACCCTGATTGATAGTCTCGGTGATTTGGAACAGGCACTGAATCATACCCTAGAAGCACTTAATATGCCTCAAAAGACAATGAATGAAGTTCGCTATGCAGTTGGTGATGGGGTAAAAATGTTGCTAACCCGCTGTATGCTAAATGATGCGAGTGATCGAGTCGAAGAGGCTTATGCGATTTTTCATAAGTTCTATACGAATCACTGTTGTGATACTACTTATGCCTACGATGGCGTTCGTGCATTACTTGAAGAGTATAAAGATACCCCTAAAGCGGTTCTCACCAATAAGACGTATGCGCCGACACTTGATATTTTGAAACATCTTGGTCTAATGGATTACTTTAAGATGGTTGTGGGTGGTGATACTTTTGCTACTCGGAAACCAAATCCTGAAGGACTCCTTCATATTATACAAGAGCTTGGGGCAACGCCCAATCAGACAGTTATGATTGGTGATGGGATACCCGATGTGGCGGTAGCTAAGGATAGTGGGGTAACATCAGTTGCTATACTTGATGGTATAACGGCAAAAGAACGGTTATTAGCATTAAATCCTGATTATACCGTTGATTCATTTGCAGAACTTTCTCAACTAATTCCTACAATCGAACTTACTTAGAATTCACGGTTATTGCACTTATTTTATTCAATATACCATAGTCTAGCTCCGTTATTTGGCTCTAAAGAGCCTTTTGGGGCCTTGGTCACACCTTTGTAAATTCTTCATTACCTGTAGCGATCAAAGATTGAATTTTCTATCTTTGGTCTCACCTCTCAAATCAGGTTACCATGTCTGCTAAATACCATATAGCCACTTATGGCTGTCAAATGAATGTATATGATTCCAGCGTTATTGCAGGAATGCTTGAGAAGCGTGGATTTTCAGAAGCTGAAGAGGTTGAACAAGCAGATTACATCGTAGTGAATACTTGTTCTATACGAGAAAAAGCTGAAGATACAGCCTATGCTCGTATAATGCAACTTAAACCCCTCAAACAGGGTAACAAAAAACTGAAGATTGCTGTTGTTGGGTGTATGGCTAAAAACCGAGAAGAGGATATTCCTACTTCTCTTGGTCATGTTGATTACATACTCGGTCCTGATAATTATAAAGAGCTCGAAACGATTATCGCAAAAGACTCAGAAACTATTGTAGAAGAGCCGATCGAAAAGCCTAAAAAGTCGAGAAGGCCTAAGAAAATTGCCCCTGTGGTGAGTACTGATTTTGATGAAGGTGAGAACTACGAAGGGCTTCATGCTCGTTTAGAGTCTCCCGTTTCATCTTTTGTTGCGATTCAACGAGGGTGTAACAAGCATTGTTCATATTGTATTGTACCGTATGTTCGAGGGCATGAAAAAAACCGTTCAGCTAGTGACATTCTTGATGAAGTAACTATGGCTGTTGATAGTGGCATTAAAGAGGTCTCACTTCTTGGACAGACCGTTAACTCATATAAATATGAGGGAGCGAATTTTGCAAATTTACTGTACAAAGTGAGTCAGGTTGAGGGTATTGAGCGAGTGCGTTTTACTTCTCCCCACCCCAAACACTTTACTGATGAACTTATATGGCTCATGGGTAATATTCCTCAAATAAGCAATCATGTGCATCTTCCCCTTCAGTCGGGTTCTTCTGTTCTTTTGAGAAAGATGAAGCGTCAATATACTCGTGAAGATTTTCTGCTTATTGCAGAGAAATTGAGAAAAATTGACCCACACTTTGCCATTACAACAGATATCATTGTTGGCTTTGTCGAGGAGACAGAGGTTGATTATCAAGAGACGCTTTCCCTTGTTCGACAAATTAAATTTGATAGTGCCTTCATGTTTGCTTACTCTCCAAGAAAAGGGACTAAAGCATATGATATGGAAGATACTGTGTCTGAAGCATTGAAGCAAGAGCGTCTTCAGAAATTGATTGAGCTTCAAAATAGCATCACCATGGAGCGTACAAAATTGCTTCTTGGTGAACAAAAGAAGATACTAATTGAGGGTGCTTCTCATAAAAACCCAAATGAAATGATTGGGAAGACCGAATGCTTTAAAAAAGTGATACTTTCAGAGGATTCAAGTATTGGTGTTGAGCCGGGTCAAATCATTACAGCTCAAATAAATGATATCAATGGTTGGACTTTACGTGGTGAAGCATTGTCAACTCAGCCTGAGATTGTTATAGTATAGCTCATACGGTACTTTTTCCGGTACCTCTATCAGGAGTTTCTCTATGCGTAAAGAACGAAGAAAAGTTAACCTTTTTTCTATCAATGTCCGTTCGGTAATAACCGTCGTACTTGTTGCTTTTATTGTTGTATTTCTTTTTTCCAATTCAGATAGATTGGCGCGGCCATTGTTGATCGAGCTTCTGGGTACAGAGTTCTCTTTTGCTGTTGGAGTCTGGTTGTTTATCTGCTATCTTCTCGGTGTATGTAGTTGGATGCTTATTGCGTTTAAGGCTCTCTTGAATCGTCGGAAAATTATCAAGACTAAAGATAAAGAGATAAAAGAGCTTATGAATGAGCTTGCCCAATATCGAAATCAAGCTCTTGAAGATGAAGAGGAAGAAGAAGTGGTACTCACCTCTACTGAAGAGGGGTAAGATGTGAAAAACTTTACCGAAATTCTCTATAACAGTAAAGCTCCTAAAACAGCAAATGAATTTTATGTTACCGGCCTTAATAATATTATTGAGGGCAATGAGCAACTGGCAATTGAGTCGTTTATTCAGTGTGTTAAGATTGATACGAATATTATCGATGCCTATTACCGATTGGCAATGCTCTATATGGCAATTCATGAGCATAAAAAAGCAATTCGTATTCTTAACGATTTATTAATGCGTCCATCTATGCCCAAAGAGTTGGCAAAAAAAGTTGAAGACACCTTAATTGAGACTTTGGGAGATGCAGGTGAGCTTCATGAGGCTATACAACTGATACAGAAAAAAGCGAAAGAGAGCCCAAAGGATCCCCGCTATAAAATTTTAATGTCGGGTATTTATGAAGATCAAGGGAACTGGGATGAGGCATTAGTGGCGTATAAGGCCTATGCGAAGCTCGCAAAAGTTTCGGATCCACTTCGAGAAGCTCGAATTAAAATTGGACTCTGTAGGGATAATTACATTACTCATCCGCCAGCTATAATAAAACAAGCCCGTTCTATACTTAAAAGTGAACCTAAATGTTCATCAGGCTATATACTTCTGCTCGAAATATATAAGGCTGAGGGAGATAAAAGAGGGGTGATTGACACCTGGAAACAGTTTCTCTGGCATTGCCCAGTGGAGGCATCAGTTCTCTTTAAAGAGCTCGAGACTCAGCTTTTCTCTATGGACTCATACGATGCTATCGAAGATATTCTACAACATGCTGCTGAAAATAAGGGGACAAGCTCCTATGCAGTCATTCTCCTTCTCATAAACTTTTATACTAAAAAGGGCGAGACAGACGCAGTTGAGCCACTCTTTAATCAGCTTCTTGAAATATCAGAAATTGATTTTGCCCATCTTAAAACAATTATTGGTATATTGGATGATCATGGGCTTGCTGAGAAATGTATCTCTGCTGTTCGAGAAAAATTTCGGGAGTAAGATGATGGCAAAAGTGTTAATATTAGTACTCTTAAGTGTGTGTGTGCTTTTTGCTGGTCACTTTACCGATGGTGAGCAGGAGTATGCGCGTGCCCAGTATAGTAAAGCTGCTCTCAGCTTTGAACGCTTTTACCTTAAGCATCCCTCATCCGATTCTGCAATGGGTGCGTTGTATAAAAGCGCGCAGTCCTATTTCTTTTCAAGGAAAGTATCCAAAGGTTCTGTGGATAAAGCAGCGAGCCAAATTGATAAAATTCTTATTTTACAAGAGCCAGAGGACGCATATTATTACAAAGCGGTTCTCTTTAAAACCTATATGTTAAAAGAGCTCGGTAAGTTTCCTGAAGCTGTTGCGCTTTATACATCTTCATCAATTTATGCAACTCTCGACACCAAGTCCTTGAGTAATGTTGTCTGCTATGAGCTATATAAGGAAGTAGGCGATCAAAAAAAGCGAGATTTTTGCCTTAAAAAAATTAAGAGTACTAATGGTATGAGTGCTCTCTACTCAGGGGTGCAAAACAAGGCGCCTGTAAGAGTGGCTCGTCCCCAGATTATCCCAATAAAGCAGGGAGCCAGACAAAGTGATATTGGTGATTTCTCAATTCAAGTAGGGGCATTTTCCTCTAAACAGAATGCTGAAAGCTTAAAAAATGCTTATGCCGATCTTGGCCGTTCTGTAATGGTTCAGCAATCGAAGAGAGAGTCGGGGACACTCTACCTCGTTTGGGTTGGCAAATTTAAATCAAAAGAGAGTGCCCAAACGTATGCACAGGCCCATATCGCTGAAAAAGAGCCCAAATTTAGAGTTATTTCTACAAATTAACTCTTCTGAAGTGCTCACGGACTAAACAACTATTTAAAACCCATTAAAATTTCTTATATTTGTCTCTACGCTTTATGAGCGTAGGCATTTATTCCTATCATGGAATAAATCTAGCCGAGGTGGCGGAATTGGTAGACGCAGCGGACTCAAAATCCGCCGGAGGCAACTTCGTGGGGGTTCAAGTCCCCCCCTCGGTATTTTTTATCCTCAAAATAGTCTAATAAGTGAGGGTGAGAGATACGTAAAGCGGTAAAAATATATATTACCACCTATATGTAATAACAGGTACTCATGCAACTAACATTTTTAAAATCAAAAATTCACCGTGCAACGGTTACCGATGCTAACCTCAATTATGTGGGTAGTGTTACTATTGATAAAGATCTGTTAGAAGCGGCAAATATGCATGAGCACGAACAGGTTCATATTGTAAATATCAATAACGGTGAACGCTTTGTAACCTATACAATTGAAGGTGAAAGAGGTTCAGGGGTTATTTGTCTCAATGGAGCAGCTGCTCGCCTTGCTCAGCCTGATGATTTAGTAATTATTATAGCGTATTGCTCTATTGATGAGTCTGAAGCGGTGACTCACATTCCAACTGTTGTTCAGGTTGACGAGAAAAATCAAATTATTGAGCCTTAAGGTGATTTAAGACCCATATTCTCACTCATACTAAAGTGAGTTCATTTTACACCATATTTAACTATATTTGCCCCAGTGTGTTACGGAAACAGGCAATGATAAGAGTACTCACCATCGTATCTATTTTTATGCTTCTCGCATGTAAAGAGAAGCCCAAAAAGGTGATTGTACCAGTGCCTGGTGAAATTCAAGTACTTAATGCATGTGGAATGGCTGGCGCGGCAGATAAAATGCGTGCCTATCTCATGGAAAATGGCTATGATGTTGTAGAAACAGGCAATGCGAGTTATTGGAATTACAAAGAGACCATAATTGCCATTCGTAATAAGTATTGGATTGGTAAAGAGGCGATTGGCATTGCCCTTAAAACCGAAAATATTGTATTAATGGAAAACAGTGCTAAATTAATTGATGCAACTGTTTTTGTAGGAAAAGATTTTGAAGAACTGATTAAAGATGAAGAGTAGATCAGTAAAGGAAACCAATGTCAGATAAAAAAGAACTAACCGGAAGAGACCTTGTTGATTTTGTTGCAGGACAACTGTATAGCAAAAAGGCAGATGCACTTACCCTTATGGATATGAAAGGCCTCAGTGATGTTGCCGATTATTATTTAGTAGCAACTTGTACGAGTGAAGCACAGATGCGTGCAATCATTACCAGCATGCAACGGAGCCTCAAAAAAGTTGGCGTAAAACCACTGGGTGTCGAGTATAAGTCTGGTAATCGTTGGGCTGTAATTGATGTGGCAGAGCTGATTATACACCTCTTCGAAGACGAGCACCGTACTACTGTGGATATTGAAAAGCTATGGGGAGATGCGAAACAAGAAGAACTCAAACCAGAGAACTACACCTTTGATGATGAAGAAGAGATTGAAGAGGAAGATGATACCTATGGATATGTTTAAGCAGGAACTGATTGATTCGCTCAATGCAGTAACCCCACTTGAAGTAATTGAACTCGAAAAGCTCATAACAATTCCAACAGAAAAAGGGAAGGGTAACTATACTCTTCCTTGTTTTGTGTTAGCGAAGTCTTTAAAGAAAGCTCCTAAGGTTATTGCGGAGGAGATTGCAGCTCAATTAGAGTTGAGTAGCGCATTTGAAAAAGTTGAACCGATAAATGGCTTTCTCAACTTTTATCTCGATCAAGCTGGATATATTGGGTCTGTGTTAAAATGTATTGATGCCGCAGGTTCTGAGTATGGGAGTGTAGAGAAAAAAAATGAAACAGTCTGTATCGATTTCTCATCACCCAATATGGGGAAAGAACTTGCTTTTCATCACCTAAGATCAACAATGATCGGCAATAGCTTGTCGAGAATCTATAAGGCATCAGGATATACGGTAGAACGTATTAACCACCTAGGCGATTGGGGTACCTCATTTGGTAAACTGATCGTTATGTATCTCAGGGATGGGTTGAGTACTGAGCAACAGGTACTCGATAATCTTGATATCGTTGACCTTAATAAGCTGTATGTCTCTTTCTCGAAAGCAGCAGCTACAGAGCCTGAACTTGAAGATGAAGCACGTGCTGCATTTACCAAGCTTGAGCAAGGTGATGAGCTTTACGATCGTTTGTGGACAGGCTTTAAAGAGGCAACTCTTAAAGAACTAAAAAAGCTCTATACCCTTATGAATGTTGAGTTTGACTCATATATTGGTGAGGCCTTTTTTAATACACACCTTGGTCACGTTCTGGAAGTGCTCAATGAAAAAGATATTTTAGCCGATTCACAAGAGCGTAAAGTGGTGCTTCTCGATGAAGAAGAAATGCCACCGTGCCTTATTCAAAAAAGTGATGGGTCGACACTCTATGCTACTCGTGATATCGCAGCAGCGCTCTATCGGAAAAAAGAATATAACTTTGAGAAGTGCCTCTATGTTGTAGATAATGGGCAAGCACTGCACTTCCGTCAGGTATTCACGGTTCTTAAAAAACTTGGACATGAGTGGCACGAAGATATGATGCATATCCCTTTTGGCCTTATTCTCCAACTTAATGAAGAGAGTGGTAAATGGGAGAAAGGAAAGACCCGAACTGGTCAATCTAACCTGTTAAAAGACGTTTTTAACGCGGCACAGCAGAAGATCTTGGCGGTGATTGAAGAGAAGAATACCGACCTCGAAGATAAAGAGAATGTAGCAATGCAGATTGGCATTTCTGCGCTCGTCTTTGATACCCTCAAAAACCGTCGTCTCAATGATGTAAAATTTGATTGGGATAAAGCACTTAGTTTTGAGGGAGATACTGGGCCATATGTACAAAATGCACATGTACGCCTCTGTTCGATTATGAGAAAAGCAGGTAAAACAGTTTCAATTGATACTGTTGACTTTAACAAAATAGCAGATTGTTATAGTGCAGAGCTCGTGAATGAATTGTCTCTACTGAGTTCAAAAATTGCTCAGGCATGTAGTGTTGATGAACCGTATGTACTCTCTCAATATGCACTTTCTCTTGCCGAAAAATCACATCGATTTATACATCATAATAAAGTCTTAGGAACTCCTGAAGAGAGTGAACGACTGTTTGTAGTACAAAGTGTTCAAACAGTGTTGGAAAAAGTTCTCTTTTTGATTGGCGTTAATCCTATTCGTCATATGTAGAACTATATTTTAGGGTACATACCTTAAAAATATAAGTGAAGCTGGTGAAATAATCACCTACTTCACTGCTACATGATGAGTCAACAGTCAGAAACCAATACCATTATAGCCCCACTTCTTGATGGTGCAATGCTCACTAAAGAAGACGCCCTTTGGCTATTAAATCACGGTGATAGCGCTCTAATGAGAGAAGCTGCTCACACAGTACGCTTGCGTAAGAATGACCCTAAAGAGGTGTCATATACGGGCTTTCGAGTTATCAATTATACCAACATTTGTAAAATAGGCTGTTCGTACTGCTCTTTTATTCAAAGTAAAGGGTATACGCTTACTCTCGATGAGATTCGTGAAAAAGTACTTGAGACTAAGGCTTTGGGTATGGACCAAATATTCTTTCAAGGGGGGGTTAATAGTGGTATTCCATTAACCTACTATCTTGAAGCGCTTTCAATGATGACTGAAGAATTGGGGATGCGAGTGAGGGGCCTTTCACCGGTTGAAATTTATCATCTTTCAAAGAAGAATAATATTCCTATTCCCGACCTTCTTAATGAATTGTTGGACGCAGGTCTCACTTCGGTACCTGGTGCGGGAGCCGAAATTTTAACTCCCCATATGAGAAATGTGCTCTCTCCTAGGAAACTTTCGGCTGAGCAGTGGTGTGATGTGATGGGAATGTGTCATGAAAAAGGGCTCTATGGTTCGGCAAACATTGTTTTCGGGTCTGTTGAGGAGCCGCAAGAGATTATTGAGCATTTTGATGTTATCAGGAATCAGCAAGATAAGACAGGTGGTTTTTTGGCCTTTACAAGCTGGACATTTCAGCAGCAAACGAAAGATTTCATTGTAAAAAATGTGGATAATAAACAGTATTTGAAAATTGTTGCCTTATCAAGGCTCTTTTTTGATAATATTAAGAATATAGAAGTAAGCCTTATGGTTCGTGGTACAGAGGTCGGCAAAGACGCACTCTATTCAGGCGCTAATGATATTAGTAGTTATGTTGTTGAAGAGAATGTATTAGAGTCATATGCTCCCTGCTCCGCAATTGAATCTGAGAAGGTAATACAAGACGCTGGATATACTCCAGTCTACAGAAATTTTGATTATGAACGTTGAATATCTTTTATTGGTGTTTAACGAAATAAAAATAAGGTAACAACTAAAGATGGAAACTATGGCGACATATATTTGGGATAGCAGTTTGAGTGTTGGTAATGATACAATGGATGACCAGCATAAAGAACTTTTTAGAATTCTCAACTCACTTGATGGTGCGATTGGACATACGGAAGTAGAATTAAGTATTAATGCGGTGATCAAAGATTTAGAGAAATATGTATTGGTACACTTTAAGTCAGAAGAAGCGCTCATGTCTAAGGCACATTACTCAAGACTTGAAATACATGTTCAAAAACATGAATATTTTATTGAAAAAATCGCCATGCTCAAACGGGATATTGAGCATGGTCGTCCTGTTTCTGCTCTTGACCTCCTCTGCTTTTTGGCAAAATGGCTTCGTGATCATATCATGAGTGAGGATAAGCAGTATGAAGATGCTGTAAAGGACCTTTAAGGTGAATGTTGCTGTTCTTGGGGCCTCAGCTAAAGCCGACAGGTATAGTTATAAGGCTCTGAAAATGCTTCAAGAGCATGGTCACACTGTATTTCCTGTAAATCCTGCACAGACTGAGATTGATGGAGTCCAATGTTATCCTGACCTTACTTCCATTCCCGAAACGATCCATACTATCACAATGTATGTGAGTCCTCGACATAGTGGTGGATATGCTCAGCAGATTATTGAGCGTAATCCCGATCGTGTCATTTTTAATCCTGGTAGCGAAAATTATGATCTGATTGAGGAACTCACTCGTGAGAAAATCGAGTGCATCAAGGCGTGTACCCTGGTAATGCTCTCAACCGATCAATTTTAATGCCTGCTAAGCTTGGCGCTCTTAAAACATCAACGCGGTTTGTAACCCGCTTTGCCCCAAGCCCTACGGGCTATATGCATATGGGGCACTTAGCTCATGCACTTTTTGTGTGGGGCGTTTCTAAAGTCTATAATAGTCAAGTGGTCTTGCGCATCGAGGATCATGATACTCAACGATGTCGCATGGAATACATTGACTCAATTTTTGATGACCTAGATTTTTTCGGACTTGAGTGGGATAACCACGTAAATAGTCACTACTTTGAACCCATTCAAAGTAGTCGCAATGAACTCTTTAAAAATTATTTTAGAATACTCTGTCGTGAGCAGTTGGTCTATGGATGTGAGTGTTCACGTAAGATGATTGAAGAGCGGTCAGGACGGGAGAATGGTGAGCTCTGCTATGATGGGTTTTGTCGTAATGAAACCCTTATTGATCCGCCACTCTATCGTTCTGTTGTTGAAGAGTGTGATGTTGCTTTTCGAGATATACTTAAGGGGGTTCAGATTCAAAACCCCAAACACCAATGTGGCGATTTTGCAATTCTTGACCGACACAATCAATGGACGTATAATTTTACTGTTGCCATTGATGATATGATACAGGGGGTCAATCTTATCGTTCGTGGAGAAGACTTACTGCATGCAACAGGGCGTCAAATTCTCCTTGCTAAAGAGCTGGGGAGAGAAGAGCCTGCTTATTTTATGCATCATCCACTTCTTACATCATGCAATGGGCAAAAGTTAAGTAAACGGTTTTTATCCACGTCATTAAAAGAGAGGCGGGAGTCTGGTGAAAGTAAAGAGAAACTTATGGGGGAAGCTGCGGTAGCTGTTGGCTTATTGGATACGTTTCAGAACATAACCTTGAGTGATGTGCCAGATCTTGTGCGAAGGTATGTAGAACTGTCGTAGTGAGTAAGAGAAAAGCCCGAACTGTTGTGTCAGTTCAGGCTTTTTAATTTATGCACCGAGCTCTTTTGAACGATTAACCGCTGCTTCAACAGCATTCATGATTGCAACCCTAAAGCCATCTTTTTCAAGAGAGTGTACTCCATAAATGGTCGTTCCTCCTGGAGACGTTACGAGTCCAGTAGCATCGGCAGCAGACATGTCATTCTGTTTTAAGAATTCGACAGAACCTTCTAGCGTAGCCATAACGAGTTTTTTTGAGGCATCACGAGTTAAGCCAACTTTTACACCAGCGTTAATGAATGCATCAATAAACTGAAAAACATATGCAGGCCCTGATCCAGAAAGACCAGTCACCCCATCAATCTGTGCTTCGGTAACACGAGCGACATCACCAACTGAAGAGAAGAGCACTTCAACTTTTTTGATAGTCTCTTCAGATAAGTTGTCGGTAGCAAGTGCAATCGCACCTTTACCAACAGTGAGTGGAATATTGGGCATGGTACGAACAAAGTCATTTGCAAAGCCAATCTCTTCACTCATTCGTTTAACAGGAACCCCTGCCATGATCGAGATAAAAAGTTTTGAATCTGAAAACTGCTTCAGCTCTTTTGATACCGAGCTAAAAATCTGGGGTTTCACACCAATGACTATAATAGAGGCCCACTCACCTGCTTCTGGGAGTGAGGTAAAACGACGAACTCCGGTTTCAGCTACAAGAGCCTCGGCGGTTGAATCGTTTAACTCATAGATCGCGAGGGCTTCTTTGGCTTCAGCATTGGCTGATACCAGGCCTTTAAGTATGGCGCCACCCATATTGCCAGCGCCGATAAAGAGAATAGTGTCCATAAAAATATCCTTATTTGTTCATGGAGAGGAGGAACTCTGCATTTGTCTTGGTTTTCAGGATTTTTTCTTTCATGAATTCCATAATCTCAGTTGGACTGAGGTCTTGGAGGTATTTACGAAGAATCCATACTTTACGGAGCTCTTCTTCATCCATAAGAAGTTCTTCTTTACGAGTACCCGACTTGAAAATATCAATAGCAGGCCAGATCCGTTTTTCAGAAATTCTTCTATCAAGAACAAGTTCCATGTTGCCGGTACCTTTAAACTCTTCAAAGATAACTTCATCCATTTTCGAACCAGTTTCAATAAGAGCCGTTCCAAGAATAGTCAGTGATCCACCGTTTTCAATGTTCCGTGCAGCACCAAAAAACTTCTTTGGTCTCTGTAGAGCCATTGCATCAACACCACCAGACAGGATTTTACCTGAATGAGGAATTGCCATATTGTTGGCACGTGCAAGACGAGTAATTGAGTCGAGGAGAATTACAACATCGTGGCCATGTTCAGTAAGACGTTTTGCTTTTTCAAGTACCATATCTGCAACAGCAACATGACGCTCAGGTGGTTCATCAAAGGTAGAACTAAGCACTTCGCCATTAACACTGCGTTGCATGTCAGTCACTTCTTCCGGGCGTTCATCAATAAGGAGGACCAAAAGGCGAACTTCAGGGTGATTAGCAGAAATGGCATTTGCAATAGATTTGAGAAGTACTGTTTTACCAGTACGTGGTGGTGCAAGAATGACACCACGCTGACCTTTACCAATAGGGGTAAAGAGGTTCATAATACGAGTACTCACCTCAGTTGTACTATGCTCAAGGTTAAGGCGTTCTTCTGGGTGGAGCGGTGTAAGGGCATGAAATGAGATCTTATTTTTTGCAACCTTAGGGTCATCACCATTAATGGTATAAATGCGAATCAGCGCAATATATTTTTCATTCTCACGAGGAGGACGTACTTGACCCACTACGGTATCACCAGTCTTGAGGCCATAGCGTTTAATTTGGCCGGGAGCAATGTAGATATCGTCAGTTCCTGGGAGGTAACTATGGTCAGTGTATCTTAGAAATCCATACCCCTCATTGAGCGATTGTAGGACGCCTTCTGCATATATAGGAAGTGCATCTTCTCCTTCGCCTGAAGTGGCTTCAAGGATTTTATAGATGATTGCTTGTTTACGAAGGTTCTTTGTGTCAGAAATTTCTAGAGCACTGGCCATTTCGTGAAGATCTTGGATAGGGCGTTTACGGAGGTCATTCCACTTTTTAAGTGCTTCATCAATAATTGCTTGAGGTGGTGGAGGAATATCAGGAAGTTCTTCTTCTTGGTATTGCTTGCGCCCTTTTTTGTTCTTGTTCTTATGACTGTTCTTTTTATTCTTGTTGTTGTTGTTGTTGTTGTTACTCTGATTGCGGCTTTTCTGTGGCTTATCAGATTGTTCGTTTTGAGGCTTGTCAGTAGTCTCACTCTGTTCTGCACTTGGAGATTCTTTTGCTGGAGTGGCAGCTTTTTTCTCTGCTACGGGTTTCGCCGCTAGTGCATCACTCTGCTCCGGTGCTGGAGTTGATTCTGGTGCTGCTTCAGCCTTTTCTTCTTTAGTAGGCTTTGGTTTTCTGGTACGGCGAGGAGTTGGAGCTTTTACTTCTTCAGCTACAACAGTAGTGTCTTTTACTTCTTCAGACAAATGTGTCTCCTTGTGTCAGTTTGATAATTTTGAATAGTTCAAAATGAATATTACCGTGATTACGGTTTGATTTGATTGATTGAATCGAGCATGAATGTAGCTAGATGATAGTTATTTGTCAGTAATAATGTGTGTTTTTATCGATGAATAAAATGAAATTGAGGAGGGGTAAAGGGGCTTCGTAGATTAGATAATCATAGTATATAATAAAAATTTGCATTGTGCCATAAAGCTTTTTAAAAAATCTTCCGATATATAGAGAGAAGAGGCCTTCAAAGGCAATATTTACCATTCTTAGGTCTCTCTCGGCACATATTTCCCCCAAACCCATCAGTTTTAAGTGATAAACGCTGTTTTTTCATGAATTTATACTTGGCATGTAAATCGCTTTATATGAAAGTAGATAGTTATACAATGAATCTATTATGCTGGCTAAATTGGGAATATACGATAGAACATCGATCACAGTAGCGTCAAAAAGTCTTGATGCAAGTGCTCTCAGATCAAAAGCCCTCGCAAATAACTTGGCGAATGTGACTACACCAGGGTATAACCGTATAGAAGTGCGTTTTGAAGAGCAGTTACGTGAAGCTCTTGATAAAAAAAATATACAGGGTGAAAGAACGAGTAGAAACCACTTCTACTTAGGGCGTCCTGACCTTAATAAAGTAAACCCACAAGCGTATCGTGCCGAAGACCCGACGCTTCCTGGAGAAATCAATAATGTTGATATCGATATTGAAATGTCAAAGCTTGCAGAAAATCAGATTCTGTTTAGTTATAGTACAAAATTTATAACAGAGCGGATGGCAGATGTGAACGCTGCTATTAAACTTAGAGGATAACTAGGGAGGTAATGATATGCCATTAGTTGGAATGTTTACAGGGCTTAATATCTCTGCCACAGGGCTGAGAGCACAAAGGGTACGTCAAAATGTTATTGCGTCGAACCTTGCTAATGCAGAAACTACTCGCACTGATGAGGGTGGCCCCTATAAAAAACAAACAGTTATTTTTGAAGCTGACCCAGAAGAGTACAATAAGAAATTTGTGTTTGGTCCACCTAAGTTACAAGGGAAATTTACCCATGAAAATCATATGGATATTCCAGACTCAGAATTTGTAATTGATCGGGAATATATTGGAAGTGGAGTAAAAGTCGCTGAAATTCATCAAGATGAAAATGCACCTCGATTGGTGTATGACCCGAAGCACCCTGATGCAAATAAAGAAGGGTATGTGGCAATGCCTAATATTAATGTAGTGCAGGAGATGACTGATATGATATCGGCAACGCGTGCATACGAGGCGAATGTTACCGCATTTAGTTCAACAAAAGCGATGCTCATGGAAGCATTGAAATTATAAAGATTTGAGGTTTACGGATGAACACAGTCGGATTTAACAATTTTGAAGCGATACGCCAACAAGCACAGATGCGGAATAATATGGCGCCGCGCGAGTCTAACGTACAGTCGGGTGCCGATTGGCGGACAATACTTGAGGCAAAACGAAAAGAGCAAAATCTTGATAGCAAAATACCTCAAGTTGACCTCGAAACAATCCGAAAAAATAATATCGAGAAGCTGGAAGCTCCCTCGGTAACTACAATGATAAAGTCTGTAGGTGCAATTGCAAATAATTATATTTCTAGCAGTATACAGGCGAATAATGTAGATTTAGACACAGAGCCAAACCGCCCTACGAAAAGGAATTTGGGCAATTACGTTGATATGATGGCGTAGGAGGTTAAAAATGATGGACCCTATGAAAGGGATGGACCCCCTAAAGAAAGCCCAGGAAGGGTTTGAAGTAAAAAGTATCAAAAAGGATGCCAAAGGCACGCCTGGGTTCGATGATATGCTTACCGGCTTTATTAAAGATGTGAACAAAATGCAGCACACAGCTGATGAGTCTATTCAAAAAATGGTGGCAGGTGAGATCAAAGATGTACACCAGGTTATGCTTGCAGTTGGTGAGGCTAAGGTTGCATTTAATATGATGCTCGAGATACGGAACAAAACCATGGAAGCCTATCAAGAGTTGATAAAAATGCGTGGTTAATCAACATATCTCATTTACATTTTCTAACCGAAAGAGACTTCTCTTTCGGTTTTTTTATATTTGTGGCTCATTTAATTTTAAGAGAGTCCTATGTATTTTAAATATACCCTATTACTATGTCTTCTCATTGTCGGGGGGATAGCCGGTTGTGTTGCCCCAAAAGCAGTGTTACCCGATGAGTATACTGCAAGTCAATTAGATATTCCAGACCACTTAAAAGATGAACCCTTTGTGGTGCTTTCGGATGTTGAGCACCATACGCTCAAGCAAAACGCCAAATTTAACTCTTTGGAGGTTGTGCATACAACCTGGTTTTATGTACAATCAGCTAAAAGTGATGACTTGAAAAAATTAGTGGCTTATGACTTTGAGTCTATTGAGAAGCCTGCACAAATGACGGTTACAGCTTATTATGAAAATGGCAGCACAAAAACTAAAAAAGCTCGTCATCGATTTCGTCTACAAAATGATGGTATTGATGAATCCAATGGGTGGGGAACAGGGGTCTCCTTATCACGGTATACTGATGGAATGATTATAAAAAGAGTCATTAAGCGAAATATTTTTAAGCCAGAGTATAGAGCTCGAGTGTTTATGCGAAGCATGAAACCAGTGCTTCATAAAAAAGTGGTACTGGAATATCCGGCATCAATGAAGATCAACTATGGTGTTGAAAATGGTGAAAAACTCAAGGTTTCGTTTACAGAAAAAAAGGTTGGCACTTACAACAGGGTAACCCTCGAATCTACCCAAATACATAAAATGGATCGGACTGGTTCCCCACTCTTAAAAGAGCTTTGGTATTGCGCACTCTATATGTCATTACCACCGGTAGGAAACGAATCAATGAGTTGGGCAGAACTGGGGGATTACTACTATAAACAGATTGAACAAAACCTAACGGGTGATGCGAATATTAAACACTTTGCCAGTCAAATAAAAGGAAGAACTCGGGCTGAAAAATTAAAAGAGGGTTTTGATCTGTTAAAGAGAACGTTTCGTTATCATGCGGATGAACGCGCTTATCACGCCTATATTCCCCGTGATGTTAAGAAGATTGTAAAAACGGGACTTGCAGATTGTAAGGAACTCTCATCGATGTATAAAGCGATCCTTCGGGAAGTAGGGGTTGATGTTGAGTTGGTATTGGTGAATAATGGAGGGTTGCAACAAGTGGATGGCTATCCGGCCCTTGGTTATTTTAATCATATGATAGCCCGAGTTAAGGTTGATGATGGGTATCTTTATATTGATCCAACTATTCAAAAGGCGGAGTGGTCAAATAGCTACTATCCATTGATTGGCAGAAAAGTGGTGGCTCTAACGAGTGACGGTGCAGTTCCCAGTTCTATTGAGGGAGACTCAGCTCTTAATGTGGTAGAGACCAAAAATAGTATCTATCGGGATAAGAAAAATAAACGGTGGCGTATGAAGGGGACCATAGAGCTCGAAGGGACTCCGGCATTTTACTTTTTCATGCGTTATAATGCTGTTGGTCAAGAGATGGATAACCTTGTACTTAAGGATTTCTTAGCAGAGGCGTTTAAAATTGTGAGTGATGAGATTACCATTAACGTTTTGACTTCAGATAAAGTGACCTTTGCCTATGATGCTGATTTTCATAAAAATTATATAGAAATGGATGCTGGTGGATTTCAATTGAATACCCCCTATTTGTATAATAAAGAGTTTTCGTATACTACTCGCTATTTAGAAGGGCCACGTATGGTACATAACCTTATACAAAAAGATAGTTGGAAGCTGCCAAGAGGATATCGCGATCTTGAGGCGGGTAAAGTAGCTACAGACTTTTGTACAGGCAAGTGGCGCCGTAAAAGAAAAACGGTCTCTCGAAAATTTTCCCTAGAGAATAGGCTATTTTATCCCCATGAACGAAAAGAGAAGGTCCGCTTTTATAAGGATCAGCAAAAATTTATTGAAGGAATTATTTGGAAATGAGAAATCTAATACTATTTGGGATCGTCGGATTATTATTGAGCAATTGTGCTATGCATTCACCGCTCAACTTTCAAGGAACTACTGGGGCTCCTGTTGATCCTACAGAGTGGGAAAAATACGGTGCCTACCTTGAATATGATGAAAAATATGTTGAGTATGGCAAAAAAATATTTATGTCTAATAGGTATAGCTACCGGTATGTACATCGTCAAAAGTTAGTCATTACATCTCAGAAAGGTACTCAATATGGAACGCTCTATTTTAACAATAATAAGAAAGGGCTCTCGAAATTTAATATTAAGGTGGTGGGTCCTGATAATCAGTTGATTCCACAGGATATTGGTGCTTTGAAAAGGAGCTATAAAAAAGAAGGCAAAGTTGTTCTCAAAAATGTGACCCCAGGAGTGGTCATTGATATACATATTGAGCACACTCATTCGGTGCAGCTGTGGGTCGGCGAGTTACTTATGGCCTTCAAAATTCCAGTAAAAGAGGCCTCTTTTCACTTTTCACACCATACATCAAGTGACTTTAAGTTAAAGGGGTATGGAGGTATTGGTAAATCGAAGGTGACCTACTCTCATGGATTTACCAATCGGGTGTATCGTAAAGCGAATCTTATGCCCATAAGTAATTTGAGTAACACGAAACCACTTGATGTTATTGCACCTCGTGTAGTATTTACAGTTAGTTTTATCAGTGGATATCGTAGTGTTGGGTTAGAAAGTTGGAGTGATATAACAAAAGAGTATGAGGATTATTTTTATGGGCGGACCTATTTTAGTTCGAATAATAAAATTAATAGAGTAGTAGAAGACCTTTCAAAGGGGAAGTCAAATGAAGAGACTGTTGATGCGATCCTAAAATATGTGCAAGATAATATAACATTGAAATCTATGAAACTTAAGAAAATTGATCCTGATGAAGTACTACAAAGTGGTGAAACAAATGCGTGGGGTATCGCAGCATTTACTGCTGAAATGCTCAAACTAGCAGAAATAGAGTATTCCGTATTTCTTACTCGGGCCCATAGTGAACTTGGTTTTGACCCTCGTTTTATAAATCCTATGGCGTGTCAAATACCATTAATTGTTGTACATGGTGAAGAAGACTACCCTATTTGGCCATACTGGAAGGGGAGTATTGCAGGGTTTATTCCACTAGATTATGATGGTCTCTCGGGAGTGCGAATAACGGACGGACGTGTAAAAAAGCTTCCTGAATCTAACTTAGCAAAGAGTAGTATTTTGCATGAAATAGATGCTCATCCATTTGATGATAAAAATGATAGCATCACCATAACCTGGGATGGTATAACGTCAATGTACTTACGTTCAAATATTCCTCATTTTGATGAAGAGGATAAAGTTGAATTTGTCCAGAAATATTTGACCACATTGGATAAAGCAAATGCTGTAAGAAATGTGCTCTTTACTAATAGTGATGTTCGTGAAAGTAAATTTGTAAGTGAGGCTCAATTTAATAATAAGACTCCTCTTATAAAGAAAAAGCGCAAAGAGATGAAAAATCTTGGCGGGTATTTTATGGGGTATTATGAGGGGTATGATGCCGACCGTTCTATTGATTGGGTCACGAATATTCGTTCAATAATGACCGAAAAAATAGCAATTGCTACAGGCAAGAAAAAAGTTACGTACAAATTTGCTTGTAAAGAAGTTGATAACGATATGTTCGTGGTGACCTGTAAGAAAAAGAAAAAGAGAAGAGAGCTTATATTGACTCGTACGGTTGTAGAGAAGAAGGGGGTTTTCAAAGCAGCGTACATGAAATCAATTGAGGGTGACATTGAAAGCCTTAATCAGATAAAAGAGTCTTGGGTTACTCGTAGAAAATAACGAGTGTCTCTAAAGGGGCATGAAATAGAATTCTTTTAAATACACTCAAGTTTTTCTGAATTCTCCCGATTATATAGTATGAAGCTCCAAGATCGGGGGAAAATTCTTCCTTGAATGAGGCAAAAATAGGTGCTCCCGCCTGTTTCTCAACAATTGCTTTAACTTTTACCTTCGAATTTAGCTCAAAATAGCCCTTTTTCTTTTGTAAACTTACGTAAAAAACTGGCACGATCCTCGCTTTATATGGTTCTGTATGGAATCGTATGACCGTAAGGCAGGAGAGTAACATGTCAGATTTTTTTAAACAGATGCTTATACAGCTCAGAAATATCTGGGTTCGTTTTAATACACTACAAAAGACAATTTTAGCATCTGTATTTCTGATTACCTTTGTTGGGTTGGTATTGGCTATTGCCATCAATTCAATTAATGGGCAGGATGATGGATATGTTACCCTTTTTGCAAATGTCGATTTACAAGAAGCAGCTGCAATTGTTGATCATCTAAAAGAGAGTGACCAACCTTATAAATTAGAAAATGATGGTAGAACCATTCTTGTGACAAAAAAAGCGGTGCATGATGTTCGTATGGAACTTGCCCGTGCAGGACTTCCTCAGCAGTCGGGTAAAGGGTACGAAATTTTTGACAAAATGCAGTTGGGTGTGACCGACTTTGTACAAAACCTCAACTATAAACGAGCGGTCGAGGCAGAGCTAACTCGGAGTATTGAAACAATCAAAGCAATTGACCAAGCGCGTGTTCACATTGCTGTCCCAAAGAGAACTATTTTCACAGAAAAAATGGAAGAGGCTGAAGCATCAGTCATAATTAAAATTCACCCAGGCGAAGAGATTACAAAAAAGCAGGTCCGTGGCATTACCCATTTGGTTTCAAGTGCGATAGATAACTTAAAGGCGCGTAAAGTAACTGTATTAGATCAAAACGGTAATATGCTCACTCGTGGCTTTGCTGATAATGAAGTTGCAGAACAGACCGATCACAATATGGAGCTGAAAAAGAGTGTTGAACGTGACCTTGAACATAAAGTGGTATCGATACTCGAAGGGGTGTTGGGTAAAAATCGTGCGCGGGTAAAGGTGAGTACTACACTTGATTTTGATCAGATTAGTAAAAAAGTAGAGTCATTTGATCCGAAGAAAAAAGTTGTTCGGTCAGAACAGCGTGATGACGGTACGCGCAGAAATAGCCCTGCAATCGGTGATGAAGTAAAAGAGGGGGCAATCACTAATTATGAAATTGATCGTACGGTAGCTCATATTGTCAACGCTCCAGGGAGTCGTAAAAGAATTACGGTATCAGTGGCGGTTGATGGGACCTATAGCTATGATGATGGGAAAAGAATATATGTGCCCCGTAAAGAAGAGGAAATCGATGTCTTGACCCGTTTGGTAAAAAATGCAGTTGGTTTTGATGAAACAGGCCATGATGAAATTTTTGTAGCAAATGTACAGTTTGATAATAGTTATCTAGAAAATGAGCTCAGTGCTATGAAAGATGTGGCTCTCGCTGATAAAATTGAAAAATGGGGTTTAAGACTGGTGATACTCGCAGTAGTATTGATGGGATTTGTATTCCTTAGAACGGTGATTCGTAATGTTGCAACAGCAATGAACCCACCACTTCCAAAATATGCGGGTATTGATCTTGAAGTTGAAGAAGATGAAGTGCCAGAAGCGGTACGTCGTCAAAATGAAATGCTTGATAGGATGGAAGAGATGACCCAGAATAATCCAAGTAATGTTGCTGAATTGATCCGCACGTGGCTGGAGAGCGGCGAAACTGCCGATAATGAGTAAAATTAGGTTGGGCGATTTTAAATTAGGTTATTTTTAAAAGACAGGCGGAATAGGCAAAGGATGGGGAAGTAATGGCAAAGGATTTTTACAAAAACGCGGCAGGCAGTGAAGGAGGGGGAGCGGCTAAAGATAAACCAAAATTTGATATTCCTGGCCCCAAAAAAGCAGCCATTGTACTTGTTGCACTGGGGGCAGAGACCTCATCTGAAATTTTTAAGCATCTGAATGATGTTGAAGTAGAGCAGTTGACTACTCAAATTGCACGACTTGAAGGGGTTACCCCAGAAATGCGTGAGGCGGTCCTTGAGGAGTTTCACAATATGGCGATGGCGCAGCAATTTATTGCACAAGGTGGCTTGAGCTATGCAGAAGAAATTTTGGAAGGGGCACTTGGTTCTCGTAAGGCAAAAGAGATTCTTGAAAAGGTACATAACTCCATAAGAACAACGGGATTCAACATGCTTGACAATGTTGACCCAAACCAATTAACAACGTTTATTCAAAAAGAACATCCTCAGACAGTTGCACTTCTTCTTTCTCGTATGAGTGCAGATAAAGCTGCGGGTATTATTAATGTGCTCCCTCAAGAAATGCAGGTAGAAGTTGCAACTCGTATTGCGACAATGGAATCCATATCTCCCGATGTGTTAACCCAGGTAGAGCAGGTACTTGCAGTTCAGATGAAATCTATGTTTCGAGGTGAGACTGCAGAAGTTGGTGGTGTTCAGTCAGTCGCAGAGATGCTCAATTTGGTCGATCGTGGCGCGGAGAAAAATATTTTGGGTAACCTTGAAAGAGACAATCCAGAACTCGCAACTGAAATTAAAAACCTTATGTTTGTATTTGAAGATATCACATTAATTGATGATAAAGGCATGCAGCGTACCATGAAAGAAGTTGATACCAAAGAGCTTTCTCTTGCACTTAAGGGAGCATCGGAACAGGTACAAACTAAGTTTTTTAACAATATGTCGAGTAGAGCAGCAGAAGGTGTTCGTGAAGATATGGAGTATATGGGGCCAGTGCGTCTCAAGGATGTAGAAGAGGCACAGCAAAAAATTGTAGATGTTATTCGTCGCCTCGAAGAAGATGGAGAGATTATTATCAGTGGTCGCGGTGGCTCTGAAGAGATTGTGGTATAGAGGTAGATCATGGGTGATGCAGGAAGAGTTTCGGTTAAAAGTATTCTTAAAGCGGCTCAGGCAAAGGATGCAGGGCAGTTTTCTGTAGGTGGGATTAAATATCCTACGATGACAACGGGTAAAATAAGTAATAAAGTCAAAGAGGCCCCTGCAGAAGTGCGAGAAAGCTCACCAAAAGAGATTATTGCTCTTATTAAAGTTATCGATACCCTAAAAAAAGATATTGAGTTAGTTCGTCAGGAAGGTGAGCTGAAAGCAAAACAGGCACATGAGCGTGGCGTTGCCGAAGGTAAAGCACAGGGGTATGAAGAGGGTAAACGAGAATCTTCAGGTGAGTATCACTCTCAGCTCAATACACTTAAGAGTAATCTTGCAAATGTATTTGCAGTATTGTCACAAGAGAAAAACTTCTTTTTTGCAGAGGCAGAACAGGGAGCGGTTAAAATTGCTAGTGCAATTGCATTAAAATTTGTACAGCACCTTTCTCAGACATCAATTGATGTCATAACTCATTCAGTAAAAAAAGGTATTCAGGCATTGGGGAATGAA
Organism: Fibrobacterales bacterium; assembly: GCA_051532035.1. Lineage (GTDB taxonomy): Bacteria > Fibrobacterota > Fibrobacteria > Fibrobacterales > JAOPTW01 > JAOPTW01. Next base: position 1,172 of record JAOPTW010000006.1, on the reverse strand, counting down.
ACAAGCCTCTTGGTGAAAGTCAACCCGGATGATTTTGATGCCGTAGAAGATGACGTTCAGTTTTGGAAGCCTGTTCAAAGTAAACTGAAAGATATTCAAGTGGTCGAAGATGCTCGTATAACTCGGGGCGGGTGCCTGCTTGAAACCGAGTCGGGTACAGTTGATGTCTCAGTGAATATGGTTGTTGAGGGTATCGAAGATACGCTTAATGTATCATTGCAACACTTTGGGTTGGCCGACACGAAAATGTCTGATGAAGCTAAAAAACTCCATGATAGAAATATAGAACAGACGCTGGGATCGGTAGAGGATGAGACGTCAAAAGAGGAGCATGCAGGCAAAATTGATTCTGCTATGCAGCATGCATACGAACAGTTAGAGGTTGATGATGCTCAAGAGTCGGATGCCGCTGAGTTAGGGGCGCAAGATACTGAGGCAGTGAATGCAGAGAATAATACCGGGGTAACTGAAGAGAGCACAAGTGAGCCTAATGATAGTTCGGGTGGAGATCTTGAAAATAAAATAGATAATCAAGCGCCTACTGAAGAACAAAATTCTGAAGATACAGAGGGTGAGGTAGAGTAGTATGTGGAGTGACCCATTCGTACATGCTATTAACAAAGTGCCAGAATATCGGCAATCGGGAACTATTTCAGAAATTATTGGGTTAGTTATTGAGAGTACTGGGCCCTCTGCGGCCATTGGTGAACTCTGTGAGATAATGGATGGAGATCGTGTTGCGTGTCGTGCTGAAGTTGTGGGCTTTAAAGAGAGCCGTACGTTACTTATGCCCCTTGGGCAGATGCAGGGTATCCGCCCAGGGATGATTGTACAGACAACAGGGCAAACACTTGCTGTCGATTTAGCTCGTTCAATGTTGGGGCGAATAATTGATGGACTCGGGAATCCTATGGATGAGAAGGGGCCTGTTGAAATTGAAGAGCGGAGAAGCATTTATGCAGAACCGCCTAATGCGCTGAAGCGTACCCGTATTAAAACACCAATGCATACAGGGCTCAAGGCGATTGATGGCTTTTTAACTGTTGGTTGTGGCCAACGTATGGGCATTTTTGCAGGTTCTGGAGTTGGAAAAAGTGTCACGATGGGAATGATTGCCCGGAACTGTTTGGCGCAAGTAAATGTCATAGCTCTTATTGGTGAACGAGGGAGAG
>JAOPTW010000005.1:0-57253 GCA_051532035.1 Fibrobacterales bacterium | reverse complement strand
GTGTTGCGGTACTTATTTTAATCGGGACTGTTGTAGAGTTGGTACCTGCCTTTATTATAAAGTCAAATGTTCCAACCATTAGTAGCGTTAAACCATACACTGCACTCGAACTTGAAGGGCGTGATATTTATATCCGGGAAGGCTGCTATAACTGTCACTCGCAAATGGTACGTCCATTTAGAAGTGAAGTTGCGCGCTACGGAGATTACTCTAAAGCGGGCGAATTTGTGTATGACCATCCATTCCAGTGGGGGTCAAAGCGTACGGGGCCAGATCTGCATCGTATCGGTGGAAAAATGCCGAGTGCGTGGCATTATAGACATATGGTAGATCCACAGGTTACCAGTGCAGGCTCAAACATGCCAGCCTATCCATGGCTTGCTACAGATGAACTTGATCTCTCGTTAACTGAGGCAAAACTCAATGCTATGGTTACTCTTGGTGTTCCGTATACTGAGGCAGAAATACAATCTGCTGTTGCCGATGCAAAAGCTCAAGGCAAAAAAATTGGTGAAGAGCTCTCTGGTGCTGGCATCAAAGATTCTGCTAGAAGTGAGTTAGTTGCATTAATAGCATATCTACAACGCCTTGGCACAGATATTAAATAGAGGTAAGGCATATGTTTAAAGATGTACTCAACCACGCTGATTTAACGGACTGGCCCATATTGGGCTTAGTCCTCTTTTTAACCTGTAGTGCTGGTATAGTATTATGGGTATTTCGTAGAGGAAGTAAAATACACTACGAATCTTTAAGTACTATGATTTTAGAAGATGAAACCTCCGTTCAGCAACACACTGCTGAAGAGAATAGCAAGGAGTACCAAAATGGATAAAAAAGATATAAAGCACGATAATCTCTCACACGAAGGTGTAGACTATGATGGTATTATAGAACAGGATAATCCACCTCCAAAGTGGATCATGTACCTCTTCTATGCATCAATAATTTTTTCTTTTACCTATATGGGATATTATATGGCTAAAGAAAATGCAATCAATGAGGTTACTCAAAAGACAGAGAACCCACTGGGGTGGACTGATTATAATTATGATGCCTCCGTTAAAGAAGCAAATGCAGCAATTAAACAAAGTGGCGCTCCTCAATCTGACGTTGCCGTAGATTATACGAAACCAGAGCTTATTGCTGAAGGTGAAAAAATCTATGGATCAAACTGCATTGCGTGTCATGCTGCTAAAGGCGTTGGCCTTGTCGGTCCAACACTTGTGGATAAATATTCAACAGAAGTGGCAAGTCTTGAAACATTAACTAAGGCAATTAGTGTCGGTACCCCAGAAAAGGGAATGCCAGGGTGGAAGCCAATATTGGGTGATTCGAAAATTGAAAAGCTCAAAGCATATATTTTGAGCCTGAATAGTGGAAAACCTATTACTGCTATAGCAACCCAGGGAACACTTCCGGTGGCTGATGCAAAAAATGGGGCAAAACTCTATAGTGCAAACTGTGTAACCTGTCATGGTGCCAATGGTGTCGGTTCTATTGGTCCAGCTCTTACTATATATGACGCAGCATCAACACCAGTACTATTACAATCAATCTCAGTCGGAGTCCCAGCGAAAGGAATGCCTGGCTGGAAAGCGATACTTGGCGATCAAAAAATTGCAGATATTGGCGCATATATCGTAACGCTAAAAAAATAGAGAGGCGGGGTGTTCGAAGAGGATAGTAACAGGACCAGTTCAATAGGTGACTCGGGTAGACGTCGATGGCTCTACCCACTTGAACTTTCTGGACGGTTTAAAAAAAATCGTAGGGCTGTCGCATATATACTCTTCTGTATTGCTGCCCTTATGCCTTGGTTATCAATCGATGGCCATCCTCTTATTAAGTTTGACCCTTTTGAATTTAAAATGTTTATTTTTGGTAAAGTGTTTTGGCCGCAAGAGCTCAAACTCTTTTTTCCATTTGTACTTGGTGTGGTGCTCTTCATTTTTACTATTACTGCTACCTTTGGGCGTATTTGGTGTGGTTGGGCGTGCCCGCAAACAGTTTTTTTACACTTTTTTTATGGTGACATAGAACGTCTTGTTGAAGGTAAAGCCGCAAAACGAAAGAAGCGGGATTTTGGTTCAATAAGCTTGGATTGGATCGTACGAAAAATAGTGAAACACCTGTTGTTTTTACTGCTTTCTGTAGGTATTGGTAATCTTTTTCTCACCTATTTTCTAGGGCCCACAGAAGTACTTCTTGCGATGCAACAATCACCATCGGCAAACCCATTTGCTTTTAAGGTGATGATTTTTATATCCCTCTTTTTCTATGCAAATTTTGCGTTTGCCAAAGAGATTATGTGTACCATAGCATGTCCTTATGCACGTTTTCAATCGGTACTCACTGATACTCGTTCAATGGTCATTAGTTATGATCATGTACGGGGTGAACCACGATCAGTAAAGGGTTCCAAGGATGAAGAAAAAAATGGTGATTGTGTCAATTGTAAAAAATGCGTAAAAGTATGTCCAACGGGCATTGATATCAGAAATGGTCAGCAGTTGGAATGTGTCGGTTGCGCTTTGTGCATTGATGCTTGTGACTCAACAATGGATCAACAGAATCTCGAAAGAGGTCTTATTAGATACGCTTCAGAAAAACAGATTCATTACAGTCAGTCAAAGGTTGTCGGTTCACGATTTGTTATATATTCTGCAATTACCTTAATCTGTTTTATCATATTTTTTACTCTACTCAATACTCGTTCATTGCTTCAAATCAATTTAACGAAAGTGCAGTCGGTGCCTTATATCGTTGAAGAAGATGGGGAAGTACGTAATATGTTTACTCTTCGCCTTCGTAATAAATCCTACAAATCAATGAGTGTTACCATTGAGCCGAATGCTGCAAGTGTTCGTACTAACTGGTCTGGCTCTTCAATTACCGTTCCAGCCGGCGAACGAAGAGAACTCACATTTTTAACCTGGATTCCACGTGATCAGTTTGTTTCAGGGCATAATGAAACTATCTTTAGCATTACTACTGATGGCATAATTGAATATATTCCTGTCATGAGTGTTGGACCTAAATAAAAGAGTATACGATGTTAAAGTCACGAGTAATACAAGTGCTTATAGTCATATGGATAATGATACTCATTGTGACCGTTATCATTGTTTCCATCTCTAATGAAAATAATGCAGTTCTTATTGAAACTGATTATTATCAAAAAGGTATCGCTTATAACTCTGTTATAGAAGCAAAACGCAGAGTGGACTCCTTAGGGGAGGCCTTTAGTTTTTCTATCGACTCAACTAAGATTCAGGTTACTATACCTTCATCTGCTGTTGGTGTTGACTCAGTTGTTGTTGAGTGTATGCGGTATAATGATCTCAAAGATGATCGTTTATTTATTCTGAAATCACAAATTGAAGGGGAGTGGGGGGCCACTACTATAAAACTTACCACCGGGGTATGGCTTATTAAAATGTGGGCCTATAGTGACTCTTCATTAGTACTCTTTGTCGAAGAGCGTTATCACCGGGAATAATCCATGAGCCAGTGTATCCACTGTCACGACTCTATTATCCATGAACCGATTGTTGATGCTGTTGGTAATCAGTTTTGTTGTAATGGTTGTCTGCAGGTCTACGAAATAATTCAGTCTAATGATGGCCTCGATTTTTATTACACCCTTCTCGAGGCAGAAAAAAGTCGAGCTCCTAAAGTTATTGCTTCAAATCAGAGTTTACTTAATACATTAAACAACTCTCAGGATGTGAGTGCTATAGGTATCTGGAAAGGGGCTCATCACACAATATCACTCTACTCAAATGAGATTCACTGCTCTGCATGTGGGTGGTTACTCGAGACGGTACTCAAAAAAGAGTTTGTTGGAATTGCAGTATATGTTGATTTTTTTCGCGGGGTAATGGAACTTACGTATGACTCCAACCTCTATTCACTGCAAGGGGTACTCCAGTATTGCCACACTTTTGGGTATACCTTTAATGCGGTAGCAACAGATGCAGCCCCTCAAGTCTCTATGAGTAAATCCCTTCTTATTCGCATCGCCGTATCGGGGGCAATATTTTTAAACATAATGATGTTCTCTCTTGGTATCTATTTTGGTATGTTTACCGGTATAGATTCTGATTGGGTATCGCTATTCTCATGGTATTCACTCTTTTTATCGCTTCCTGTTGTTACCTATTGCTCGTACCCCTTTTATCAAAAGGCGTGGCAAGGCCTTCGTCGTAAGGTATTACACATGGATCTACCTGTGGCAATTGGTATTCTCTGTACATCTGTAGTCTCACTCTATTTAACTCTGAAAGGCGAGCATGGTTATTATGATAGTGTTTCAGGGTTGGTTTTTTTTCTCCTTATTGGTCGCTGGGTGGTGCAGCGCTTTGAACGTTCTCTTGTAATAGATTCCCGGTGGTTCGAAGGGATCAAAACTGATCTCGTAAAAAAAGTGACCCCAAATGGTATTGAAGATACTCCCATTGAGTTTGTTGAAAATGGTGATGAAATTGTACTTTTCCCCGATGAATATATCCCTATTGATGGAACGTTAAGTACACCAGTTACATGGCTTGATAAAAGCTTATTGACTGGCGAATCTGATGTTGAAAAAATTACCAGTGGTTCAACACTCTTTGCGGGATATAAAAACTTAAAAGAGCGCATTGTCATAAAAGTCACTAACTCTGAATCAAGAAATCGGATCAAGCAATTAAAGAACCAATTTGACCTTATGGTCGAAGAAAAGAACCGTAATAGTGAACAAATTGAAAAAATTGTTCCTTGGTTTATTGGCTTTGTGTTAATATGTGCCTCTTTAACCTTTTGGGTACACTATAGTGAAGGGCTTGAATTTGCTCTCATCTATTCCGCAAGTGTGTTGGTTGTTTCGTGTCCTTGTGCCTTAGCCCTTGCAAAACCCCTTAATTATGGGCTCGCATTAAAGCGCTTGAGTGCACTTGGGCTCTACTCTAAAAAACACGACATTATTGATACGTTACAAAAGGTAGACGCAGTTCTCTTTGATAAAACGGGCACTCTCACCATGACCGAACGAGAAATTACTGGTTGGTGTTGGGAAGATAAACTTTCTCAAGAGGATAAACAGCATCTCTATGGTAAAATAGCGCAACTTACTGAGCACTCTTTACACCCTGTATCTGTTTCTATTCAAAAGAGTATTGTTGATCAAGGAGTAATGGAAGTTCAGTCTAGGATTGCTGTAATGCCACTCGAAATTGTTGGTCTTGGACTACGTGGAGAATGGCACAGTGAATCTCGACGGGATGTTCTCTATGTATGTAGTGCTCGAGTTCTATTAGATTCATTTGATTTCTCTTATATTGTTGATAGCTCAATACGAAATGAATTACAGAATATTAAATGGAATAATGGGGTAAAGGAGTCTTCAATTGATTCGTTACTCGTCTATAATGGGAGCGTGGTGGCCACTATAACTTTTAAAGATGTGATAAAGAGGGGAGTCGTTGAAACGGTCGAGTATCTGAATCGTCAAAAAATCGAGACGGTACTGGTTTCTGGAGATATTCAAAATCAGGTTGATACGCTCCTTGATGTCATTCCATTTAAACAAGGATATGCTGAACAGACTCCAGAAGAGAAACATCATGTACTCTCTCAGTTTCAGTCAGATAACTCCATTGTAGCAATTGGTGATGGCTTTAATGATTCTTTACTCATAGCTTCTGCTGATATAGGGGTTGTAGTCAAAGGTGGGGCGGAGTATCTTGGACATGGAGCTGATGTACTGCTTATTTCACCCAATTTCGATCAATTTATTAATCTGTTTCACATTCCTAAAAAAGCAGGGCTTGGTGTAAAGCTCTGTTATGCTCTTTCCATACTCTATAATATTTTTGCTATATCACTCGCTCTATTAGGGCTCATAACTCCCCTTTGGGCAGCAATTCTTATGCCTTTGAGTAGTGTCAGTATTGCGATTGTTGCTCTATTAACTGTAACAAAATACCCTTCTCATTCAGAGAATCGGTCATAAAAAATCAATAAAAAAGCCCAACTCTATTGAGTTGGGCGTACTATAAAAAACACATTAAATGACTATTTAACGGGTGTACCACAACTGAGCATTTTTTTGCCAAAATAAGGGTTACGAGGTTTGTCGCCTTTTTGAAGCCACTGAACCTTTTTCTCTTTACACTCAAATAATTTTGCTTTAGTAAGGCCACCATACATTTTTACGTGAGGAATGATCGTTGCATTGAGCTCTTTAAAGGCTTCTCTAAAAGCAGCAATATCTTTTGCAGTATTCAATTTTTCAACTGATGGAAAAGCAGCTTTGTAAGTTGGTGATGCTTTTTTTGATGGTGATGGAGTAAGGCTTGTGTTAAGTGTGGCAGCAGATGCTTGAGCTGCTTTAAAATCGTCTGATGCAAGAGCTTCAGAAATGGTAACTAATGTTTCGAGGTTACCATACATTTTGGTCATGATATCTTGTGCACCGGCAACAGATACTGTTATGAGAGCTACAAGAAAAATTTTTGATAGTACTTTCATGATTGGTCCTTTATTAGAATTTTATTTGGCAAAAATATAGATAAATGCGTATTGAGCGGTATAGATAGAGGAGATAATTACCAGGTTTGCTCAACTACATCTGTGAATAGGTAACAGTATTGAGGTATATCAATTAGTGGTGATCGATGCCTCGACGACGATAAACACGTTGTACTTGTAGTTTTTCGCCACAATGGGGACATGAATCATAGACTGGTTTACGTCTATTTTGGATCTCGCGCATAAAACTGGCCCCAAGTATTGCGGTAGGAAGTGCAAAGACTGCTATGCCTAAAATTGCAACTACAGAACCGATAAATTGCCCAAACCCTGTAACAGGAACGACATCACCGTATCCTACGTTCGTAATGGTCATTACGGTCCACCACATAGTAGTGAGTATATCTCTAAAATGTTCAGGTTGTACCCGATGTTCAGCGAAATACATGAGTGCTGATGATACAATGGTGATTACAATGATAAGTACTGCTGCAATAAAGAGTTCGTGTCGGCTATATCTCCATACATTGTGGATCATTTTTATCGAGGTTGAGTAGCGTACCAGTTTAATTATTCTCAATATTCGTATTAGGGAAAGCATGTGAGCAATGTCTGGGTCTAAGCCAAACAGAGTAAGATAGAAGGGGAGTATGGCAATGAGGTCGATAATAGCTAAAGGGGTACTCATCCATTTTAAGCGGCCTTTTATTCTTCCTTTATACATTACACGGGTTGCACAGGACCAGAGTCTGAGCATGTATTCTATAGAAAACATGATCGTCGTGAGGATTTCGATGGTGCGAAACATCTGATTGTACTCTGCCGATATTTCTGGATTTGTATCGAACATAACCGTTAAAACACTGATAAGAATCAAGGTTAGGATAGACCAGTCAAATATATAACTCGGAATATCGCCTTTGTGGGCTACAGCCACAATTTGCCACACACGAGTTCTGAGTGTTAGTTTGGTCAAAATAGTATTCAGGTTATTGGTTCTTTCTTAATGTACCATATCTTTGAACAATGTACCGTAACTTTTTGATCTCTTTCTTGAACTTGACTCGGCTATATAGTATAGTATACGAGAAGAAACCTTTTGTATCTATATTAGGTACTAGTAGAGCATTTAAAATAGGCTAACGTATCTCATGAGCGTCGAGTTGTCCCAAATTCCTGATGAAAATACTCCTTTTGTTAATGGCAAACGAGAGTACATTGACACCATTTCGGGCCTCAATGTTACAGAGCTCGAGGACTATTTAAATTTTCCTATCGCTGAACATTACAATTTCAATATTCGTAAACTGGGTGATTCAATTGTCTATATTTCAAATAGTGGCAATATGGAATTAACAAATATGAGACGCTACTATGAGCTCGTTGAGGCTTTTTTGCAAAAAGCAGGTGTGCAACTTCCCTATGTTGAGATACGCGATTTTAAAAAGCTTAAAGGTAGGCCTCAGAGTTACGAGATTAAGTATCAGAAGCAGTATCTTATTGATCACCAAGTTCAAAAAGCGGCTATAATATTTTGTAATACACCACTTTGGTTGAGGGCTGTAACGAGTATTGGCTTTAAAACATATCGTATCGCGACACAGTTTTCTAATGTCAATTCTCTTTTCAAAGCTTTATCAGGAGCAGAGAAGTATTTAGAGTCTTTTAAATATCGTAAACCTCTTATTGATCTGAATGTCAATGCTCTTGAATACAACTCGAATTGGAAATACTTTAATCCCGAAAGTGAATTCTGTTACAAAAGTGCAGTTATTCCCGGAAAGGTACTCTACTCTTCAATTCAAGGTAGGCCTACGGTACAAGATGCTTTTGGAGCAATGAATTGTTTAGATGCCGCATTGAATGATGGCTCCTTTGAAGGGAATCACTATTATCGGATTGTTGACTATGGGAATATCGGTGCAGTCTCCTCTCAGGTGAGGAAAATCTATGCCGATAGCATTCGGGCTTTTAATTCGAAATACAAATGTACTATTCGAACCGCATATATATTTAACGCACCATTATTTGTGCAGGTCTACATTAAAATTTTTGCAAAACGAGAAAAATTTCCAATCCTTTTTGTGAAGTCATTTGAACAGGCAATAGAGGCGATATTAAATGCTGAAAATATGAGTCAATCGGGTAAAGACCGCCAGTTTATGATCTCTCAATCTGATATTGATGAAACCAATTCATTTTTTGCTAAACTTCTTTGGGATGATACTCAAGTAGAACCGAAAAAAAGTATTGAATTAGTAAAAGATACTCAGCTTATCTCACCAGAAAATCCACTCTATCAACTCAACGATATGATGAATGTTGTGCGAAATGAGGTCAACGATCTTCGGTATGTACAGGCTCGACAGTTGAGCGAATTGAAAACCATTTTTGGTGCTCTCCCTATAGGAGTTATTGTATCAGACACTCATTCTGGGGGTGTGCAGTTTATCAATCCTCATGGATTATTAATGCTCGGTATGGCATCGTCACGCCAGTTTTCTCAAGGGGTACAATCATTTTTTGAGAAAGTGATTGAGCCTGAAACCCCTCATGATATGTTATTGAAGCCGGTATCGGGCCATGCCTATCTAGTGCACATGCGTGAAGAGGATATTCTGTTCGAAAATAGACAGTGCCGCCTCATTATTTTGACCCAACCATAGCTCTTCACACAGTTACCATTCAATACAACGTACAAAATAAAAAGAAAAACAAAAAACAGTATTAACTGTGTAAATTGTTTTAATATAACGAGTTACCGTACTTACATGTGCTGGTGTGCTTCATTTGATGTCACTGGTACCCATCAACGTTTCGTTTGGTATAAGATGGTTGGAATAAGAAGAAAGATGAGGCCCCTTCAAATGTTTGAGGGGACATTTTTATATGTACGTTCAACACAAACTCTTCAATTTGGATATTAATTAGAAGAGGGCACTTTACATTCAGAAATCATTCGTTACATTTCAAAATAAGTAAACGTTTTGTGTGAAGGTAAAGCCATGAAGAAACCTGTAACGGTAAGATGTCCCTCTTGTGATGCAGAAACAGTAGAAGATTTTGAGTATTGTACTTCATGGAATGACCTAGGGCTCTCAAGCTTGAGTTCAACAGATCGTGCAACTGAGTATGCAAAACTTCAAGTCTATAATGATTCATTGGCCCTTGTCTGTACAGGGTGTCAAAAAGTTAATGTTGGGGAACTTCCTGTTCGAACTCCTTCGACTGGAATGGGCAAATCAGTTTTTGCGTTTCCTAAACAGAAGCGTTCTGTTGTGAGTATGAATAATCATCAACCTGACCATATTTCTGAGCCCGTGCTCTCCCAAGGGGGGATGGCCCAGCCAGTGAGTCACTCTTTTGGTGAGCCGATGTACAAAAGTGAAGGTATGGAGCGATCTGTTGTAACAGAGAGAGTTGAAAAGGTGACGCAAACAGTCTCTCAAAAGCCCCTTGGGAATCCTACACAAGATCAATCAAATGACTATGTTAATAGTGTAAGAATTGTTGATGACGTTCCGGATAAACATCTTTCAGCTATTACTATCTCGATGATAATTATCCTCATATTTTTTGCAGTGGTTGGTTGTGCTTTTGGAGCATACCATTTCATGAAGCATTTTGGAAGCCTCTAACGAAGATCACCTTTACTACTGATATATATCAAACTTATGTAGATAATTGACGCAGGTTTAACTTGTACTCAATTGTTGAGGGTAGGTTTTCCTTGCCCATTTCAATACGTTTAAAGTTGTACTTTTCTATTTTTAATCAAAAATAGATGTTTAATTCTTTGCAATGGTATGCGTTTATGCGTATATTTGCATAAAAGCTTTTTAGGTAATAATAATGAGTAGAATAGATCAGTTACATAAGATTTTAAAAGAGCGTATCCTTATTCTTGATGGGGCGACGGGAACTCAAATTCAAGGATTTGGTCTCTCAGAGGATGACTTTCGTGGCGAACAGTTTAAAGAGCATCCCCAAGATCTTCAAGGGAATAATGATTTGCTTTGTCTGACTCGCCCTGATGTAATTCAAGCAGTACACGAGCGCTACCTTGAAGCGGGCGCCGATCTCATCGAAACCAACTCTTTTAATGCAACAACTATTTCTCAAGCAGATTACGGCTGTGAGGCCTACGTCTATGACATCAATAAGGCTGCAGCAACTGCGGCAAAAAAAGCGGCTCAAAAATATACTGATCTTACTCCAGAAAAACCACGTTTTGTAGTGGGGACTCTTGGGCCGACAAGTAAAACAGCGAGTATGTCTCCCGATGTTAATGATCCTGGGTATAGAGCAGTTACCTTTGATGCATTAGTTACTGCCTATTATGAACAGACTGAAGGTCTCGTGGATGGTGGTTCTGATATATTGATGGTTGAAACGGTATTTGATACTCTTAACTGTAAAGCGGCACTCTTTGCTATTGATAAATATTGTGAAGATAAGGGTGTTCGATATCCCGTTATGGTATCTGGAACGATCACTGATGCAAGTGGAAGAACGCTATCTGGTCAAACAGCAGCAGCATTTTGGCACTCGCTCCAGCATGCAGACCTGTTTAGTATCGGGCTGAATTGTGCACTTGGTGCTGAAGAGATGCGTCCTCACATTCAGGAACTTTCTAATAGAGCAAATTGTTATATCTCTGCACACCCCAATGCAGGCCTCCCTAATGAATTTGGTGAATATGATCAATCGCCAAAATATATGGCTGCTCTCATTGATGATTTTACCGATAATGGGCTCCTCAATATTGTGGGTGGATGCTGTGGAACTACTCCTGAGCACATTAATGTTATTGCACAAACAGTTGCTGGTAAATTACCACGTGTACCAGCTCAAAATAAGCACATTTGTCATTTGAGTGGATTAGAACCACTTGCTATTACCAAAGAGGCCAATTTTATCAATATTGGTGAGAGAACCAATATTATGGGCTCTCGCAAATTTGCACGTCTTATTCGCGAAGAAAAATACGAAGAAGCGGTAGCAATTGCCATTGACCAGGTTGAGAATGGAGCTCAGGTTATTGATGTGAATCTCGATGAAGGGATGATTGATTCTGTAGCGGTAATGACTCGCTTTTTAAATCTTCTCATGGCTGAACCCGATGTCGCAAAATGTCCTATAATGATCGATTCATCAAAATGGGAAGTGATAGAGGCCGGACTTAAATGTGTCCAAGGGAAATGTATCATTAACTCTATTAGTCTCAAAGAGGGTGAAGATGAGTTTAAGAGAAGAGCAAAACTTGCACTGAGATATGGTGCGGCAATTGTTGCTATGGCCTTTGATGAAAATGGTCAGGCAGATTCTCTCGATCGTCGAAAAGAGGTGATTAGTCGTCAATATAAGATTCTTACAGAAGAAGTAGGGTTCCCTGCTGAGGACATCTTTTTTGACCCTAATGTATTGACTATTGCAACCGGTATCGAGGAACATAATAATTATGCAAAAGATTTCATTGATAGTGTAACCTTCATAAAGCAAAACTTACCACATGCTCATGTGACGGGTGGGGTGAGTAATGTCTCATTCTCGTTCAGAGGCAATAACTTTGTTCGCGAATCTATGCACTCTGTTTTTCTCTACTATGCAATTCAAGAGGGGATGGATTCCGGAATTGTGAATCCAGGAATGTCGGTAATGTATGATGATATTGACAAGGAATTTCGCGACCTCATAGAAGATGCTGTTTTTAACCGATACCCGGAAGTCACTGAAAAATTAGTGGATTACGCGGAACAGGTAAAAGGTGAAGTTGGAGGGGACGATAAGAAAAAGGATGAATGGCGTGAAGGAACAATCGAAGAAAGACTTGCCCATTCACTGATAAAAGGTGTCGATAAGTTTATTGAAGAAGACACAATGGAAGCCCTTGAAAAGTATAAGCGCCCGATCCATGTGATTGAAGGCCCATTGATGTCTGGAATGGATACGGTGGGTGATCTCTTTGGATCAGGGAAGATGTTTTTGCCGCAAGTTGTTAAAACAGCTCGAGTTATGAAAAAAGCTGTTGGTGTTTTGCAGCCGTATCTCGAAGAGGAGAAAGAGGAAGGTGGGTCATCATCAGCCGGTAAGATCCTTATGGCTACGGTAAAAGGTGATGTGCATGATATCGGAAAAAATATTGTTGGCGTTGTTATGGGGTGTAATAACTACGAAGTTATTGATACTGGCGTCATGTGCCCCTGGGAGAAAGTCATAAAAATAGCCATAGAGAACGATGTAGACATTATAGGGCTTTCCGGACTTATAACCCCTTCACTCGATGAAATGGTTACTGTGGCTAAGGAAATGGAGAAAAAGGGGCTCAATATACCGCTACTCATTGGGGGGGCAACAACCTCTAAGGCACATACTGCAGTGAAAATAGCCCCTGTTTACTCTGGGCCAGTTATCTATGTTTCTGATGCTTCACGGAGTATCACAGTGCTCGATAGTGTTTTAAGTGATGAAAGAAAAACGACTTACATAAATGACATCAAGGAGCAGCAGCAGAAATCTCGTGATGCTCACAATGCCAAATATAAGAAAATAGAGACGGTCTCTCTCGATGAAGCGAAAGAGAACAAACCCGATATTGCGTGGTAAAAAATGATATATGAACCAATAGAAAAAGAAGTAGTCTATTTAGAAAATGTTCTAGTCAAGGATATTATTCCCTTTATCGACTGGACCTATTTTTTCCATGCTTGGGGGCTTAAGTGTAGATATCCTGATATCTTACGACATCCAGATCTAAAAGATGAAGCAGCAACATTGATGGAAGACTCTCAAAACCTTTTGGATCGTATTGTTGCCGAGAAGCTGATCTGGGCGAAGGCAGTTGTGGGCATTTTCCCCGCTAATTCTGTAGATAATGATATTGAAGTCTACACAGATGAAAGTCGTGCGGAAGTACGCATGACGTTAAACCACCTTCGTCAACAACAAAAACGTACTGATGGCAAACCTAATTACTGTCTTTCTGATTTTATCGCACCAAAGCATACGGGTCTCAAAGATTATATTGGTGCCTTTGCGGTCTCCGGTGGTTTTAATGCCGATGAACTTGCGGCTAAAATTAAGGCTGATAACCGTGATTACGATGCAATTTTGCTCCAGACTATTTCTGATAGATTGGCTGAAGCACTCGCTGAGCGTATGCATTTTCTCATACGTACCAAGTATTGGGGATATGCGAAAGGCGAAAAATTTGACAATGAAAAGTTTATAAAAGAGAAATATCAAGGAATTAGGCCAGCTCCTGGCTATCCTGCGTGCCCTGACCATACCGAAAAAGCAAAGCTTTGGGAACTCCTGCAGCCAGGGAAACTTGGTATCGAAATGACTGAAAGTTATATGATGATTCCTGCGGCATCTGTCTGTGGGTGGTTTTTTTCCCATGAACAATCAAAGTATTTCTCAGTAGGAAAAATTAATAAAGATCAAGTTGAAGATTATGCCCGTAGAAAAGGGTGGGATATCGAGACTACTGAGCGGTGGCTCGGTCCCAATCTCAGTTATTGATACGAGGAACTCTATGAAAACATTTATTGATAAAATAAAAAGTGGTGATTCTGATATCATTCTATACGGAATGACACCTCCCAAAGTGGGGACCGAAGAGACTGCTATCGCAGTCGCTGCTAACCGATTGGCAACAAGGGTTTCGGGGAGTGATCTTGATGGACTCATATTATATGATGTCCAAGATGAGAAAACCCGAACCAGTAAACCACGCCCATTTCCCTATATGGCTTCAATTGATCCTATCGATTATTATACTACTCACCTTGATTCGATTGGTCTATCACCACTGCTCTATAAATGTGTAGGCAAATACAGTGACTGCGAGTTAAAATCATGGGTACAAAAGGCTGAAAAAATTGGGGGTGCGGCAGTATTTGTAGGTATGGCTTCTGATGATCAAGAGGTGACCATGACCCTTGAAGATGCGTATATTATTAAAGAGCGCTATGCACCGGACCTCTTGCTTGGAGCTGTTATGATTCCAGAGAGACATGCGGTTCTTGGTGATGAACCCGATCGTATGCTCAAAAAAGCCCTCAATGGGGTTTCTTTTTTTGTGACTCAGATGGTCTATAATGTACCGAGTGCCCTAAATGCTTTGGCTGATTATAAAAACCGGTTTGTAGAAGTGGGCCAGCCTATTGTCCCCGTTATATTTACTATCAGCCCCTGCGGCTCAAATAAAACGCTCGAATTCATGGAATGGCTCGGAATCTCAATTCCAGATGATGTGAGAGAGATACTTACGAGTGGTGATGATATGCTTGTTCAGTCATTGAAACATTGTAATGAGGTGATTGATGAACTACGGTCATTTTGTACTGCACAAAATATCCCTTATGGTTTTAATGTCGAAAGTGTTGCAATTAAAAAAAGCGAAGTTGAGGCAGCAGTTGGCTTAATCGAAACGATACAAAAGGGTACAATCACATGTAGTGTTGAGGGGTAGTTGGTCTACGCGCCAACTCTTCACTCTGATTTGTATATGAAGTTGTAGAAAATAACCGTTAACTTATAATAGGTACTCTTCTCTTGCCAAAGTTTGGTGAAAAGAAAGTATATAATAGAGCATGATCAAATATACCTTCAATCAATTAAAAGTACCGCTTAATAAGCGAGAAGATGTTCTGAAAGCCTTGGCTCGTCGTATTAGTGTTCCTGCAAAATATATTGCTGACCTCACTATTCTACGTATGTCTCTTGATGCACGTAAGGGGCACAGGCCTTCATGGGTCTGTAATGTTGAGTTTTCGCTCGAAAAGAAGATTCGTGAACAAAAAAACCTCTCCATCAATAATCCGGATAAGCCTGTTCCCGAAGCGGGAATAGCTAATACTGTACCAATGGCGGATCATGTACATGTCGTAGGATCTGGGCCTGCCGGCTTATGGGCGGCCTATCACTTGGCCAAAAAGGGCTTTAAAGTTTCTCTGTATGAACGGGGTAAACCTATTCAAGAGCGATTTAAAGGAATTCGTCAGCTTTTTAAGCAACGAATACTCGATCCAAAGGGTAATGTACTCTATGGTGAAGGTGGTGCGGGTACCTTTAGTGATGGAAAATTAACCTCACGAACTCGAAATACCTTTACCCAAACAGTACTTAATGATTTTGTTGACTGCGGTGCGGTTGATGAAGTGAAATATTTGAGTAAGGCTCATATTGGCACTGATAAGCTACAGTTTATTGTTATGAACTTACGGGAGAAGTTATTAGAGCTCGGAGTAGAGTACCGTTTTGAAGCATATGTTAGTGATATGAAGGTTACCGATGGATCGGTTTCTCAAATTAAAGTTAATGATGAGTGGATACCTTGCGAAGCATTAGTTATGGCGGCCGGGCATTCAGCTCGAGATGTGTTCGAGATGCTTCATGATAATGGTGTTGCAATGGAACAGAAAACCTTTGCCGTTGGAACGAGAGCTGAACACCCTCAAGAACTTATCAATGGCAATCAATATGATGCTCATATTGATATTAAAGCTGTTGGCCCTGCAGAGTATGTATTAAAATCAAAACCGAAAGGCGAATTTGCTGATGTAGGCGTTGCTTACTCTTTTTGTATGTGTCCTGGTGGAGTATTGGTTCCCTGTGCAACAGAGCCCGGTGAACTTGCCACCAATGGTATGAGTTATTCAAGAAGGTCTGCACCTTTTGCAAACTCTGGTATTATTGTACAGGTAGAACCCAAGAGTGATGACTTGTTTTGGGGGGTAAATTTTCAACGAGAGTTAGAGCAGCGTGCTTTTGAAGTCGGTGGTGGTGATTATACTGCTCCCGCTCAACGTATTGATGATTTTATCGAAGGACGAGTCAGTAAGGACCTTCCAAAATCGAGTTATCCGTGTGGGCTAAAAAGTTTTGGTATGGACGAGCTCTTTCCTGAAGAATTGGTCAGAGCACTACAGTTTGGCATGCAAGAGTTTGAGCATAAAATACCTGGCTATATTAAAAACGGCATAATGGTTAGTCCTGAAACACGGACCTCTTCCCCTATTAGGGTTCTCCGAGATAGCGTGACCATGGAGTCTGTAAATATTAAAGGTCTTTTTCCCCTTGGTGAAGGTGCCGGATATTCTGGTGGTATTGTGAGCAGTGCAGCAGATGGCGTTCGTCTTGCATGGATGGCTCAGAAAGAGAAGTAATTAAGCATTTTTAGAAGTGTCTTTAAAGAATTCTCATAACTCACTCCTGACGTTCTCAGAGATTACATAATATTTCTACATTTTAACTATGGTAGAAATTAAAGTCACCCCCAACGCAGCAGATCAGCGGATAGATAGGTTCTTACGCAAAGAGCTTTTTAACTATCCGCTCAATTTTATTTTCAAACTTTTTCGAAAGAAAAAGGTGCGGGTAAATGGCAAAAGGGCAAAAGAAAATCAGATGCTCGCTGAAGGTGATCTCATTCAGATCTATGAAGCTATCGAAATTCAAGAGAAAGAAGTGGGGGAGGTTTCTGTCTCACCTGATTTTTTCAAATATAATTTCCACATTATTCAAGAAGATGAAGAGCTTCTGGTTCTTAATAAGCCAGGAGGAGTACCAGTACATCCAGGGTCTAATCAAGCTCCAGGAAAAAGTTTAATAGAACTTGTGTGGTATTATAGTAAAGCAACTGAAGATGGCTTTAAGGCGCAATTGGTTCATCGACTCGATAAGGCTACATCTGGAGTTATACTCGTTGCAAAAACAGCAGCAGCTCTCAGAGGGTTTACTGCTCAGATGCGAAATCGTGATGTCTATAAAGAGTATCGTGCTCTCGTAAAAGGTCATTTAGAACAAAAAAAAGGGACCATTACACTCGACCTCCTTCGTACCGATACAAAAGAGGGTGGGGCAAAGGTTCTTGTTACTGACCAAAAAGGTGGCGATGTACGTACTTCAATTACCCATTATGAGGTGCTCGAAGAGTATGGTGATTGCTCATTGGTAAAAGTAGTTCTTGGAACCGGAAGAATGCACCAAATCAGAACGCATTTTAACCATTTGGGACATCCGCTTTTAGGTGATGATCGGTATGGTGACTTTAAATGGAATGCTCATTATAAAAAAGAGCATGGGTTTCGCGATATGTTTCTTCACTCTGCAACATTAAGAATTAAAAATGGGGAAGGCTTAGAATATGAGTTTAATGCTCCCCTCACTCAAGAGTGTCAAAAATTGTTAAAAGAACTCACCTAACATAGTCTTATTTAAAAGGTGTCAATTGATGCATCCCAGCGGTAGGTGATTCCTACGGGCGCAATGTCAAAGACTACGTTTACCATAGTATTCATCGCAACATTATCAGATAAAAATGTATGAAGGGTTAGGCCGAGTAGTGAGAGTACTCCCAAAGAATCTTTTGAGTACTCTTTTATCCGTTCATCTTTAAAAAAGATAGATATGGTAACAGCAGGATAGAGTGTTCCATGATGAGGTATTGAGGTGTGTTCTGATTGCACATCAATGATAGTATCGATATATTGTTTATTACCAGGGTGAGAGAACTGCGCAAAGTGATGGAGTAGTTCTTTCATGTTGTCTGCAGTGCAAAAGGTGCCTAATGATTGATGTATACCAGAAAATATATTCCAAAGGTGAGCTTTGGGGCCTACAGCCTCAATAGGGATACTCGGTTTGGTAATATTGGTAATGGTTATTGAATCGGGTGCAATAGGGCTCTTTAGATAATTTAACTGGTGAAGGAGGACCTCTTTTCGAGCACGTATGCCATGAGTTAAATAGGCATCAATTGAAAGATACTCTTCAATTACCGTTTCATCATGAGGGGAATAGACCGAGATATAGTAGCAGGGATTATCATAAATATCCTTTCGGGTAGTCATGGTATAATAGGAGCTATTAAAGTTACTCGCTGCATAGGTATCATGAGGGCGGTAGCTTCTTTTAACATCACTTTCTTTTGCTATCCCTTCGACAGAGATAAGAGAATGAATACGAAGTTTATTACCATTTGCTGGCTTAACAAAATACTCATGTTTTCGATGAGTTACATTTACTGGCTCAGTTTTATCAATAAATAGATTTACTGCAGGGACGACATTAAGCTCAAAATTGTCCTTGTGGATATATTCTTGAAGGCGGCTATCCATAGGTTTTTTGAAATTGAGATTAAAAGTAAAAGAGCGATAGGCTTGTTGCACCACAGCAGGAGGAATGGTAAGAGCTATTCTTCGGAACGTTTCTTTAAAAATGAAGAATTCTCGGAGGAGGTGCGCTGAACTCATTTCGCCGAGATTGAGTGGTGTCAGTGCGTGTTCTTCATCAAAAGCAATAATATAGGGGAGCGATGTTGGGTACTCAGTACCGTCAACAGTTACAGTCACCGACTCAAGTTCTTGAGTAAGGGTGTGCATGATACTCCAGACCAACTCATTGTCACCGCTAATATACAGTGGAATTGTTGCTGCAGTTATGTCATCAGAATGTGCCTTTGGGAACAGTCCGAAATCTAACGAGCAGGTGGTACCTCGACTATTTAAACTACAACTATTCATATTTATCGGTAAGATAGAGAGGTCTGACGTGGTAGAAAACTGAATGGATTTTGGTGATCTAAAATTTTGATTATTTGATACTAAGCTTCCTTTAGGGAGGAACTCTTCTCTGTTACTAATATTTTTACATTGAAGCAGAGTAACCGAAGGAAACTCTCGTAGCTGCATAGGGGCAAAGAGTTCCATAAATTGGGAACTCATTTGCTCAAATTCAAAACCAAGGTTTTCACGACAGCGGGCGGTTATAAAGGCAAATCCCTCAAGAAGTCGCTCTACGTATGGGTCAGTGTCTTCTCCATCAACCAAAAATGAACCAATATCAGGGTAGGCTTTGGCAAATTCCGCGCCCGACTCTTTCAGGTAGCGCATCTCATCATCGTAATATTTCTTAAATTCTGGTGTCATAGCTCAACAATATGGTTTGGTAACAGAAATATACTATTTACGAGCGATAATTTCATTGGTATCAGGGTGGGAGATTGAGTTGAAAGGACTATATAAAAAAAGTGTGAGCAGTGTCACACTTTTAAGAAGGAGTTGTAAAGAACAGTTTTACTTGAATACAGTTTTCTGAGCAATCAAATGTGCAATTATTCAGAAGAGTGAAGGGAGGCTACTACCACCCTTCATAGGCCCATTTATCATTCCATTTTTTCCAGCGCCCAACATAATCAATTTCCATAACTTGTGGATAGTTAGCAGGGTCGACGATACCATTGTGAATACCATAAAAGAGTCCTCCGACAGATCCTACAGTATTCAATAAGATCATCTCCATTTTAAATGCGAAGTACCCGGTTATATCAAAATAAGTTCCATTTGCTAGATAGCCAGTAAGGTCCATACCAAAATACTCTTCACCATCAAAAAGCATGCTAATTCTATTAGGGCTCCAAATGAGTGTATAAGTATGAAACGCTTTATTGATTGCTTCCGAGTGAGAATAAAAATCTCCGTGGTCTGCTTTGTCAGCTCCAGCATTAGGTCCCCAGTGATTGGTTCCATATACCTCAGTTGGTTTTGCCCCACCAGCTTCAACAATGTCTATTTCACCACATGATGGCCAGTGTTCACGCATGCAGCCTTTGTCACTATCTTGACCGAGAAGCCAGAATGATGGCCATGATGCACCATCCATAACGCCATTAGGGCCCGTGGGCATCTTGATTTTGGCCTCGAATTTTCCATAAGTGTACTGTTTTGAGGATATAATACGAGCTGAGTTAATCGACCCTCCATCGAGAGTATTGATGATTTTAAGTTTACCATCTTCAACAATAGAATTGGCAGGGCTTTCTGTTAGGTTATTTTGTTCACCCATTCCGCCATACCCAGCGCCTTTAGGGGTCTCTCGGTAAAAAGTAGTACTCGGCGCACCATTCCAATTTGTTAATGAACTATTTGCATCATTAAACTCTTCCAAAAAGTCTTCAGTCCACATGGTAATAGCAGGGTCAGTAGAGTATTGGACCTTTCTAAATTCGATAGTTTTTTCATCAGTCCCCTCAAGCCACACTGATAGAGCCATATCAATAAAGTCATAGGTGAAATCATCGGGTAATGCAATTGAATATTCTGTCCAGTCAGAAGAGATATTTGCAATGGTAATTGATGCATCATCGTGAAGACCTGAAACAAATTTGATAGATCCACCGTCAGGGGAGCGTGCTTCGAATTTAATGGATGTTGCTCCAAGAGTTGAGTGGCCTTGAGGTGATTCAGTCACTTCATCCCAAAATTCAGTAATCATAATGCCACCCCATTGTTTTTTAGCTGGGAGTTCTGGTCCATTATAGCTCCATGTGTAGACGCCATTTTCAAATGTAATAGGGCAAGGGGTTGGGTCTTTCTCACACCCACCACCAAAACTAAAATCGGTAAATGTCTTTTCAAAAAGAAAGAGCTCATGTTCTTCTAACGGACGAAGTGTTTTATCATCAGAAGATTCTTTGGGCTTATCATCACCTGATGACTGCGTATCATCACTTTCCTTAGATTCGCCATCAGATGATTGCTGGTCATCTGATGAGAGTGACGATTCACTGTTAGGGATCTCACTTGAACTATCATGGTCACGAGTATCAGAGTAGTCTGAACTCCCATTGTCGTATTGTGAGCTGTTGCCATTATTTTGACCAGAACTATTTTCTGAATCGTCAGCACTACGATACCCTGTGACTTGTTTATAAAAAGAGCCACTCTCAAGACGCTCATCTTCAATGACAAGGTCGCGATCAGGAACAACGTCATACCAATCTGAGAATATTTCAGAGCTATCACTTTTCTGATAGAAAGTAATTTCAATTGAAGAAATATCAGTATCATATTCATCTTCTAAGTCACTGATAAAGCTTTCTGTTATCGTAGATCTATTTGATGTTGATTCTGGCTCCGTTGAACAATAGAGCAAAAGGAGTGGTATGGTTATGAGAAATAAATATTTCATATGATATCCTAAATAGTGCCTAGCAGAGGCTGGTAATATCGGCATGTATGGTGTTGAGCCAATTGTTTCCCCCTTAATATATATTGCACTACAATAAATATCAGTTCATTGGCCGGTTATACAGTGTAATATAACAAGAACTGTTTACAGATTGTTCAAAACTTTATGTTAAAAGTACATAAAGATGCATGTTTACGCTTTTTTGGCTAAAATAAAGGGTATTAGTTATGGATGATTGAGTTTTTTAAGAAATAATAAGGTAGAATGATGAGCCGTAATACAATTATATCATCTGTACTAAGGCTGTTTCAAATTCATGAAACTTCGAGAATTCACCGAGTTTGAGTTTCCACTCAATTTCCGCTAAACGAATCAATATTCTACGTAATGTTGCAGCGGGGCGTTTTTTTGATTGAGCGGGGATATTGTTGATGTTTTTAAAGATATAGGGATTCATACCGACCTCTTTTGCGATAGCATCCGGTGCCATTTTATGACGCACAAAATATTCGGTCATAAGAAGAGTAGTATAGTGTTTGTAGAGCATGTTCGTTAAAAGAATAGGGTGTTGACCACTTTCTAAGAGTGATTTTAAAATGAGAATTGCCTTGTCGGTATCTCGATTACCAAAAGCATTTTGGAGTTCAAAAACAGTGGCCTCTCGTTGAGATGCTACAGTTTCATGCAAAACTTCTGCGGTGATAGTAGGGGCATCTTTTAAATAGAGGGCGAGTTTTTGCAACTCTCTATTGACAATCGCAAGATCGCTCCCAACGAGCTCCCATAAATACTGAGCATCCTGTATAGAAATGGATTTCCCATATTCATCTCGGGCCTGTTGTACAATCCACGGAGGAATCTTGTCGGCGTAGGGTTGTTCAAATTTTTGAAGAAGTTTCTCTTTGGTGAGGTATTTGCCAAGCCCTTTCCTACCATCAAGTTTCTCAGCCTCAATAAAAAGAGCAGTTTCAGGATTGGGGTTTTTTACATATTCAAAAATTTCTTCTTGATCACTACTCTTTAGTTTTTCAAAATTCCAGAGTACAACAACACTTTTTTCGGCAAACATAGAAGTGGACTCACAAAGCTGATACACTCTTTGAGCGACACTTTCATCTACGTTCGAATCACCAGGGAATACATTGGTACGGGCATAGGTATCAGAGGCTCTATCACCAAGCCACTCTTTAACAGCGGCATTAATAGCTGCCTCTTTTTTAAACCCATCATTCCCTACAAATGCTCGAATCATTGTCTAGTTACTTGTAATCTTGAATTTCTAATTTAAGGAGTCCACGAGGAATCTGGGCTTCAACAATTTCGCCTCTTTTGGCACCTAAAAGTGCGCGGCCAATAGGAGAGTTATTTGATATTTTTCCATTGAGGATATCTACAGCATCAGGTGAGACAAGCTGGTATTCGACTTCTTTGCCGGTATCTACATTTCTTACTTTTACTGTGGTGCCAAAAAGGACTTTATCTGCATTGGCAGTATCATGCTCAATGACTTGTGCTCTAGAGAGCTTATCTTCGATTTCAGCAATTTTATCTTCAATATAACTCTGTTTTTCACGGGCAGCATGGTACTCAGCGTTTTCTTTCAAATCACCTTGTTCACGAGCATCTTGCACCGCATCAATAATTTCTACACGCTCAACTTTTTTGAGGTGAGTTAAATCCCTGATTAACTTGTCATAGGTCTCTTTCTGCATTGGTATCGAGTTATTCATAGTATCATTTGGTTAACAGTTTACACAAAGAAATTTCACTGTAATTTATATTACAATATAATTTTCTTTTGTTTGGTTAGCTTAAAGATAATCAAATGCACCAAATTGTCAAAATCGATCTGTGTAAAACTATAAAACTGTTAAAGTTAGGTGAGGAAGGCTCATTTTTACTAAATAGTACTCAGCGGGCGCCCAAATTACAGTAATAAATGTTAAATTTAGCGTATATTTCATACTTCAGTGCTCAGGAATAGATGTACGATATTATAGAAAATGGATCAGTTTCAACTCCAAAAGGATTTGCCTCTTCAGGTATTACTGCTGGAATAAAAGCATCAAAATCGAAAGATTTAGGGATTATCTACTCTAAACCTCCTTGTAGATGCTTTGGAGTGTTTACAAAAAATCAGTTTCCCGCTGCACCCATTTTAGTTTCAAAACAGATATTACAAGAGAACAATGGTGCGATTCATGGACTTGTTGTAAATTCAGGAAATGCGAACGCCTGTACTGGTAAGCAAGGGTACGATACTGCATGGCAAATTGTTCGTGACGTCGAGAAAAACCTTTCATTACCACAAAATAGTATTGTCACCTGTTCTACAGGGATAATTGGACAGCAAC
The DNA here is from genome assembly GCA_051532035.1 of Fibrobacterales bacterium. Taxonomy (GTDB): domain Bacteria; phylum Fibrobacterota; class Fibrobacteria; order Fibrobacterales; family JAOPTW01; genus JAOPTW01. The sequence continues at coordinate 33,410 of JAOPTW010000005.1, read as the reverse complement.
TCGACTTAAGCCTTGTTGCTGACGCTATTCCAGAAGCGTGTACTTCTCTCGCAGATACGGATATTCATTTTGCTGAGGCAATACTAACCACTGATACGGTAACGAAAACATGTGCTGTGGATGTATCTATTGCAGGGGATCGAGTAAAAATAGGGGGGGCCTCTAAAGGGTCTGGTATGATTCACCCCAATATGGCTACCATGCTTGGATTTGTCACCACCGATATTGAACTGCCAGAATGGTTTCATGAGACCTATAAAGAGATGATTGAAAAATCATTTAACTCTATTTCTGTAGATGGTGATATGAGTACTAATGACACTTGCTTTTTGTTTTCTAATAATGCCTCTTTACTAAAATATGAACATCTCGATCAGGCAGATCAAAATGATTTTCGTGAGGCGCTCCAGTTTGTACTCAATACTTTGGCAAAAAAGATTGTCGAAGATGGGGAAGGGGCGACAAAATGTGTAGAGATTGAGGTTGTTAACGCTGTAAATCAATCAGTTGCTCGTAATATTGGTCGTTTTGTTGCGAATTCAAAACTGGTAAAAACAGCCATTTTTGGTGAAGACCCCAATTGGGGCCGTGTAATCGCAGCGCTCGGAGCTTGTGAATTCCAAATTATCCCTGAGAGAGTTGCTATTGAGTATGCAGGGGTAAAGGTCGTGAGTAGTGGTCAGCCTATTACATATAATTTAGAGAGAATAGAGAAGAATGTAAAAGAGGTGAGCTACACAATTGAGATAGATTTAGGAATGGGAAATGAATCTGCACGTGTCTGGACAACAGATCTCTCTTATGAGTATGTAAAAATTAACGCAGAATATACAACGTAATCACATTGAATTGTATATCGCTCTTTTAAAAATTGATACAAAATAACAAAAAGGAAAATACATGAGTTTATTACAAAACCAGGATGCCGATCTCGCGAATCTTATCACTAAAGAAGAGGAGCGCCAGGAGTATGGTATTGAACTGATTGCATCAGAGAACTACGCATCAAAAGCTGTTATGGAGGCACTCGGTACGTGCCTAACGAATAAATACTCTGAAGGCTATGTTGGTAAACGTTATTACGGTGGTAATGAAGTTATTGATGAAGTTGAACAAATGGCTATCGACCGTGCTAAAGAGCTTTTTGGAGCTGAGCATGTAAATGTACAAGCACTTTCTGGGTCTCCAGCAAACACTGCAGTATACTTTGCTATGATTGAGCCTGGCGACAAAGTACTTGGTCTTAAACTCGATCATGGTGGACACCTTTCACATGGTCACCCAGTAAACTTTTCAGGGAAACTTTATGATTTCGTACAGTACGAAGTAGATCAAGAGTCTGGCCGTATTGATATGGAAAAAGTTCGCGAAATCGCCCTTAAAGAAAAGCCAAAAATGATTCTTGCTGGTTTCTCGGCATATTCACGTGATATTGACTGGAAGAAATTTAAAGAAATAGCTGACGAAGTTGGCGCAATTACTTTTGCTGATATTGCACATATTGCTGGTCTTATTGCTGGTAAAGCAATTGAAAATCCTGTTCCATTTTTTGACGTGGTAACAACGACTACACACAAAACACTCCGTGGACCACGTGGTGCAATTATTATGTGTAAAGAAGAGCATGCAAAGGCAATTGACCGTGCAGTATTCCCTGGCCTTCAAGGTGGACCGCATGATAACGTAACTGCTGCAAAGGCAGTTGCATTTCAAGAAGCACTTGATCCATCGTTTCAAGTATATGCAAAAAATGTTATTACTAATGCACAAAAAATGGCTGAAGTGATTCAGGCACGTGGTATCAAAATTATTTCTGGTGGTACAGACAATCATCTAATGATAATGGATACCTTTGCATCTAAAGAAATTCCAGGTAAAAAAGCTGAGCAGATTCTTGATGAAGTTGGTATTTCTACATCACGTTCAACAGTTCCATTTGATCCACGTTCACCATTCTCACCATCTGGTGTGCGTCTTGGTACCGCAGCAGTAACTACTCGTGATATGGGTGCTCCGGAAATGGAAGTAATTGCAAATGCAATTTGTGATGCCTTAGATTGTGGCGAAGATGAAGCAAAGCTTGCTGTTATTCGTCAAACAGTAAAAGATCTCTGTATCAAATTTCCTCTCTACAAATAAGAGACGAACTAAATAAAAATAACGGCTAGAAGAATTTCTTCTAGCCGTTATTTTTTTATAAAAAATGTGTATGTAAATTTCAGGATACTGTGGTATTTTTAAACCCTTTACCACTTTCATAATGTATCACTTCTGCTCCGCAAAAAGGGGCTCCCGGAAGGGTATCTTCAAAGACCCACCCTCCGGTGTTTGAAAATGCAACAGTTCCACTCTTTGATTGAAATTGATGATTTGGTTCCCCCATAGGAATAGGCATATGGGTATGGCCAAAAACAAGGTTTGATATGTGAGTCGGGACCTCTTTTATACACTCTTCAGCTAAGAATTCACTCAATTCATCTTCTGAACGTTCCATGAATCTAGCAAACCGCTGAGATGTTGTAGGGTCGTTGCTGAGGAGTTCGTCATAGATAGTAGTATGATCTGCTTTAATTGCAGTTGTAACTTTGTTTTGTATAAATTCGATTAAATATTTTTTGGCAAACCAAAGAATTGCTTTTTTTAAAAAATTGGTACCCTTATCGAGATGAATACTATTTATGAGATTGGCTATATATGAACGAATGAGTGAGCCATCTTTTGATGTAACATCTTCTTGCAGTTGTCGAATGACAGTAGTAAATATTCCCGCTTGCCCAAAGCCGCTGGACCCTAGTTGCGATAGGGGGAAGTTAATGGCGACAGCCTCTTTCATAGTGAGGTGTTCAAGTGCATTACCTACCGTAGGGTCATCTTTACAAATTTTGGGTAACCACTCGCTGGCGAGATTCCAATAGGGCTCAAAATATTGACCATGCGTAAAGAGGACGGTGCCCTCGTCTGTTGCAAGATAGAGGTTTGGGTAGGCAACATTAAAAATTGTTGGAGTGGGTCCATCAGGAGAGCCGAGTGATGATATATTTTTTAAGTAAATATCACCATAGGGCGTTTCGCCTTGGTTCTTACGCAGCCCTTTTAGAATGAGAGACTGGTGAGTACTAGCACTACGGAGGTCAAGGAGGCCCGGGACACTCTGCTTGAATTGCCGTGGTAACTTATTGTTATCAAGTCGATTGATTACATTTATCTGATGTTCTATGGTATGCCAAATACTATAGTCGTGATTGCCGGGGACATAGATTATCTGTTTTGCTATTGAGTCGAGGTGTAAACGGTGAAAAAAGAAGGAAGATATTTCATACACGCTTTCATAGTCGCGAACTGCAATGTCAAAGAGGTCTCCTAAAATAATGAGGTAATCATTGTGGGTCCCCAAAGCCTCTTTAAACTTCTGGTATTTTGACGCAACCCTACAGCTCCCTTCGTCACACACCACAAGGGCACAATTGGGGGCTCCTAAATGAATGTCAGATACAACAGCTATTTTCATATGTTCCTCATTTGGTATAGTTACTTTTACAGAGGTAGACCTTATAAGACCATGGTTTTTACCAACGTATCTTTTATGTGATACTCTGTAACAGAAATGTTAAACAGGTTCTTTTTCTAGTAAATGGGGAGCACTGATAGAGATGCCAATGGCGCCAAGAGGGGCTGTAACAATGATGCTTAAAACAGCAAGTGCGAGAATGAGTTCGCCAGAAGGTACACCCATTGAAAGAGGGATAGCGCCAATTGCTGCTTGAACGGTGGCTTTAGGGGTGTAGGCGATTGTACAAAAAAGTTTCTCTTTTTTGTTGAGGTCAGATCCTATCAGTGAAATCCAGACGCCCATTGAGCGTGCTATAAGTCCGAGTGATATAATTCCCAAACCAATCAGACCGGCTTCAGCGGCAACCAGTATGTTTACCTGTGCTCCAATTAAAACAAACAGTATAATCTCTGCAAGTACCCACACCTTATTGAATTTCGTTGCAAGTCTTTTAGCAAGAGAGTCATATTTTTCAAGTATCATAAAACCAATTGCCATAATACCTATGAGAGTTGCAATTGGAATGATTGATTCTAGGGAGTGGTAGAGAACTGCAATGACTAAAAAGAGAATTACTTTTTTGGTATCTCTCATATGGTACTTTTTAAATAATGTGACAAGCAGAAGACCAATCAGTGCACCCGTTACTAATCCGAGTATAATACTCAGAGGTATAGTAAGGCCCAGTGCTAAAAAAGAGGTACTTGTCCCGGTTGCCGCTCCAAGAAATCCACCAAAAAGTGTAATAGCAACCACATCATCAACACTTGCTCCTGCGAGAATGAGGGTGGGAATTGCCTTGGCTTTACCCAGACCAGATTCCATGAGTGTAAGCATTGAAGGCACTATAACGGCAGGGGAGACCGCAGCGATAATAAACCCAAGCATACCGGCTTCAAAAAGTGGAAGATTGAGATAGAGCATACTAATAGCGAGTACTGCGGCTCCTTCAAGAAGTCCAGGAATGACGCTCATTTTTGCTGCGTGTATACCAATGGTATTAAGGCTTTTGCGGTTGATACCCAGTCCTGCACGAATTAGAATAACAATGAGTGCAAGAGTTCTGAGCTCGGATGAGAGATTAATAAGAGTCTCAGATATGAAAAGGGGGTTGAGTATTGATATATTGTAGTGAGCAATGAGTGCTTTTTGCGCATAAGGTCCGAGAAGAGCCCCTGTGAGTATCATGCCAAGGAGCCCAGGGAGGCGAAATCGAGTAAAAAGGGTAGAGAACCCAAGTGCAATTATTATGACAAAAGCTAGATTGAGAAGCATATGGTTCTTTTAGTGCGTGAGACTATAAATATAGTGTTTCTATGAACTATTATTGGGGTTTCTTCCAGAATTCGGGCCATTCATCAAAGTGAATAATCTCTTCTTCGTCAATGACAAGGGTATATACCGGCTCAGAAGGGAAATTATTCATGCGTATACCCCAGTCATTGCCGCTACAGAGTGCACTATAGACAAATCCCTCCACTTGTGTGGTGTTTTTCCATTTTGGGTCTTTTTGTAAGCCCTGAAAATGTTTCCAGTCAGATCGAATAGTAAAGGGGAGTTTCTGCATATATTGCTTTGTTTAAGGTATTGTGCAATAGTAATTAAATAATAGAGACCCTGTCACCCTGATTTTAGGCTAAAAAGAGCAATAAAGAGCTACATTGTTATTTAAATATTGCAAGATAGGCCATCTGTTGCTATATTTGCCATGCGTTTAACGCGTAATTAAATTAAAATGTTAATCGAGGATATATGTATTCTGTAATTGAAACAGCGGGTTTCCAACAAAAAGTTGCTCTCGGCCAAGTCATTCGCATTCCAAGTAATGTTGCTGAAGTTGGTACAGAGATTGATTTCAAGTCCGTACTTTTGTTTTCTTCTGAAAATGGAACAAAAGTAGGCACCCCTGTATTAGAGGGTTCAGTGAAAGCTGAAGTCCTTTCTCACGGTAGAGATGAGAAGAAAATTGTGTTTAAAATGAAAAGACGTCAAGGCTATCGCCTTAAGAACGGTCACCGTCAAGGGTTCACTGAAGTAGTAATTACTGAGATGAACGTTGCGGGTGAGTCTGCGAAAGTCGATTCTAAAGTTGTTGAACAAGCTAAAAAGCGTACAGCTGCAATTGCAAAAGCCAAAGAGCAAAATGTGCCTTTGACTAGAAAGCAAAAAATCGCTCAAGCTGCAGAAGCATAAAAAGGAAGGCACAGAATGGCTCACAAAAAAGGTCAAGGTTCGGTTAAGAACGGAAGAGACTCAAACGCCAAATATCTTGGTGTTAAAAAATATGGTGGCGAAGTTGTTATTCCTGGAAACATCATCGTTCGTCAACGTGGAACAAAGTTTCACCAAGGTAATAATGTAGGTATGGGAAATGACCATACTATCTACTCACTCATTGAAGGTAAAGTTCAATTTGAGCGTTTGGATCGTAAAAGACTGAAAATTTCAGTATATCCTGCATAATATATCTTAAAAAATAAAAATCGTAAAAAAGAGGCTAATTTATTAGCCTCTTTTTTTATATTCAGTAATTGTATGATAAAGCACTCTCTTATAAAAGCGACCCTTTCCTTCTGCACAATTACTGTTGTTGCTTCATTATTATTAATGGGGTGTAGCGATGTTCGCGAGACGGATGATCTAGATTTTAATGCAAAGCCAACAAGCTTTCAAGCCTATCGAGACACACTTAATGGGCCTTTGATGTTAAAATGGACAGTACCAAGCAGTGATAAAAAGGTGATGAATTATCATCTCTGGTTTGGGGACTCTATTTTAGCCAACGATGTTGCCAATAAAAATCCTGTTCCTGATACTTCTTTCAAAGCAACAGAATCTGATACTATTCTCACCCTCTCTTTAGAGCCCTTTCTCGATGAAGGAATTCTCTCTGCCCAGCAATTTAATGTGACGTTATGGGCTGAGGTCGAAGCAGGAGAGCTCGGTGGAGAACCAGTCTATACTGTGGTTTATGTTGCAGACGTTATAATGCCCGAGATTGTGATTCCTGAGGTTTCGGTGTATGAAGACTCTTTTGAAATGAATTGGATACGACCCACAGATGTTTTTGACGTATATCTCCCCGAGTCAGATTCAGGAATCATTATAGGGTATGATATCAAACTCTACTCTTTAGACTCAACCCTTGTCGCTGGCGATTCTACTCTTCAAATATCACAGCTCACAGTAACCTTTAATGGTGAACCCCTTACTATCTATAAACCAGGACAAATAGTAACTGAGACCCCGGCAGTAAGAATCGGACAATATTATAGAAGTGAATCGAATACTATTGAAATCATTGATGGTTGGGAGGAGTATGTAGCTGGCAGACGACTTTTCTTTTTTATTGAAGATAGAGGGAGGCGGGTTAATGATAGCACGGAGAGTGATGTTTTTTCTATGACTTTTAAAGGTCTCGACTCCGAAACATCCTATAAATTAGAAAATTTTACTGCATATGATGAATCGGGTAATTCTGCTGTTATCGATTCTCTTTTTATTACTCTCACTGATAGTACACAACCAGCCGCAATTACTGGCGATTCTATTGTTTTTATTGATGACTCCTCAAGTGCAGTGATCTATTGGGATGCTCCAAATGATCTTAAGAATAAGAACTGTGAACCAGGCTCCGAAAGTAATGATTGTGATGTTGTCCATTATGATTTATTGGTGTTTACTCTAGATTCGGATAGCTCGGGAGCGTCGCGAACCGTGAACGACTCCTATATAGGTTTTGCAAAATCTGATCTATCACGCTATTATGAAGGTAATGATTCGGTCTTCTCAGATACGTTATATGAGCTCATTCCTGAACGAAAGTTACTGGTTGGTATTGTTGCTACTGATGCATCACGACATAAGTCAGACACCGTTTTTACCGATACAATTTTTTACTCTTATAAAACAGCAGATACTGCACGTTGTCCTTCAGGTATGATTCCCATTACTTTAGATTCTCTTACCTCTGATAGTATTGAAGTAGAATCCTTTTGTATTGAGCAGTCAGAACATCAAGACTCTACGGGCTTCATTACTGCGGTTACTGCTAAAGAAGCGGAACAGATTTGTTCCAGTATCTCAGCTGATCACTATTTATGCAGAGAAAGAGAGTGGCATAGAGCGTGTACAGGGCGAGGGGGACACGAGTATGGTACTATATCCGATGTAACCTTTTATCTCGAAGAGTATTGTAATATAGGGACTGCCCAGAGTGAGGATGTTAATGGGCGTTCAGAAAACTGTATCACAGCGGAAGGGGTACGTGATCTCCCTGGGCAATTACAAGAATGGGTCGCCCTCGATGATAGTGCTCGGGTTCCAACGGTTGCAGAAACAGGAGTTGACTATGTTATAAAAGGGGCGAGTTATAAACAGATCCAAGAAACAGTCTCTTTTGAAGAAAAATTTAAATATGCTACCTGTGATAATAGTGCGATACCATCTGAAGAAAGACTCAATGTATTGCGAGATTCTATTGGGTATTTTAGTAATGTTGTTTATTCAATGGAGCAGCTTGATACAATGGATGGAGTACGTGAAAGTGCACGGACTTTTGCTTTAGAATCATTGTCACCAGCTGATTCGCTTTTTCTCGACTCCCTAGCGCTTCTTGCAAAAGTAGTTCTTGTACATGAATATGAATATCAAGGGCAACTTTGGGTTGATTCAAATTCTAGTGAGGTTGTGTTACTCGAACAAAAGGGAAATGAAGAAAAATTAGATGAGATAACACTCTATGGTAATCAGATTTTTCACTATCGATCATCCTTTCATGGATATCGTTTAGGGACTCAGAAAAGATATGGAATGCCCTTATATAATGACGCGTCTATTTCATTTCGTTGCTGTGCAAAAATGAATTAATCAAATTTAAGAGGAATATAAGTGATTCTGAAAACAACCCTAGTTCTGTTTGGTATCATGGGCATCTGTACGTCATGCTATTTTAGTTTAGAAGCGACCATTATACAAAAACCATCTGAACTTAAACGGCTACAACACCGTCAGAGCCACTATTCAACCAGTGATGGGGGAGCAGAACTTGTTGGAACCATAACAGAAACATATACTCTGCATAGCCCTGAACTCCGGGGAGATACAGTATGTATTTCACGAACGTTTAAAGGGGAAAACTCACGCTATTACCATAAACATTCACTCCCTCAAGAACTCTCTCATCGAGTACCAATAACCTATTGTGCTGTAGGGACTACCGTTGTTTCAATTGATGGATTTGAAACATTTAATACTAACGTCGTAAATCAATTACCCATACCGGATAGATTTCGCAATGAGCTTCGAAAGAAAAATTTTACGGAAGACTTTAACACTACTTTAAAGGGTTACTATTCAATACAGCATATGTTTAGGGGTACTTTTCCTGTACTTACCAATGTTACAGCACGGTTGGGAGAGGTAATTCAATCTGCTCCTTTCCCTATAGATTCAGTGATAACTGGCGATCTAGTAAAGACTATTGGTTTAAAAACTATGCCCTTTACTATTTATTATTCTGTGACACCACTCTATAATCACCTTATGCTTGAACAGCTTGTTGCTGCTGCAATGGTAGAAGGTACAGTATCAGAACGAGGGATACCCTTTAAGAATTCTCGCTTTGTTTCTGCCTCTGGGAAAGGGGTATATACTATTTGGGTTGATGTGGCAACGGGTGATGTAGTTAAAGAAGTCGATAATCAAAGCCATATAAATCATGTAATAGAGCGCACTACAGGTGAAGAACTCACATTTACAAGTATTCAATATACTGAGGTTCTTTATGAAACTATTCTGGATTAGTGCAATTTTTTTAATAATAGGGTGCAGTAGTTCATATCAAAATGATATGACTCTCATCGATATCTTTCAATATCGTGATTATATTGACGAGTACCAAGATGTAGAGGATGAGTATATAAATACATTGTTTAACCTTGAAAGAATGCCAGATGACTCTGAATTACTAGAAAAAAGAGTTCTTTTGAAGGACTCACTTAATGTAATGAGAGATAAACTCCACTATTTAGAGTTAAAGGCTCAAAAAACACTCGCTGAGTGGGATACTATGGTTAAGAAAAAAGAGACTGATTTCAAAACCCTTCAAGATGTGTATAAGCAAATTAAGGGTGACCTCGACCGGGAATTGAAATAGTTTTTATCATTAAAAAGCTAAAATCTCGGCTGGATTTAGATCAATTTTGGTTATATTTATCACACTATGCATAAGAGGAACAACTAAATGAAAGGGACTTTTCCCATTCTCTTATTAATAATTTACTTGTTATCAAGTGGGTGTTCAACTGAGCCTGAGTGGATAACGGTCCGCAATAAGGTTACCGTCTATATAGATCTAAAGTCTATTCGTGATGAATTTAGATACGATTCATTAAGTCTAGAAATCAACAGTTTTGAATTTGGTTCAAAAACTGTTGACTCTACTTTTATTGATACAACATTTCTGTCATTCGGAAATGATACTTTAATTATAGCGTCAGCATTTCCAAAAGAGGGACAGGTAATTCGTATAGAAGCACGTACCTATTACGAAAACCATGTATTGTCGGAAATTGATACATCACTTACCCTGCCTTCAGCTCCTTTGGACACTTCCCTTTTCTGGCCATCAGGAGGCCATTTGGATACATTACTTATTTTGCCGCCAGGTTCTGTGGCACTGTATCAGGCATTCACAAAAGAGTCGTGTATTTCCGAAGTCGACTCGAGCTATTGTGTAGATTTTTGGGCCGATTCTGTGCCATCTCCAGTCTTAACAACTAGGATAAAACAATTTGGTTTTAAAGATTCTCTTTATAAACAAATCTTGACTTTTGATTTCGCCAGCAATGATTTAATCGTGCCTGAGCTTCACTATGATAATAAGCGGACTGATACTATCGGCGGTATATCTCTTGGTACCTGTATAAACTTGGATGATGAAACAGAAGAGTGGTGTTTGAAAGGCACTCCTCGTGAACATGATGTGCGTGATTATGAGCTCAGTGAAATAGTAGTAAATGGACTGTATGATACTACTTCGTTCCCATTTAAGCTTAATATTTTTAAAGAAGAGACGAGTCCTTACCTTCCTACAATTGATGGGATTGCAATTCCTCTCGGGGCAGACTTTTATCCTATTCGATTAGACAGCCTTATTTATGATGAACAGCACCCATATGATTCACTTACAGTAACAATTGAATTTACGAAGGATAACGTCTTAGAATATGATACATTACTCCTTAAGAGCGGTACGTTACTTTTATCAACTATCGATAAAAATAAAACAGACTTTGTTAGGGTTAAAATCAAGGTAGAGAACAGTTTTGGGCGTTCTGATACCAAAGATTTTCCGGTGGAAGTGTATAATAACGCAAGTAGTAGTTTAAAAATCGATAGCGCCTATATCTATAACTACACCATTAAAGTAGGGGAAGGTTTTGATACTCTTGATATTGCCAATTATGCATACGACAGCCAGTTAGATAGTATTGTAGATAATAACTTACCAGATAAGCAGTGGAAAGTGAGATGGTATAACACTGGTACGATTTCTTCAGAATTTCTTAATTTTACTTACCTGAGCGATGATTCTCTTCTTTTGGTAACGCCGAAAAAGTCCAATTGGGTGGGTTCGGAAACAGTTGACCTCTCTATCCGAACTGTTAAAGACCAGATGGAAATTATACCAATTGACTCTCTTATTGTAAGTGTCACTTTTAAGGTTGAATCAAAGAATGTAGCGCGTATTGGAACTGCAACGCAGTCGGGTGAACAGTTTCCTTCATTGAATGCTAATATGGCAATTGATGGAAGTACTGATGGAGATTTGTCTAACGGTTCAGTAACCACTACTAATTATGGTATCAAGAAAAAGGGAACAAAGTCTCCATGGTGGAATTTAGAACTGAATGATCAGCAATTTATCAGTACAATAACCTTATGGAATAGAACAGATGAAGGGAAAGAGAGACTCAATAATTTTGTTGTTGTTGTCTCGAATAAACCTTTTGAAACGAGCGTAGATGAGGTTAGTCGAGATATTGATGCAATAACCTCGGGGCAGGATATAACTGCAATTTATGACACAATCCCTGTAGGGCAGCCGTTAATTGAGAGAGATAGCATTACCTATATGCTAAATAGGCGTGCTCAATATATACGGATTCAGATGCTCGATACGGCAATATTACAGCTTGCAGAAGTGGAAGTTTTTGGGGTGATTTCAAAAGAACCAATTATCAGGTCTGATATGGAGTATGTTATTACAACCGATAACTCAATTTCGGGACCTAATAGTTCTATTCATATCGCAGAACAAAATATCTCAGACAGTCTCTTAAGTCTTGCTGGTGTTACTGGTGCAGAAAGTCAGCAGTGGGAAATCAAATATATGGATAGTACCGTCAGTCCTAAGCTCTATAATTTTGTAAATAGTGAATCAGGTAAATGCCTTACTTATGATGATAAAGAGTCTAATGCATTGGTTCTGGACTGTCGTGCGGATAATAACCAAGAGAGTGGGCTCCAGCAGTTTAAATTAGTTACTACTCTTGTGAATGATGCGGAGAATCCAGAGAGAGTAGTCTATGGAATTGAAACTGCTCAACAGTTCCAGACGAGTAGTACAACTAAGGGGGATAATACTTCTAAAATAGTTGTGAGCAATCGCCGATTAAGTATTGTGACAGAAGAAGGGGATAATCAAGGGGTTCGATTTACCATCCCCTCGGATACTCTTATTGATCAAAATATATTGTTCAGAGCTGCTCCGCGAGTGAGGTATTAATGAAAAAATTGATACTTTTTTATGTATTAATCATTTCAATCTCCATATGCTTTGGTGCTAAAGAGAATCCAAATAATTTTGGTTTATTGGGGCAAGGAAAAACATTTTCTGCACGAACTATGTCTCAAGGAACTCTCTTCTTAGGTTCAAGTCTTGAATTGCGTCTAACAATTTGGAGGGTTGAGAATCGATCAATTTATTTTTATGGAAATGAAAAGCCAAAGCTATTTCAAACTCGTTCTAATGGTGGTGAATTAACGGTATTACCATTTATCTCTACAGCCCTTACTCGATATATTGAGGCTTCGGTTTCACTTCCTTTGTACAAAGAATTTACAATGATTCAAGAGCATCGTGATGTTACAGAAGAAGATATGGCTTTGTCTTCAAACCTTTCTGACCTTGATGCTCCCTCTCTAGGTGACACAGAATTGTTATTAAAAATTCGATACCCTTTTAAACATAATCCACTATATGATATTGCGCTATTGGGAAGTGTCTCTTTTCCGACTGGTACTCCTAATAGAGGTTTTTTCCCAAAAAATGTTTTGAATATCCCCAAGGACCAGGCGGTCGACGGACAAAAACCTGTTCACCAAATTTATACTGCAAGTAATTATAGTTTTAGTAGCCTCTTTCTGTTAACCTTTAATTTTGAACATTTTGTAGTACCGTTTCCTTTGGAACTATCAGTAAACTACGGAATGAAATTTTCATTAAACCCTGTGCTCGATAAAGTGCGTATGTTTAATGTGGCACTAGAGTATTATTTTACATCATCCTCATTTTTTGTAGATTTCTCTAACCAGACACGATTGAGTCGTTTTAGTGATGGCTTTTTTAAAGAGATTGGCGAAGACCCAATGTTTTTGAGCTCGGGGATAATTTTTTATGCACAAAATATCCATTTCTCTCTTGCCCTTGATACTGATTTATCTTCGTGGCTCCATGACATAGACCCAAATGATAAAAAGGCTATGGAAACTACATCAGGAAACTATACTGGAGTGGAACGACTGAACATTGATCGTGATGGAGATGGGGAAAACGTAGGTACTTATTATGTTAAACCTATGAAGTATGGGGTGTCGTGCAAAATTGTTTGGAGAGGTCTTTTTTATTGAGTTGCTGGAAGTACACTACTTTCAATCAAAAAAAGTATAGAAGCAACTCCGAGTGCAGTAAGAGGAAGACTCCAGAACATATCGTTCGCATTAGAAAAATGACGTTTATCACTAAAACTCAAAGTAAGACTTGAATCATCCCACTTGGACTTTACTGCTACTTTCTGTGTAAGATCTATCTTTAAAACAGTGACAGGTACATCGGAATGATAACTGTCATTTGAATCGGCAAATACATGTAACCAGTTACCATGACTCTCTGTGGGGTTATAATAATCAAATTCTGTATTTCGAAATACAAGATAGAGGTTTGTTTCACCCTCATGAATTCCATTACCATCATCAAATTCTAAGAGGTAGCGGTCGGGAAGAGCCCTTTCAAAATGTAACTGTATCGTAACAATTTTGTTAGAGTCAGAGGTTGTGAATGTCGAAGGGGTTGAGACAATAATTGAAGAAATAACAGCAGAGTTTGCTGAAAAAGCAGAGACATAAAAGAAAATAAGAAGAATACAAATTCGTAGCATAATTCAGAGGGCTAAAAGATCACAATAGATTGAGTTTTTGAGCTTTATGTAAAAAAAACGGTAAATAATTTATTACATTAAGATAATAAATTATTTACGAATAGTCGTAATCTATTCCTTTTATGAATCACCAGATGAAACTAATATTTCTTGTACTTATCATCATGTTGCCGCTCTCAGCACAACAGTATGATGAGTTTCGTCTAAATGACCCTAAAAATCAATATTACAATGAACTTCAATCCTTCAATATTGCGCTAAGCTTTATGAAAGAGGGTGACTATAAAAAAGCATTGTATGAGCTTAAAAAATTACGTACCTCTAATCCCCTTCATAAGCAGGTAGATATTTTGATGGGTCGTTGTAAACTTAATCTTGGAGAGTGGGTTGCGGCAGAAGAAGTTGGCGAGAATTCATGGTATACCCCTATTGATTCCGTTGATCTTCATCTTGAGAAAGAGCCACTGAAAGCTATTGCAATAGCGGATACTTTTGCAAAAGAGGGTAAATTTCAGGAAGCCATTTATATATATTCTGCTCTTATTGAAAAAGAGCCCAATAGTACCTCTGTGGTGACTAAATACCGAGCCCTTTCAAAAAAAATAACAGATATTCAAAAACGCTTTATATCAGTTGGTGAAGATTTTTACAATAGAGCAGAGTATCGTTCTGCTCTTAAGGAGTGGTATAAAGCACTTTATTATAACCCTGATAATGAAATTCTTCTTATTAAAATAGACTTTGCAGAACAAAAATTAGGTGAGTTATATGACTTTTATCGAGTACGTCTTGATATGCTTGAGGAAGAGGACGATAAAAAAGAGATTATCTATTTTTTAGAAAACGTTTTTCACCAGTTCCCTAAAGATCAATTTTTTAAGACTAAGTATCGTGAGATTTTAGTTAATAGAGAGAATTATCTTAAGATAACAATTGCTCAAGGTATTGAGTTTTTCGATCAAAAAAAGTATGCTAAAGCTGAAAAGCTGTTTGGCGCTCTAAAAAAAGAGTACCCAGAGGTACTTCAGGTTTCGCGGTGGCATCGCACAATTATTGATTTAATCTCAAGTACAGAGAATAAACCAAAAATAGATAAACTAAAAAAGTCTATTGAACTTGCCCTTAAAAAGAAGCAACCAGAAAAAGCGGCAACCTATTTAAAACGGCTTAAACTCATAATGCCTCCTAAGTCGATACTTGATAGATATCAGGAACGTATAGAGGAGATGCGCCTCGCACGCTCTAAGAATAAGCGTTTTAAAAGTCTCATTGCTAAAGTTGAAAAACAGTTCAAAATGGCCTGTTTTAGAGATGCACAATTTATTTTGGATGAAGCACTTTCTATTAAACCCAAAGATATTGGTGCCCTCCATTTGAAACAAAAAATTAAAAATGCATCCACAGCTGATCTTTCACCCACTCATGACAATATTAAAGAGATCTTCCGTCTTCTTAAAGAGAAACGTGATAAAGAGGCTTGTGAAATAGTTGTTGATTATACAGGTAACTCAATTCTGGATCAGAAGGTTCGAAGAATCAAAAAGAAATGTAGCCGACCACCACGTAATAGTCCAGGAACTGCTAATGATGAAAAATGTGATGAACTGATGAATGAAGGTATTGCTGCATATCGTAGTGAAGGGTACCGACTCGCGCTAAAGAAATGGACTCTGGTACGCAAACTCTGTCCATCACGCTCGACTGTTGCTGATTGGATTGAGAATGTGAAGAAAAAAGAACAACGTTCTCGTAGGTCTGAATAATTCTGGTTTTCCTAAATAAAAGGGGAACAATTTTTGAGGGATATCAAAATGGCTCGTAGATCTACGAGCCATTTATTAATGAATACTATAGTTTGAAGTTATACTCTACTTTGGAGAATAGGTACCATCTTCTCTTTCCACTCTTCAAAAGTCCCTTCAGCAATTTTCTCACGAGCTTGTGCCATGAGATGTAAATAGAAGTGAAGGTTATGAATAGTAGCAAGGGTATTAACTAAGAGCTCTTTACACTGAAAGAGGTGGCGCAAATAGGCACGGCTAAAGTTTTTACAGGTATAGCAGTCGCATTCAGGGTCAAGAGGGAGGTCGTAATCATCTTTGAACTTTGCTGCTTTATACTGAAGTATTCCTTTGGATGTGAAAACCTGGCCATTACGAGCATTTCTGCTGGGCATCACACAGTCAAACATGTCAATACCACGAGCTATAAGCTCTAAAAGATTCGCTGGAGTGCCAACACCCATAACATAACGCGGTTTATCTTCTGGAAGTTCATTTGAGCAATGATCAGCTATCTCATACATTATTTCAGCAGGTTCACCAACACTGAGTCCGCCAATGGCATATCCTTTGAGGTCAAGCTCCTTAAGGTGCTTAATAGCCTTGGAGCGTAGGTGTTTGTGCATGCCCCCTTGGACAATGCCAAAAAAGGTCTGTTCATATCCATAGAGCGCTGGATTGTTGTCGAGCCAAGTCAAGGCACGCTCTGTCCACTTCTGGGTAAACTCAAGAGAGTGGAGTGCTTCTTGTTCTGTAGCAGGGTAGGGGGTGCACTCATCGAAAGCCATTATGATATCAGCGCCAATTTCACGCTGTGCCTTCATGACACTTTCAGCGGTAAAAAGGTGTTTACTTCCATCAATGTGTGACCTAAAATGAACGCCTTCCTCTGTGATTTTTCTGAGTTCTTCAAGAGACCAAACCTGGAATCCACCAGAGTCGGTGAGCATAGGTCCTTTCCAGTTCATAAATTTATGAATGCCACCTGCTTTAACCAGATTTTCAGTTCCGGGCCGTAGATAGAGGTGATACGTGTTTGCCAGAATAATTTGGGCATTCAACTCTTCTATGTGCTTGGGCGTAAGGCTTTTTACCGAAGCGGCAGTCCCTACGGGCATAAAAATTGGTGTTTGAATATCACCATGTGGCGTTGATACGGTTCCCAGGCGAGCCTTTGACTGGGTAGATGTCTTTTTGAGCGTAAAGCTAAAGGGGCTATTTTCCATAGGGCACAAAGGTAGTATTTTTAGCGCTTGTTCGAAATATCAGGGGCGAATTCATCTCTGACATTTAAAAAAGGACTCATAAACATACTATTGCTCTATAAAATCTAAAAGGTTTTTAATGTGATCAATAGTATGGATTTTCATACCGCTCATGGCCACCTTTTTGTTACTTGTGGGGACAATAGCAGTGTCAAATCCAAGACGTTTTGCTTCCTTGAGACGTACTTCAAGTTGATTTACCCGTCGTACTTCTCCAGAAAGGCCCAGTTCACCCATTATGATGACTTTGCCCTCAATGGACTTATTAAGGTGATTACAGCTAATAGCAAAAGCAAGTGCAAGGTCACTGGTCGTGTCGTCAATTTTCAACCCACCTGCAACTTGGACAAATACATCTGAATTACCAATGGTCACTCCAGCAAACTTCTCCAAAATGGCTAATATGATGGTAATTCGTTTACCATCAATGCCCATACTCACCTTCTGTGGTACCGCATAATTAGAGGTGTTAACCAGAGCTTGTATCTCAAAGAGAAGAGAGCGGGAGCCCTCTTGAGTGCAACATACTGATGAACCAGGTGTGTTGAGGGTGTTTTCTTGTATAAAAAAGCCACTTGGGTTAGCGACAGGGGTTAAGCCAAGGTTGGTCATTTCGAGGACACCAATTTCATTGGTTGCTCCATAACGGTTTTTTATAGATCTGAGTATACGGTAGTGACTATTGATGTCGCCTTCAAAATAGACAACAGCATCAACCATGTGCTCCAAAATTTTGGGGCCGGCGATTTGCCCATCTTTGGTTACATGTCCAATAAGTATGGTGATACAGCCAAAGCTTTTGGTGAATACCATGAGGTCGAGGGTGCATTCTCTTATTTGAGAGGCGCTACCAGGAGCCCCTGATACATCTTCTTTATAAATTGTTTGAATTGAGTCAACAATGATAATGTCGGGATTCATTCTTTTTACTGCATCAAAAATACGGAGAATATCGGTTTCGCAGAGAATAGTCAGATCGCTATTACCGACATTCAGTCGATCTGCTCGCAGTTTTATTTGCTCTGCGGACTCTTCCCCTGTAATATAGAGGGTAGAGATTCCAGCGCTCTGCATATTTGTTGCAGTCTGAAGAAGTAGAGTAGATTTACCAATTCCGGGATCGCCACCAATGAGCACAAGTGAACTTGGGGCAAAGCCTCCACCTAAGGTTCGATCAAATTCTTGATTACCGGTTAAAAGTCGCCGAGTTGCTTTGGTGTTGATGTCATTGAGTGAAATCGCTTTAGAACCAGGCTTTGCATCACTACCAATACCTCGCGATTGAGTCGGTTCAACAAACTCTTTTAAAGTATCCCATTCGCCACACCCAGGACATTTACCGAGCCAGTTTTTCTCTTCATGGCCACAGGAGGCACAGACAAATAGTTTTTTTATTTTTTTGGCCATAGGTTTGGTTACTCTTTGGTGCAGATAAATGAACAGAAGTTAAAGCGCTTGAACCAGATCTCGGTGAGGGTAAACCCAGCATCTTTACATCGTTGCATATGTTGTTCAATGGTGTCAGGAATTAAAACATTTTCGAGTGCTTCTCGTTTTTGATAAATTTCGGTATCACTATACCCATTGTTTCTCTTAAATTGAAAGTAGTATTCTTGTTCAATAGCTTGTAGTTTTGCATCTGCAAAGCAGACCTTTTCACCCATAAGAAGTATACCGCCAGGGACGAGCGCATCATATATTTTTTTAAGTATGGGAAGACGTTCTTCAGGAGAAATAAATTGAAGTACGTAATTTACAAATACAACTGATGTTTTGGTAAATGAAGCTTCTTGAATAGTAGTACAAAGGGCTTCAATTGAAGGGGAGTGCGAAGAAGCATTGTCATGAAATGCTGTGATCATATCGGGAGAAGCATCAAGAGCTACAATGTGTGGACTCTGTTCTTTTAGTGCACTTGCAACGCGGTACGTTAAGTTACCTTGAGAGCAACCCAAATCATAAATACTAGTCTCTGGTTGCCAATACTCTTTGGCAATTGCAGTTAAAAAGTCGAGGTTCTCTAAGTAGTTGGGGATTGAGCGTATAAGCATATCGGTAAATACACTCGCCACCTCTTTATTAAAGGTGAAGTCACCTGGTTTCCAGCTTCGTTTGGCGAATATCGTATCTTTTTTACTCATAGATCAAATGTAAAAAAGAGGGAGGATTAATGTACTCAAATTGAATAAATTTTACTGGAGTGATTTTAATATGATTCTATTCATCACCAATACGAAGGAGTACCTTCTCGAGTCGTGGGCCATCAACTTTGAGTATTTTAATGTGAATATCACCACTTATGGTGAGCTGAGCTCCTTTTTGGGGAACGGTACCAAGTGTTGCCATAATCAGGCCACTTAGTGTTTCGACCTCAATATCATCGGGAGTTTCTATATGATGTTCAATATTTTCTGCAAGGTCACCAACCGAGATCATTGGATTAACGAAGTAGATGTTCTCTTTAACTTTCTCTACCCTAAATTCATTATCATCATCTTCGTCGTATATCTCTCCAACGATTTCTTCGAGAATATCTTCAAGGGTTACGATACCGGAGGTTCCCCCGTAGTCATCTACGACAATGGCGATATGAGTACGCTCTTTGCGGAGTTCACGCATAAGGTCATCGATCTTCTTTTCGCGGGTTACAAAATAAGGAGGAGTGACCAGTTTCAAAAGAGAGAATGGTGTACGGTCTGTCTCAGAATACCAATCGAGAAACTCTTTCGTGTTGAGGATTCCTATTATCGTATCAATATTTTCATTATAAACTGGGATTCTTGAAAAGCGCGAGGTGTTAAGAGTCTCTATGGTCTCTTGGAGGTCGGTATTTTGATTGAGTGCTACGAGTTCAACCCGTGGAGTCATGATATCTTTAACAGGAGTTTCACCAAATTCAAAGATATTTTTGATCATTTGTTTCTCATCTTCTTCGAGCCCGTGTTTTTCAGAAGGTGTGTAAGAATCGAGTTTTTTTAATTCATTACCGGTGAGGAATGACATTTTGTCATCGTATCCAAGATACCGGAGAGTTTTTTGAAATAGAGCAGAGACTAATCGACTCGGAATATAAAATATGATATAGTTCACTCTAAATCCCCAGAGACCAATAATGAAGAGAGAGTAAGGCTTGAGGTGGCCAATGATTTTGGGGGCAAGGAAACAGGCGATGTATATGGCAATACATTCTAAAAGAAAAAGAATAGTTGAGTCGAGGAGTGGAATATTGAACAGTGCAATATTTTTAAGATAAGAGCTCCAGAGAACTATGGCAATAAGAGTGTTATAGAAGACGCGACCAATGGCAATAGTTTCTAAAAAACCTTTTTTGGAGGCATGCTTACTCACTTTCATTTCGTGAGGAGTCGGTTGTCGAGAAGGGTCGCTATTTCTTAATACAACAGAGTAGATAGTTTTTGTAAGCGACAAAGTGATAGAGAGTACAAAAGCTCCGATAAGAACGATATAACTATACTGGTAAATGGTACTGGGGTCCAAGAGAGGCCCTCATTTCAACGAATAGACTAAAACTAATAAATTTTCTTTGAAAGATAGTGCTCCTCACTATTTCTCATTATTTTTCTCTCCTTAACCGTCAAATGGTCATATCCACAGAGATGAAGAACCCCGTGGACGAGTACGCGTTTCATCTCTTGATAGAACGTATTATCATACTCAGGAGCCTGTTTTTTTACCTGATCGACAGAAATATAAATTTCACCTAAGATATCTGGTTCATTCCACTCAAAAGAGAGTACATCGGTCGTTTTATCAAGTCCACGATACTCTTTATTAAGGGCGCGAACTGGGGGGTCGTTTGTAAATACAATATTTACTGCTCCTTTTTTACTCTCAGCAGTAAGAATACGGGTAGATAAGTCTTTGAGTGAGTCGAGATAGGGTATTTTTACCGGCTCTTCAGTATCAAAAAAAACACAAATATTTGAAATTGTCATGGCATCTTGGTTAATCGAATGATATAATAACTTAAAAAAATCGGGAAGGGTATGTGATCTAAATCACAAAAAAAGAGGACCCTATGGATATTTTTAATCCCCCCGATTTTATAACCATTAAAGAAGTGATATTTATTAAGAGATATATCAAAGGCGAGGATCATATGCAGTTTACCAAATCATCACTCATGCTACTACTTGTGCTCTGTATTGGTTTTTGCGGTACACTTGAGGCCGCAACTAAAAAGCAAAAGGCTATAGCAAAATTCGTTACCGGCGAAGTACTCTATCAAAAAAAGAGTAAAGGAAGTTGGAAAAAAGTAAAAGTCGGTTCTAAGGTACGTGAATCTGATATGGTACGGACATTTGTAGAGTCATCAGTACAACTGCTTCTTGCATCAGGGTCACAGATTACCGTTGAAGAAAATACTATCGTAAAAATGTCTGAGTTGGTACAAGATGGCCAGGCAAGTACTACTAATATTAATATCAAGAAGGGCCGAGTCCTCTTTAATATTAAAAAGCTGGCTGAAAGAAAATCAAAATTTAAATTTGAAACACTGACAGCAACAGCGGCAATACGTGGTACGAAAGGTGGTATTGGGTTTACGGGAAAACGAGCCTTTGCTTATTTGACAGAAGGAAGACTTGAACTTCGCTCACGTTCTGGCAAAAAAGTAGATGTTAATCCTAAGGATTTTGTCATTCAGAGTGAGAAAGGATTTGAAGTTAAAAAACTTGAAAAAGCAGATGACCTTAAAAACTTCTTAAAAGTACTTATCGAAGAAGCTGCTACAATTGATATTAAAACTATCGATTCTACTCTTACGGATTCAGTAATTGTTGATACGACAACTGTTGAAGAAGAGGACGAAGAGTTAGGGGGGGCGATTGAATCGGTTCCTCCAACAGTAACAGTACCGTCACTTGTTGTTTCGGGGAGCTGTACCGGTACTGAAGTAACTATTGGTAGTCAAAAAGTCCCGGTGTCTAACAACCTATGGCAGACTACCCTCACTTGGAGCGCATCAGAAAAGGGGGAGCGTAGTTATGACGTTAATTGCGGAGATGGAACTAGTTCAGTTTCGATAGGACAATTTTCCTTTGTGTATGGTGTAGAGTTTTCACTCAACTTACAAACTCCGACAAGTGTCGATGTTAAAAATGGGGTATTAACAGTACGGGGTACCTATTCGGGAAGTGAACAAGCGAAACTCTTAGCTAATGTGGATGGTCGCGTGGTAGATATTAGTTCTAAGAGTGGGTATTTCTCTTATGTGCTCCCAGTGAATGATAAAATTGGATCGTGGGATATTAGCTTTGTTACGCTTACCTTAAAAGATGTAGGGGAGAGTGATATTGTTGAAAAGATAGAGGTGACTGTAGATAAAACAAGTAAAGCGGTAAATACCTTACCACCGAAAATTACGGTGAGCCCTAATACTTCAACAGGTGATGCAGTCATTGTAATTACACAAGCAGAGGGAGATGTTATTCAATACTCTATTAAATCAGACGATGGGGTTGTTGAAGAGGAGGCTGAAAAGAATGTACGGTATGTATATAAGCTTATTCCAGGAAAACATGATTATGAAATAGTTGCTGTGGACTTAGCGGGGAATGAGGCACGACGTAATTTTGTTGGTGTTGAATATTGGCCACCAGCTGTTTTCACTGTTGAAATTGACGGTCCAACAAGCCGAGAACTGAAGCTTCCACCACGACTTCCATATCGTGCGGGGAAGGCTGGGCGTAAACCTTACGAAACGATAGAGTTTGAGATAACCGGGCTTCCTAATGATGACTCGGGATATATTAGAAGAATTATTGTACAAAATTCTGCATTAACTCGTTCAAGTGCAGTTTTTGAAAATAATACTATTGAAAAAGACAACCGCTACCAAGTTGACGTTGAGCTCGTGAGAAACAAAGTGAATAGAATTTCAGTGAGAGTAGAGCCAGTAAAGGGTAATACAAAAACTGAATATAAAACCATTCGATTAAAATAGTGAGGTGATACCCACCTATGAAAATTACAGTACCCACCGCCATTATAGCACTCTCTACTGCCCTAGTTTTTGGGCAGGGAAATCCAACAACCGACAATGCAAAGCCACTTCCTAAGGTGGCTGCACCTGTTTCTGAAAAAGGGCCGAGTAAATCGACTCAGAAGAAGTTTGTCCGCAAACGAAGCTCAACAAAATCCGGTTCAATTAAAGTAATATCACCTATGTCATTTCAATTGATAATGGGTGATTCAATTGATGTTGTTGGCTATGCGCCACCCCAAGCGATTATACTCATCGAGGGTGTACAAACTACTGCAAATATTCAAGGTGTTTGGGAAGTGAGGCTCCCCACTCCTCAAACTCCTGGCTCGCAGTGGATGAAAGTGAAAGCCGTATCAGGAGTAGATACTCTTCGGCAACACATAGTTTACACTAAAGCATCGCGTGAACAAGAGAAAAAGCCCGAGCTTATTGCAAAAGCAAAAAAGCAAGTCCAACAAGCTAAGAGAAAAGTGCAGACGTTAAAAAAGAAACAAAATACAGGAAAAGCTTTTGTTCATTACAAACGACCAGAAACAGTTTACTCTATAGGAATATTTGATTTTCTTATTGATAGTACCACTTATGTTGTACCAGCGCATTATGGAAGGTATATTGATGAAGCACTTATTGGAAATGAATTCTTTGGGGTGAAACCATTGCCAGAACAAAAACCAATGTGTAAAGAGTATGAATGTGCTGTGGAGATGGTTCAAAGTAGTGGATTTGATTTCTTTGTTCTGGGAAAGGTGGCAAGAAAGGACTCAGTTACAGTTCTTGCCGTTGAACTCTTTGATAGTTATTCTGATGAATCAATTGATCAATTTACTTTTGAATATACTGCATTCAAAAATTTTGATACTAATATGAAAAATTTGTCTGAGATGGTTGCGAACAAACTCTATTCTTTAATAGAAAATGTTGGTCAAGATCTTGAAGAGAGTAAATGGGAGACATTGGTTTTTGAGCCCTATACTGATCATTTAAAAGGGACACGTATTGAAACGATCATGCCTGATACTCTTAAGAAGAGTGAATCACCTTATATAATTCGTACAACGCTTGAAGTACCAGTAGGAAAAGTGCTCACTATTGAGCCAGGAGTGCAAATTTATTTTGGTGGTCAAAATACAAATCTTATAATCAAAGGGCAGGTTGTTGCGATTGGCACAAAAGATGAACCGATTCGTATTCATTCAGGAAGAGATATTCCACGTAATGATGATTGGGGAAAGATGATCTTTGCCAATTCTCAGGGTAATATTTTTACATGGCTTGAAATGGGACATGCAGAAAATGGGTTTCAGTTTATAAATTCATCGGCAACATTGCAAAATGCAATAATTCGCGATACAAAAAATAATTCAATACATGTGCAGAGCTCAGATATATCAATCTATGATTCTGATATTGCGGGAGGGGCATTAGTGGGGCTTCTCGTTGATGAATATGCAACAGTTTCTGTAGAACGATCTCGTATATTTAACAGTGTTAATGCTGTTGCGGTACGTTCCATGGGCTCACTCAGTATGAAGTCAACATTAGTCGAAAACTCCGAGAAAGGTATGCTTCTTTTGGGTGATATTTCACTGACAATGAACAAAGTACGTATACGAAAAAATGAATATGGGGTAATCTCAAGTAAAAAAATTGATCTCGATAATTTTGACTTTAATAAAAATGAGGTGAATTTTAAATTACTGGATGAACCGGTAATTGAAGATGTCATTGCTCGGGCAAAGTATGGTAAAGATACGACACAGAGTCTCGTTGTTGGTGTGGTTAAAGCAGTAGAAAAAGGCCTTAAGCTTGGTATTTATAGTATTAAAGAGAAAACAGAACTGAATATTTTGGGGAATCTGGGGCTTGGGATTGAGTATAATCAAGTGACCCATGAAAAAGTTCCGGGACCAAAAGTTTTTGTCGCGGCAAATGGTGATACTATTGGGGTAGGGAGTAATTACCCTAACGATAAGCTACAAGATGGAATCGCATACAATTTTTCGGTTTATTCATCTCTTGATTATGGCAATTTTGTTTTGGAATATTCCATGGATGGTAGGTATGATGATTGGATTGCTGATAGTGATGTTAAATCTATTACATATATTGACCCACTTTCTCTTAAAATGGGAACAAAGAATCATACGCTACAAATAGGAGACTTTAATGAGGTGGGTGGTGAACTCTCTTTTGCTGGTCGTGATATTTGGGGTGGTAAATACTATGGTAAATTTGGTGGTGATGAATACAATAAGCCTGTAGTTGCATTCACTGCAGTATATGGTGAAGCTCAGCGTCCCCTCGATATTGGTGATAAAAATCCAGAGGCGTTTAACGAAATAATAGAGACTAACAACGCTTATACCCAAGAGATGCTTCTGTATGCTCAAATGGAAATATACACGAGTAACTATTCTTCGCTCACATTTGGTTGGGTACAATCTGAAAATAATCGCAGCGGATTCTATCTTGGTAGAGATGACCTTGCGGAATCTTCTGGGCTGTATGACCCAGAAAGAAAATCTCGTTCAGGATATTGGCGTGGACACTGGACCAACCCTAAGGGTACTTTTGAAGTAAATGCTGAAATTGCCTATGGCTTGAGCGACACCTTAAATGGCAACATTATTAACGGCACTTCAAATTTTGTAACGGAACTGAAAGCTGCATATAGTATTGATTCTACGCTTACTACGGAACAAATTGTTACCCTTGACTCGCTCCATCAAATTATCAGTGATTCACTGTCGGCATACCCAGTAATTCGGGATACGGATAAATTTACAGCATTATTGAATCAAAATGGGCAGCCCTTTTATGGGATGGATGTCGATTCACTGTATGCTGACTATGTGACTCGTGCAAGTACGGAAGATGAGGGGGGAGAGTGGTATGACCAACTGAAAAATAATATGGCTTATATGGTTGAAGCTGAATACTTTTTTCCTCAATCAAGTGTAGCGTTAGGCGCAAAAATTGTGACACCGTATTTTTACTCACCTGGCTCGGGGACGAGTGTGAGTGCTAATTCAAGAAACTATTTTGGATCATACTCTCATACCATTCAAAATAATTGGAATGCAGGAATTGAGTATAACCTCGATATAAATAATGTGGGAACTAAA
Organism: Fibrobacterales bacterium; assembly: GCA_051532035.1. Lineage (GTDB taxonomy): Bacteria > Fibrobacterota > Fibrobacteria > Fibrobacterales > JAOPTW01 > JAOPTW01. The sequence continues at coordinate 7,240 of JAOPTW010000005.1, read as the reverse complement.
GGAGATCTCAACCTTTTTGGTTTTGCTGAAGGAAGCTTTATGGGGCTTCAAGAAGGAAAAGACTTTAAGGCTAATGAGAACCGGCCGCTCTATATTCATGATATTGTATTAACGAGTGACTACCGATTAAATGATCAGTGGAGCTTTGATATTGAATATGGAATTAACTATCAAACTCAGAAAGATTCTACAACTCAGATTGTAAGGTCTGATGATGATATTGTATATACGGACCCATTTTTTAAAGGTTCGGGGGGGGCAACTGATACAACACGTCTCTATTATGGTCAGACGCTCTCTATTAATAAAGAGCGCTATTATGGATATCTTGCTGCTGAAGAGGTTCTGCAACATGATTTTGAATCCAAAGACTTAACTCATTCTGTAGCACTAGGAAGTAAGTTTGATCTGAATTCTATGAATCAATTGAAGCTTGGGGCAGATCTCGAACTTCTCTTTGATAAGTCTGAATTTGCCAATACGAGTGATAATTTTTACACTACAGCTTCGGATACGCTCCCTATAGCATTAAGTAATGAAACACTTCGAGAGCTTGGGTATTATTTGGGGGGGGAGGATAAAGTAAAATACTCTTTTCCTTTTGAGTATTCATTAAAGTATCGGCCTCTTAGATTTAATAATCGATTTAAGGTCACTCCAATATTTACTTCAATTGTGAAGGATAATGAAGCGATAACCGAGATAAAAGTGAGTAATAAAATTTCTATGAAAGTTCTTGATAGACGGGTTACACTTACGTTAGACGTCGGTATGAAAACTAAAACAACCGAAGAAGATGCGGTGCGCTATTATGTGATTGATACTTTGAATACCACTACTGCGGTTAAGTTGTATCACACGGAAGGTGATGGAACGTACACTGCTACCGAAACAGCTACCTCAGATCAAGTATCTGCAAAACCTACAGCTCTTCCGACAAATAGTGATGTGCGAATTGAGGAGTACCGCAGTACTGAAGAGGAATTGGATTGGTGGGTTAGTTTTGTGGGTCGGTATAATCTAACCTCTCGTATGTATCTTGAAGGCATGGTTCGGTATGACACCTTTGAACGGCCTCAGCAGCTCGAATCACAATATTCTCATTTTTATACAGCCTTGAATTATCAATATTCATTCTAAAAAAGTGGTGATCATTTGAGTGAAATTCTCACTCAAATGATCTATATTTGTACTATGGAACTCTTTCTAATCACACTGGCTTTAATGCTTATATTTTTTGTCCTCATGGGGGTTAAAACTCTTTTGATCGATAAACCACTTCAAAAATCATGTGGAAATGCTCCACTTTTGGTTAATGGAGTAAGATTAGCAGATTGTGAATGCGATGAGTCCGGTCACCAGGATGTACAATTTAAAGAAGAAGAGCATCTCTGTATAGAATGCCCTAATAAAGATACTTGTACAAGCGACCCAGGTGATACCGGATTATGCGGGGATTAGGCGACCTTTTAACACAAGCTCTTAAATTACAGCAAGCAGGACACACTACTGCGGCTTCTGTACTCTACCAAGAAATCCTCTATCAAGATCAAAATTGTGCTGATGCTCACCATTTATTGGGGTGTATCTCTATTACACAAGGAGACTTTGATAATGCACTTATACATCTTAAGCGAGCAGTAGAGATAAACCCCGAGCAGTACCTCTATCAATGCAATTTAGGGGTCTGCTATGTGAAGCTTAATATATTTGATATGGCAAAAGCCCATTTTATTGAGAGTATTGAGCAAAAGGGTGATTTTAAAGATTCGCGCCTGAACTGTGGGCATCTTTATGCAAATATAAATGAATGGGACTATGCAGAAGAACAGTACCGAGCTGCTGTTGATTGTGCTCCTTCTGCTGAAACCTTTGGGGTACTCGGTGAGTTTTATCGAACTCGGAGGCGTTATAAAGATGCTATTCGGTCTTTTAGCCGAGGCTGTGATATTGACCCTACCATCAGTGATATGTATCTTAAAATGGGGCTCGCATACACGGGGATAGGCGAAAAGCTCAACGCCATTTGGGCTTATACGGTTGCCCTGCAAAATGACCCCATGAATGTAGGTGCCCACAATAATCTTGGTACACTTCACTTGGTTGAAAATAAGATAGATCAGGCAATCACCTTCTTTAGCGAAGCACAACGCGTTGCTCCCGGAGATAGTGTGTCGGGTTGGAATCTTGCAAAATGTTATTTTTTACAGGGTGATTTACATAAAGGCTGGCCTCTCTATCATCATCGGTGGGAGGTGTTTGGCAAGAACTACATGCAACGAAATTTTCATAGACCTGAATGGAATAATGAACCATTAAATGGAAAACGAATTGTACTCTATAATGAACAAGGAATTGGGGACCAGATTCAGAACCTCCGCTTTGTAGCTCACCTCCAGCAACTGGGGGCTCATGTTATAGTAGAGTGTCATCCTTCATTATATAACTTGGTGCACACTAATTTTTTGGTTCAAACTGTTGAGCATGGTACGGCGCTCCCTGAGTATGATTACTTTTGCTCTTTTAATTCACTTCCGGCAAAGCTCAATGTATCACAAAGTGATGTAGGGTGTAGTGCGCCGTATATTGTTTCAGAAAGTATTCTTAGTAAAGAGTGGTACAGTAGACTTGCATTGCTGGGGGCTCTTCCGAGGATTGGGATTGTTTGGGCGGGAAACTCTAAGCATCCTAATGATAGATTGCGTTCAACACCTTACGAAACCTTTATAGATCTTTTTGTTGGAATCGAATGTTCAATAGTTAACTTACAAGTGGGAGCTGATACTGAGGTATTTGACGATACTGAATCCTATAGGTTTAATGCGGTCCCTTATCTAAAAGATTATAATGAAACTGTCGCACTTATTGAAAACCTTGATCTTGTTATTGCGGTTGATACTTCTGTGGTGCACCTGTGTGGTGCGATGCATAAACCGGTTTGGGCACTCCTTGCCTATAATCCAGATTGGCGTTGGATGCTCAATTGCAGAGATACCTATTGGTACCCTTCTGTGGAATTATTTAGACAAGAGTCAGCAGGGGACTGGAAAGGGACAATTTCTACAGTAAATAATGCTCTTTCTGAATATGTAAAGAACTTCAAAAACGTTTAAACAAAAATGTGAATACGATCCATAAAACGTTCGGGAACCGCTTTCTTAATGGTGTCAATTATCTGTCGCCTACTGTACTTCATGGAGAAGTGTTTAATAATAATGTGTGTACATTTTATTGAGTCTTCATACTTAATGAGGTATTTCACAATATCATTGATATGTGAATGACCACGAGCTCCTGCAAGGGCCTCTTCTCCTGGCAAGAGAAATGTCGCTTCGAGAAGCAGTACTTTAGATTTCCAAATTTCAGGAGTATCCATAGAGCTCTCTCGACAGTCTGCGATATAGGTTACTTCTGGCGTATAGACATCATTTTCTAGACGAATACCATTGTTTCTTAACGTAATAAGCTCTTGGGCTGGTAAACCTATATATTCTTTCTTTAGCTTCTTCTTGTGACGATAAATGGTATAAGCGAGTGCTGGTTGAGTGTGGTCGACTACAAAGCACTTAAAAAAGAGATCTCTTCTATTTTCAAATTTTATATACCCCATTTCTGGGTTGACTGGGACAAAGTGTGGTATTTGAACGTACTCACGATGTACGCCCTCAAAAACAGACTCAGCGATTACCCAATCTATTGCTGTTTCGTGGAGATGATCGGGTATATAGTAATGAGGGGTTGCGGGGATGTTGAGCATTTTCCGCAAGGTAAAGTGGCGCAATAAACAGCGTGAATGATCGCCATGAGAGTGAGTAAGAAAAACATTATTTAGGCTTATGGCAGAAACTGGACACTCTCCCATATCAAAACAAAGGTCTAGTTCTGGGACTTGTATATAAGACGCGAGGCCAGAAATAGCAAATCCTTGGATAGTATACTCACCTGTAGAAACGGTAAGTTGATTGAGTGCATTATGGATCATGTAGGGAACTGTTTTTTAAAACCTTCAACCGAGAGGTTGGTAAAGTAAGGGGTGTATTCGTGCAGAACAAGAGCGGGGTCAATGGTTGATAGGGTCCAGCAACCTTGTGCTGCTTCTTCATCAAGCTGTCCAGGTGACCAGCCGGAATATCCAAGAAATACTTTTTCATTCGTTGGGTGTGCATCAGGGAGACGTGATTCTTCACGAACAAATGAGTTGCCAATATAGATATGAGGCTGCACCTCTTTAGCATGCTCTATCAGTGATGGGTCGGTATGTACAATTTGAATGAGGTTTTCATCAACAGGGCCACCAATGTGAAAGTGATGAAGACCACGTTCATGGGATGGAGTACTGGTAAATACTTCGTTCAGTGGCATAGGACATACTTTATTTATTATAAGCCCATAGGTTCCTGATTCAGAATGTTCAACAAGAAATACGATGGAATCTTCGAAATAAGAGTTATCGAGTAGCTCTGTTGCTAAAAGGAAGTTACCTTCTTGTATCTCCATATGCTCCATCGTGATTGGGATTTGAGAGTTATTGAGTCCAATGAGGTTGGCTCTAAACTCATAGTAGTAAATATAAAAAAAGCCAGTCCATTATGAGAAAATCTATCATAATGGACTGGCTGAAATCAAATGAAACATTTCAGTTAGATTTTAATTGCTTCGAGGAAGCCTTCATATTTTTCTTTGAGATAGTCTTTTGAATTCATCTTGCGTATTCTTCTGAGGGCTTGGTCACGAAGCTGACGTACTCGTTCGTGAGAAATACCCATTGATTCACCCACTTCTCTGAGTGTCTGTGGTGCTTCTTGGTTAATTCCAAAAATACCTGCAATAACGCGTGCTTCTCTTGGAGGAAGTTGCGATAATAGCTCACGAGTGAGGTTTTCTATGTTCATAATCTCAGATTCAGCTTCAGGACTCATTGCTTTGTTGTCGGCAAGTACTTCACTAAACGTTGTTTTCGTATCAGGCTTTAGAGGTGAATCAAATGAGATGCCACGTTCACCGAGTTGAATCAGTTCCCTGATATCTTCTGCGATCTCTTTGCCTTTAGACTGTTCTTTAAGTGCTTTACGGACTCTTAAGTGCTGATTGGCAGGGAGGCGAATAAGGGAGCCATTTTCATTAATAGCACGAGTAATGTATGCTTTAATCCACCAAACGGCATAAGAGATAAATTTTAAACCCCGTGAGTGGTCGAAACTTTCAATTGCTCGTACAAGGCCCATTGCGCCTTCACTTACTAAGTCTGGAAGTGGAATTGGGCAACCGCGGTATTGAATGGCTACTTTCAAAACAAATCGCATATTGGCAGAGATCAATTTAGCTCTCGCTGCTTTGTTCCCTTTTTTAGCGCGTTTAAAAAGCTCCTGTTCTTCTTCTCTTCCGAGAGGTGCAGTTTTACGAATATCATCAAGGTATCGTTTTAAGGTTTCATCGTTAGAATCAAAATGCATGGTTTCTCCTGTGTATGTTTCCCCACATAACAAAATGTGTGCCAAAGTTTAGCGAACCTATAAAATCTGCGTTTAAGGCCGATTTAGGCGGTTGTTGGCACATCTTTTTTGGAATGCTTTTAAAATATCAAATAATGTCACAATATGTGTCAATATGCTACAATTATATCTTAAAGTAGTGACAACAAGTTGTAAAAAGGAAATTTACACAATGTTTTTAGTAAATTGTGTTTAAAATCGCGATATTTAGCTTTTGGGAAAGGTATTGTGAAAATAGTTCTATTTTAAGTATTTCATTAAATGAGTTAGTTCTTTTGTATGAATAAAAATAATGAACAATTTCAGGGTGCCATGCCGTGGGTATCCCTGTCCTTTTTACTCCTGTTGGGGGGCTTGTTGGTGTTTGGGTTGTTTTTTGGCACTGAGTTGCGATCTGAGTCCTTGTTTGCTTTACGGGACTGTTGGGGCGGTCAAATGGGCTCAGTGATACGTTCTGTTTTTTCAGGTGGGTCACTATTACTTCATCTCAGTGGTTTGTACTATTTTTACCGTTTTTCTCGTAAGAATGAGTTTTTTATGGGGCCCCTTAAATATGGGTTGGTTTGTATTGGTGCTTATGGGGCAATTCAGCAGTTAGGATCGCTGGTTTTAGGGGTTTACAGTCCAGGCGTGTGGGGAATTGTGCTTTTTTGGGTGAGTTATTCTATGGTTCGATACCGTCCAATGTCGTTAGTCAGTTTTTTTGTTAGGCCATTTGAGTTTTGGGCCGTTGCATTAACTTTTATTATTTTCGTTCAATTCGAGTCATTATCTGTATACAGTGCTGTGATGTTTCAAGTTGGGTTAGGGGTTGGATTTGGTTGGGTGTATGGTCGATTACATGGCGAAGGTATGCGGGTTAGTAGGGTCATTCTCGTAGTGGTTCTTATGTTTCTAGTCAGTTCTGCTGTATGGGCCCCCTATCATCCTCAGTGGTTGGCCTATGAAGTTGAGTATGGTGATCCTCAAGTTCATGCAGCACTTGTAGAGCGTGTCTTATTGGAGGGTGAGGATCGGGAGCGATTTGTTGTAGGGTATCACTTGTTGAGTGGTAGATATTTGTCTAAACAGAGTGATGTGGGGTATCAGTTAATTTCAATGACTGGTGATGGTGATTATAAATCGGGTATGTTGCTGAGCTTTTATATGGGGGCTTTTGATTCGTTACATGTAAATCATGATAGTGCGGCACGGTATGCTGAACCTCTACTAAAGATTGCTCATGAGAGTAATGACCCCTTACTCCTCAATAATGTGGCTCTATATCGCTGCCATATTGGTGATTCTTTGCGGCGTTCTAGTGATGAGGGCCTAGAATACTCTTATCGGAGTAATGAGATAACGGGGTGGAGCAACTACCAGTTGGTTGATACCTACGCCTCGTGTCTTGCTGCTGCCGACAGATGGATTCTTGCTGAAGTGTATGCAGAAAAAGCTTTGGGGCTTGTTGGGATGGGTGGTCTTGAGGTTTCTTATCGAGAGAGAGTAGTTATTGAAGATAATTACGTAAAAATAAAGTCTCATATGAAAATAGAATTCTAAATTATTCTTGTATTAATATTTGTTTTGTAAGAGATTATTGTGAGTAAATGGACTATTATAAAGGCGTGTGTTGCGGCAGTTTTGTTAACTGTTGTAGGCAATAGCCTGTATCATTCATTGCAGGGGGAGCGTCTTGTTGATGCACTCCTTGGGATTGAGTTTCATGTTGGGTGGTTTGCGGTTTCGGTAGGGGTGACAATTGTATC
>JAOPTW010000004.1:0-43935 GCA_051532035.1 Fibrobacterales bacterium | reverse complement strand
CCCCTTTCAATGAAATTATTGACCGAACTGGCTATAACGCTTTTAAACTCGAGTTTTGTGAAAAGGTATTTGGCACAACGGATGTTATCCCAATGTGGGTTGCCGACATGGATTTTAAGGCCCCTCAACCAGTCCTTGATGCTTTTAAAGAACGCATCGATCATGGTATTATTGGGTACAACTTTAAACCTGCCACCTATTATGAGTCGATTCAACTATGGATGAAACAACAGCACGGCTGGGATATTGAGACTGAATGGCTCTCCTTTTCTCCCGGCTCTGTTGCAGCCCTCAATCTTTCGGTTCTTGCCTTTACCAATCCAGGTGACTATGTATTGATTCAAACGCCGGTCTACTACCCCTTTTATGATTGCGTGACCGACCACAGCAGAGAGCTCTTAACAAACCCTCTTCACCTTCGTGATGGAAAATATGAAATTGATTTTGAGCACTTTGAAGAGCAACTGCGAAAAGGAGTAAAAATATTTATACTCTGTAATCCGCACAATCCCGTGAGCAGAGTGTTTACCAAAGAAGAGCTCACTAAAATGGCTGATCTCTGTCTTAAATACAACGTTTTGATTTTGAGTGATGAGGTGCATGCAGATCTCGTTCACGGTGATCATAGACATATCCCTATCGCCTCACTCTCCGAAAAGATTTCAAACATCACCCTTACTCTTAACTCACACTCCAAAACATTTAACCTTGCTGGAACGGCTACCGCCTATGTCATTAGTGAGAATGAAGAGATTCGGAAAAAATATTTTGAGGCACTCCATGGCATTCACATTCATTTAGGGAATACCTTTGGTGATATCGCCTTAGAATCTGCCTACACTCACGGCGCGCCTTGGCTTGGAGAGCTTCTTAACTACCTCGAAGAAAATATCAACTTCCTTGATTGGTTTTTAAAGGAGCACATTCCACAAATAAAACTTATCAAACCTGAAGCAACCTATCTTATGTGGCTCGACTGCCGCGACCTTTTTATGAGTCAAAAAGAGCTGAATGACTTTTTTATTAAAAATGCACGAGTGGGACTCTCCAATGGGGCCCAATTTGGCAAGGAAGGTACCGGGTTTATGCGTATGAATATTGCATGTCCCCAATCGCTACTCTCAGAAGCGCTAGAACGCATACAGTATGCTGTGAACGACCTCCCGAAATCATAGCCCTATCATTATTTAAGAGAGATGAATCGAAAGATCAATCACTCCCTTAATAGATTGGTTAACACCAGCCTCATGCATCTCTGATTCTGTATGCTTTGACAATACGCCTATGGGTATCATCCCTGCAGACTGAGCAGATACGATGCCCGGCATACTATCTTCAAACACATAAATACTTGAGAAGTCATCTGGCGCAAAGCCTAAGTGAATAGCGGCTTTTTCGTAGGGTTCTTTATTGGGCTTGGGTTTTGTAAAATCCTCTAAACCAAAAAGCATGGCCACCGAAAGATTATAGTATTCACACACCATCTGGACATAGCTTCGTTTAGCATTACTCACCACCGCAAAAGGGATATGGAGAGCATTGATAGTATCAAACAACGATTTAACCCCATCAAATAATGGAGGATATACATCTCCTTCAAGTACGAGACGATACTTCTCTTGTAAGAGCGCTTCAGCCTTCTCAGTTTGCCCCACTGCATCTGCAAGAACCCCTGCAATTTTATTAGGAGAGAGGCCAGAGGTGACTTCACGAGGATACTCCGGCATTTCAACACCAAGAATGTTTTTATGAGCCTGGCGCCAGGTATTCCGATGAAGTCTGTAGCTTTCAACAAGCACTCCATCGAAGTCAAACAATAGCGCTGTAGGATTGTTAATAATCATTATTTATAGATCTTTTCGAGATATGGATTTAAAAAGACACCATCAGGGTCAAGCTCTCTTCGTAAGGCAATAAAATCATCCCATTTTGGAAAGAGAGGCTTCAGTTCCTGAGCACCCGCTTTAAACCTTTTGGCAAAGTGGGGTCTTCCGCCATGGCGAAGAAACACCTCTTCGACTACGGTAAATGCTTCATACAGATCTGCCGTTGCAGCATTTCTCGTGACACACCCTATAGTCACCGTATCTTGCTCATAGGCATAACTGAGCCACGTAGTATCGGCTTTTATAAAACGAACATCCATTGGAATATGAGCATACCCTCTATTCTTTGAACTATTAAGTGTTTTTTTAAGATCACTCATCAGTACATCAAAGCGATCAAGGGCTATTGTCCACTCCGCAAGATCAAGAGTTGATCCACGAGACTTGGTGACCGTTGCCCCATATAGCGTACCGAAATGCCTTGTGAAGGAGGTAAAAAAGAGTTTTTGTAATATTTTATTGGCAAGGACAGTCAGTCTCGGCATAGCAGTCGTGTATTTGTAGAGCATCACAGAGGCAGTCCGGCGATACTTATGCCACCACGGAGCTTTTTTAAGCTCTACTCCATCTGCATTCTCTCTTCTGTCACCTGTAATAAGATAGCCGTGATCAGTATGAGGAATCCACAATATACGTGTGAACTCATACTCTTGTAATAATTTCTTGTAATTTGGGATCCATTCATTATCGTGAACTGGCCGTTCTTCAATAAGAAGATTATAGAGTGGCACACACTGGAAAGTAACGGTTGAGGTTATACCCAGCATACCTATAGAGAGCCTAAAAGCATCAAAGCGCTCATCACTTTCATCAAGTTCTAATACTTCGCCTGAAGCAAGGACAACTCTCATGGCGCACAAATATCCAGAGAGGAGGCGCCCCTCTCTTCCCGTACCATGAGTGCCTGTTGCAAGAGCACCACCCAGAGTAATAACGTCGATATCTGGAAGACATGGTATAGCCCATCCGCGATTTTCTACTTCATTAATCAAAGTTTTCAGTTCTATCCCCACCTGGACAGTCAATTGCATTTTTTCACTTTCTTCAGAAATGATACTCGTGTAATTACAGAGTGAAATAAGCGTATCAGTACCAGCAGCAATATCTGCAGAAGATTTTTTTTCGCCAAAAACTCGAATGGTCGAACTATTTGCTTTTACTGCAGATACCAGCTCAGCTTCAGAAGATGGACAAAGTAGTTGTTTAAATGGATGTTGGATGTTTTCATTCCAACTCACCCATGTACCCGGAGATGTCATTGAGGTCCTAGTGTCAAATATTAGTCTGTTTTATTGAACACTATTATAAAAAATTACCTTTGAGATACCCATAGGGATTTGTAAACGCAACAGGAATAACAGACATTAACACTACTTTATTGTATATAGTTGCTACAACAATATTACTGAATTGTAACTGGCACCAACATATTGAGCATATCTCCTTCAAGTTTAACAACATACAAGCCCGAAACAAGGTCGTTAGTACTCATACCAACTCTACCACTTGTATATGAAACTGATAGTACCTTTTGACCATGTATGGTGTAAAGAGTTGCACGACCTACCGCCCGCTTAATTTCACTATACAGAGTAATATGATTATTGGTTTGTATTAGACGTATATTACGTAATGAAAGACCTTTAGACACACTCGTTTCGTGATCCGAACTCACTACCCCATCACTAGAACTATCCATCAGTTCACTCGAAAAACCATTCTCTGAGCTTGAATCAAAAGTATCAGAAGTATCAGAAGTATCAGAAGACTCCTCACTGCTATACTCTAATTCTGAACTCAACTCGATGCATTTCTCCGAACTCGACTCTAGCGTCTGTTCCAAAACAGATCTCGGCTTAATAATAAGCTGCGCCACACCTTCTCTGGGAAGGTCAATGACATAAGTTAATGAGCCATCTTGAATAACAAATGAAGAATCTATGGCTAGGGTATCAAGGACAGACGCATCATAAAGACTCTCCCAGTTGTCCACAGACATATCTGACATTACGGGACGGCCTTGATCTTCCCAAACGGTATATGCGTTGCTGTGAATTTTATCAACTTGAGTGATAACAACTATCGCTGTATCTAATAAGATATTATCTACAGTGATTTCAATTCGGTCTTCTCCTTGGGTATAAGGAAAAGGATTAAAAACAGTGTCCTCCCAAAGAACATCAGGATTGTACTCTGCTGTACTATTATATACCAAAATTGATATGGCAGTATCACCCAGGGTAGAAGCAAATCCATTAACGGCCTCTGGGCCACTTATTTTATTAAACTGTATTTGCTTATCCCCCATAGCATGCAGCATCTTGAATACATTGTAGATTGGCTTGTGCAGGCCTTCTCGAGTTGTAAGACCCATGCAGCTAATAAATGGGCGATCTTCAAAATAGGTTCCTTCCTCAAAAACATCAGAGAGCACCCACCAAGCATAGGCAAAGGGGAAGGGAACATCATCACTATGAACTCTTCGCGAAATATCAGAAATTATCTTTGCATAAAAGGCAGCACCTACTTCTGTTTCATGAGGCTGGACTTCTCTTCCAAACTGCCAGGTAGGCCCCATCTCGGTATTAATACTCTCTAAGTGATCATAGCCTGAGAAGCCCTTTACGATGTCAAGCGCTTCAAAATGAGCATCAATTGTTTTATCAAATTCATGCCAGGTGTGATAGGTCACAAAGTCAATAGGAACTGAATTCTCTTGCGTATAGGTTAATAATTCCGATATCCAATGCATTCTTCCAGCCCCACTCGGTGTTGGGCCACCAACCTTAGCAGTCGAATGAGCGCGCTTAATTCCTTCAGCAGCATATTTATAGAGTTCAAAATACTCTTCTTGCGTCCCATCCGACCAGAATCCCTCGGTGTGATTAAGGTCGGGTTCATTCCAAACCTCAAAACGCATACTCTCTACTAAATCCTCTCCATATCGTTGCTTAAGATGCAGAACAACCTCTTCTACTAATGCCCCCCACTTAACATAATCCTTAGGTTTACTTGTAATAGCATTCCATTTCATTATAGTGAGTGTTGAATCTTCAGCTAAATCAGCCGGCATAAAGCCGAGTTCAAGTATTTGAACGAGGCCCAAACCACCAAGGAAATCATAAATAGAATCGAACCTCTCCCAATTATAGATAGCATGCCCATTTACTTCAGAATATATCCCTACATCTTCATGAAAGGTACCGTGCTGACGTACTCCCTGAATTCCCAGGTTTTCAACACCATCCTTAATATGGTCTTGCAGAGCAGAATCCAACAATAGACCAGCATGTCCTGTCCCTATAATGCGCGACCAGTAATGGGGGAGCTCCCTCCATGAATTGCCCGCATCAACAGTAATCGTCACCTTTTCTGCAAAGAGCGTCGTCATACACAATAAAAACACCACAACAATCTTAATACAGTTTTTTAACCCATCCATACTATTTTGTCCTCTGATTTAATTTCCTATCATTTTTACAACACCCCAAGAAAATTAAACCCAGAGCCCCATGTTCTTGATACAATGCGTAATTACAAGCATTTAGTAGTCTTATACCTAAATGTGTTCACATAAAGAGGTCAAATATTTTTTTATTTAAATGAGAGATTTAATTGAAAATACTGTTTACTTTACAGCGCGATAACAGCAATAAACAACACAGGCAGATATGCCAAATCGATAAAAAAGAATGTTTTGGCACTCTTCTCTGAAGGATACAAACTGAGTGCTAATGCATAGACCACAACGAGCAATCCAATGGAGAGGCTCGCGATTAAGTATCCAACACCAGCAACATCAAAAACAAATGGCATGAGACTCAGTGGCAACTTCATGACACACCACCAGACCAATTGTTTAAAAGCTACCGCATCACCATGTACAAAGGGGAGTTGCTTAAAGCCCGCCCGTTTGTAGTCTAATTGATGCCGATAACAGATAACGAGTGTGTGGGGGATTTGCCATACAAAGAGCATAACTGCCATCCAAATGACCAAACCTGAAAAACTATCCTGTATTGAGAACCACCCAATAAGCGGGAGGAACATACCAGGAATAGATCCAAAGATTGTACTATATACCGAGAGGTTTTTAAGTGGTGTATAGAGCCATACATACGTAATGCCACAAAGCGCAGTAACAATAGCAGCCTCCTGAGAGACAAAAAACCACTGGACCACGAGAGCAAAGACAAATACACCATACCCTAAGATATGAGCGAGTTGAGGTTTGATCCGCCCTGACGGGATGGGCCTATGCTGAGTTCTCTTCATTTGAGCATCAGCTTTGTATTCATAGTATTGATTGAGTGCGAAGGTGCCAGAAGCGGCAATTGATGGGGCAACAACTGCAAGAAGCAGATGAACCCAAGAGATATCGGCTTGAGGCGGAAGCCCGAGCCAATACCCTAAAATAATAACTGTTGAAAGCAGTGAGATGGGCTTCACTCTAAATAGCTCTAGATAGTCTTTAACAGACATAACTCCCATACCAGCAGCATTCATATTACTTCTGTTTTTTCAAAAATGCTACCACAGCTTTAAGCTCAGCATCACTGATTTGAGTTGGAGGCATCATACCTTTATACCCTTTAACGATGTCTGTATTTGGATCTATAATAGACTTAACCACATAGGCCTCATCGACAGTGATTTCTCTCTCAACACCCTCTTTTACCAAAGTACGGCTTGCACCAAAGATTCCTTTGAGCGACGGGCCTACGCCGGCAGTACCATTAAGAGAATGACACGCTGCACACGACTTTGCACTATAAACCGCCGCACCATCTATTTCAGAAGAACCTTTCGATTGAGTTTCTTCTTTTATAGATTCTTTAACGGGGGCAGGAGCAGCTTCTTCGCCTTTAATTGAAACACTTGAAAGCCCTTTGATATAATCAGCGATAAGCTTTGCCTCGTCTGCATCTTTAATCGTAGGCGGCATTATTGGCTGAAAGCCTTTTACTACTTCAGCCCCTGGCTTGAGTATTGCACGCATCAGATATTCTTCATTAGCCGACACCTCTTTTGCGCTACCACCCGCTGTAACCTCACGTTTTTTACCATAGAGACCAAGCATAGTTGGGCCAACACCTGACGACCCATCAGTACTGTGACAAGCGATACATCCTTTTGAATTATAGAGCGTTTCACCTGGATTAGATTTGGCGGCAGCCTCTTTTGCAACTTTCGCTTGAGCATACCACGCATCGAATTCATCTTTAGCCAGTACGTGTACTTTGGTAATCATCTGTGAATGATTGATTCCACAGTATTCTGCACAGTAAAGGTCAAAAGTCCCCGTCATTGTTGCTTCGAACCATGTATAGTTAAGCGGCTCGCCAACTGCCTTGGGTATGGCATCCATTTTAACTCTAAATTGTGGAATATAAAATGAGTGATTCACATCAACTGAGTGTAATGGAGCATAGATTGGGGTATTCACCGGAATCGTCAATCCATCTTTACTCATTTGCTCGAGTCCATTAGGATAAGTAAATTTCCACCACCACATTCCCGAGTCAACATCAATTTGCATTGCATCGTCTGGAACATCTCTCATTTTTTTATAATCCACATAGCCATACCAGAACATGAGAATCACGAGAAGGGTTGGTATCACTGTCCAGATAATTTCGGCAGGGACACTTCCATGGCTATTATCTGGGTTTGGGTTGTTTTTCCTGCTGTATTTGATCACAGCATAAATCATAAATGCAGTTATTGCAACGAGAAAGAAGAGCGAAATACCCAAAATAATATTGAAAGTATTGTCGATATCTGCTGCAAAACTTGATGCCTGTATATAATCCATATTAACCTCTATCTATATAAGTAATCGGTGAAAAGCAGTACAAAAATTGATATGAGCGTCCCTACTGCAATGCCAATAAAAATTTTAAATAACTTACCTTCATGACCGACATGCATAAATTGGTGAACAACAAGAAACGCCTTTATACACGCAACAAATAGTGCTGCAAAAAGCGAACCTTTATTTGACTCAATGGCTCCTGAGAGAAGCACTGTAATCATGGTCAACCCAAAAAGGTTGAGGAAGACCAGTGTGGGGGTGAGATAACTCTCTTTTTCTGCCGAGTGGGAATGTTCTGTACTCATTGTAATCTCCTAAGCTATTAAGTAGTAGAGTGGGAAAAGGAAAATCCAGATAAGGTCAACCAAGTGCCAGTAGAGAGCAACAAATTCAAGCCCTGCTTTATGATCACTGCGTACTTTATCTTTTTTTATCAAACCATATACTACCGTCATCCAGATCATACCGATTATCACGTGAATAGCATGTGCACCAGTCATTATAAAATAGAGCCCAAAGAAAACCACCTGACCAAGAGGAAGCATTTCTGCCCCTGGATTCAGAAGTGGAGACCCATGACCCGCGTCAATTTCTGTTCTGAGTTGCAAGAAGAGGTGATGACCAAATTTTGCATTCCACTCAAAACCTTTGATGACTAGGAATGCCGCACCACACGCCCAGGTCCCAATGAGCAATCTTTTGGCGAGCTTTTTATCACCATTTTTAAGTGCAGCTAACGAGATTACAATCATTGCAGAACTCGCAAGAAGAATAACCGTATTGAGTGAACCAATACCAGTATTTAACTCTCCTGCTGCAATTTTAAAATCCTCGAGGTATTTAAAACGGTAGGTTGCATACACAACAAACATACCACCAAAGAGGAAAAGTTCTGTAAAGAGGAAGAGCCAAAAGCCGAGGCGTGTCCCTTCTTCATCGTAGTGTTCCATATGATCACTCATCATTTTCTCCTTTTGAAATTCCATCTTTTACTTCCTGACGGAAGGCATCAAAATCATAGGGATGACGAATAACCTGTGGCTCGTGTTCTTCATCCCAGTTAAAGAGAGAAGGAGGAGTAGCAGTTTGCCACTCGAGTGTCGACGAGTTCCACGGATTATACTGAGTCATTTTCTTACCCTTGATTACCGTATATAACAGAGTCCCTAATGTTAGGAAGATACCAAGCCCCATTATCCATGAACCGTAGGTTGAGAGTTGCTGCAACAGTACATACTCTGGAATATCAGGATACGTGTGATACCGACGGGGCATCCCTTTCATACCCAGAATAAACATCGGAATATAGGTTGCATTAAACCCAATGAATAGTAAGGCGAATGAGTAATAGGCTGCTTTGAAGTTATAGATTTTACCAAAGAATTTTGGGAGATAGTGAAACACTCCAGCGATAAGACCAAATGCCACCCCACCAAACATAGTATAGTGAAAGTGCGCAACAATAAATTCAGTATCGTGCACATAGATCGATGTTGATAATGAACCGAGGAACATACCAGTGAGTCCACCAATCAAAAAGTTGAAGATAAATGCAAGAGCAAAACACATTGCGGGAGTTATCCGAATCGACCCCTTATACATGGTGCCAATCCAATTAAACACCTTGATAGCTGTTGGAATAGCCACCATAAAGGTAAGGAATGAAAATACACCATTAGCAAAATCACTCATACCTGTTGTAAACATGTGATGAGCCCAAACGAGATAGCCAACACCAGCGATAGACATAAGTGCAAAGACCATCGACTTATAGCCAAAGAGTGGTTTTTGAGAGTTAGTTGCAACAATCTCAGACACAATACCCATTACCGGAAGTACCATGATATATACTGCAGGGTGAGAATAGATCCAGAACAGGTGCTGAAAGAGGACAGGATCGCCCCCTTTGGTTGGGTCGAAAATACCAATGGGTAAGATTCGTTCAATAATCAGAAGAAGGAGTGTGATACCTACAACGGGTGTTGCAAGTACTTGAATCCAACTGGTTGAATAGATAGCCCAGCTAAACATAGGCATTTGAAACATGCCCATGCCTTTTGCACGCATACGGTGAATGGTGATAATAAAGTTGATGCCCGTAAGAATAGTTCCCCAGCCGAGTACAAACGCAGCAAAAAGAACCAGTGAAACCGACTCAACCTGAAAACCAAACATTGAAACGGTTTTGGTGGTCACTGAGTATGGTGTAGTAAAAGTCCAACCAGTATCAGCACCGCCAGCGAGTACCCCTACGATAGCAAGAATAGCGCCGGTCCAAAAAATCCAGAGTGACAATAGATTCACCCGAGGGAACGCAACATCTTTAGCCCCCAGCTGCTGTGGCAGTATGAGGTTACCAATAACTGCTGGAGCACCGGGTAAAATAAAGAGGAAGATCATTATCACACCGTGAAGCGTAAACACCTGCCCGTAGAGTTCGGGAGGTATTATTTGCCACCCATCTGCAGCGGGGTAGAGCTTCTGGAGTTTAATTGTCAAACCCAGCAGAGCTGCAAGAAGAAACAGTGAGAAGATACTGAATCCGTAGAGGATTCCAATACGCTTATGGTCAGTCGACATAATCCAGCTCATAATCCCGGTATTCCACCGTGAACTGGTATGACTCTCCCAAAAGCTTGGAGTCTTCTTTTGTGTTGAATCACTCATAGTTATGATTTTCCTTTGATGTTTTGTTTTCTTTTAATAATGATTGTAAGGCTGGTGATAGTTATCCCAATGGTAAGGATAATCAGTATGCCAAAAACCTTGAGAAAGTCAAAATAGTAGCCTCTCCCTGCGGGGTCTTTTGCATAACAAAACTTTATAATTCGATTTATGGTAGGTCCCCACTTATTATTTGAGGCATCATTGACCGCCATAAGGAGATCGAGGGGTAAAAAGCGTAAACCCTTAAGATAGCGAGAGATTGTCCCCTCTGGAGAGATAACAATAAGAGCTGTAGTATGTTGGTACTGCCCATCCTCTCCCTGTTTATAGTAGAACCCAACTGATTCAGTCAGTTTTTTTATACTCTCAGGACTCCCGGTTAAAAACCTAAAGCCTGAGTCCGGAATAACCTTCTGCTCACCCAGCATTTTCATGTAAGATTCTTTTTTGGCCTTGGCAATTTCCCAGGTATCGAGAGTATCAAAGCTTACGGCAACTATTGTGTAATCTTCGCCAGGCTGAAGGTGTGCAGGTGAATTATGTACCACATCGACAATAGCATTTAGAAAGGGACTACAAATAGAACTACAGTTATAAAACACAAGAGCAAGAGCTATAGGCTTACCCCGCCCAGCCTCTTTGAGGGTAATGGGTTCCCCTGTTTCATCATTTAACTGAATATCGAGATCAATGTGTTTTGATAAAAAAGTATCGTCAATGCCAATTTTGAGTTGTTCTACCGTAGCATTTTGAGCACTTTCTCCAAATGCAGGAAGTACCATTCCCGATATAACTACCAAAAAACATATGACTTTAAACAAACTTGATTTTCCCAACATAATACAACTATCTCCTTGCCCATTAACTTAGCTAGTTTTGAACACTATTGAAAGTTACAGACAGGGCTTATTTCAACTTTGTTCACTATTTTCGTCAACAAAGGGCATTTTTGCCCTATAACATGATTAAATTATACGTTAATTATAAACTAATATGGTGATTTTGTGATAAGCAGATATCTTTGCTATTATCGAAATAATCAGTCTTGAAACCCCTATCTCTTCATATAAAAATAGAAGGTTGAATCCATGCGTCCGAGACAGTGATTAGTGAATGATCTTTTTGAGACGCCCTTAAATAATTCCCATTTTTTTATACCCATACCAATTGGGTCGTTCGCCAAACTCTTTCTTAAAGGCAAGGATTGTTGACTCATCGTCACTCTTCCACAAAGTCGATTCAGAGTATTCTGGAGGGTCTTCACCATAGTCTCGTTCTTCGGCACATCCAAGAGTGAGTACTCGATCCTTAGGAATTTGAACCGAGTCATGAAAACCACTTGAACTATTAAAGCTGCCCTGCTCCCAACCCCGAGGAGTGAGGTGATATTCTTGGAGTTCTTTTTCGTACGACATTGATTACTTTACCGCTCATTGTTTATCATAGTATATGAACTAAATAGAGGCCCGGCATTTGATTTACCACAATTTCACACACTTGATATGATTTATTTCAGGTCTGTGATACTGTGATAGTTTAGCAGAAACCAAGAGAATAACTGCTAATCAGTAAGCTGAAAAAGAACAGTTTGTGAAATCCACGCCTCAACCCTTCTCCCCTTAGCCGTAAGTGGAGGAAAGCGCCATTTTTTAGCCACCTTGATTGTCTCTTTCGCAAAACTTTTATGACCAATAACTTTCTCAACCTTCACCTGAGTTACACGTCCTTTTTTATTTACCAACACTTTAAGTTTTACCCACCCTTCAATTTCTGCATCGCGTGCAAACTGAGGATAGTGAGGACGTTTATTGCCAAAGGGCTTAACACTTTTATTGTCGAGAGCCGATTCTGATACAATCGCCGGAAGATCAGGGAGCGGTTCTGGATCAGGGTCAAGGACTGGTGCCGGTTTTTCTACGGTTTCTTCAATTGGCTTTTCAACTTTTTTCTCGGCAAACTCACTCTTCTTTTTCGGGGTAGCCTTCTTTTTAACCACCTTCTTAGGCTTCACTTTTTTCCGTTTCTTGGGAGGCCTTTTTGAAACGACGGGCTCTTTTGGGGGTTTTAAGTTGAGCATTTGAAAATTAACTAGCCGAACAGGAGGTTCCGATTTTTCGGGCGCCAAAAGAAACCCACCAAAGAGAAGGAGGTGGAGTATCAATGCACCTATAAATGGATACCGATATCGGTTTAAATAATTACGAACCATGAATTATAGCGAACCTATCTCTTCTGAGCCGGTGGATTGGTTCCAATAGCAAAATTGGAAATATTCTTAATATTCAATTCATCAATCAGTTGAATAAATGAGTCCATCTTAACCGCTTTATCGGGTATAATAAGCACCATACCTTCGGGATTACCCTCAAACCACTCTTGGGTTTGAGTGATTATCGCACCCAGCTTCAGAGACTGTTCAAGCAGCCAATAGCCACCCATAGAGTCTATAGTTATTGTGAGCCGCTCTTTTTGCAAGTGGGTTGCCGATTCAGAGTCAGAACGCTTAACCTCAATTCCTGCATTTTTTTCAAAGGTTGTCGTCACCATAAAGAAGAGCAGTAGCAGAAATATCATATCAATCATTGGAGAGAGATTGATGCTATCCTCATCACTTTTACTGGCGATATCGTTAAAAACTTTTTCGAGTGCCATTACTATGATCTCTGATCTAGGGCTTTTGCACAAATAGCCTGTATGGCATAGAGTACATTTTTAAATCGATTACGTAAAAAGTTGTGCCCAATAAGTATGGGTACTGCCGCACAAAGTCCTGCTTGCGTTGTTATCATCGCCTCCGAAATACCGTCTGCTAACGCTTTTGGATCACCAGTTCCTTGAGTTGATATAACGGCAAATACAGCAATCATACCGGTTATAGTCCCGAGGAGCCCAAGAAGCGGCTGAACCCCTGCAAGCATACTAATAGTGCTAATGTGTTTATCAAACTCTGGCATGTGCTTGTGGATCACCTCTTCGACGCGTCGTTCAACCTTAGTCATATCGGCGTGGGGGTCACTCCAAGCTGCAGTAAGTAGCTGCGCCACAAAACCGTTATTGGTTTCTAATTGCGTGAGGACTGCCTCCCCGCCACTGGCTTTTAAGGTGGTAAGATGCCCCTCAAACTCTTTTTGATACTTCGATACTTTCTTTTTAAAGAAGTAGAGCCGTTCAAAGATAAGGGTAAAGGCCCAAATTGATCCGATAATAATAGGGTAGATGAATACTCCACCCTGATCTAAATAATCTAACATAGTAATCCTTCGTTATTACGCTTGTTACCACCTCAATTGCCAACCAAAAAAGATAGTTGGGACAAGAAGGTTGGGTTCAAACGTTACCACTTTGTTTGTTTCTGAATCTCGTAAAAGAAAGTTTGGCGCATTAAAAGCATTCCAAATTTCCATATAAGTTCTACTCGGTAACCCAAAAAAGGTTGAATTCTGCGCCAGCGAAATATCTAGTCGTTCATACATATTATACCACTGTGAATTTTTCTTTCCTATCACCATAATTGTATCTTGCACCTCTCCCTCAGGAACCTCAAAATTTTGCTCAAATGGCGTATACGCTTTCCCCCCTGCGATAGTATATCTAAATGCAATTTCCCAATCATTTGGCATATTGAAATAATTATTCCATTTTATAGCCCACGGTCGAAAATCACTGAAATTATACCAAATCCCCTCATCACTATCTTTGCGCTGAGAAGTACTTATTTCTGCAGAAATCCAACCTCTCCATACTGTATTAGGGTCGTACCTAAATAAAAGTTCAGAGCCGAGGGCATAGCCAGTCCCCTCATTATCATAAGCTATTTCGCTATATTGTAAAAGGCCTTTTAAATCGTTAGAAATATTACCAGACTCACCAAATATCTCTTCAACCTGAGTGTCACTCATCTCGAACTCGTTCAGAAAATTATTTATCATCTGATCCTGGTTATCTGAAATAAATTCATCCTTACCCAAAGTATGATAAAAATGGGTAATAGTATTAACCAATTCATTGCGCGTTTTAGGCAAAGGATGATTCGTTGCATGCGCCGCGACAAGATCAAAATAATACTTACCATAAGTTCTCCACTCAAAACGATATCGCAGAGTAAAATCATGACTCCACTCAACCTCTCCCATAATATTTTTCTCTGATTTCAACTTTGAATTCTGATCAAGCATATAATACGGTATATCATTTTGTGAGTAGAGACCCATAGAGAGAGTCAATTCATTTTGTTCATCAATTTTTTTGAATAATGCAGCCCGGGGCGAAGGAAACCCATCCCCTGTCCCACTTCCATACTCAAGCCTTAGCCCTAGGTCAACTCGTAAATCCTCATTTACTGTCCATTTATCACCACCATAGAGTGCATAAAACTGCTGATTTCGTTTACCTCTATGATCAAACCGAATTCGACCAACCATGTCTACGAGGTTGGCAGTACCACCATCGTTTACAGTAACAACTTTACCCTCAGGGAGATCCATTCCAATCATTTTAACAACATCATAATTTCCATTCACAAAAATTTCGTATAACGGCCTGATAATAAATGAATTATACTCTTGCATCCACAAATCAAAGGCGGCACCAAAACTTACCACATGTTTTTCATTGGGAGTAAAGACATTATTCACCTTAGCATGAAAGGCTGAACGCTTAAGATCAAATTTTGGATTGGTAAAAATATTATCACCCTTTCCCCCAAATTGAATATCCCACTTTTGTGACTGATACGCCACACCTGCTTTCAACTTCCAATCATCACTTACACGATAATCAGCACTTATAGTATGGACCCAATTATCTACTCCAACATACGCTAAAGTATCAATAGAATCGAGATGTAAAGTATCGTTGCCCATCTCCCTCGTAATATCGAGAGGATCGAGTACGTAAAACCAGTCGACGGCATAGAGACCTCTATAATTAAGTGTAAGGTTTTGATTTACTGCATACTCAAGGCCCGCTTGAATGTCCATAAACGTTGGTATAGCGAAGATTTTTTTTGCCTTATCCCAACCATTTTTTTGTTTACTATCCCCACTCGTAACTATGTCACCTACACGTTTTACAAACCAATCCCAATGAAAATATTGAATAGAGATATCTGCTGAAAGTTTATCTGTTAAGGGTGCGCCAATATACATGTTAGTACGCATAAACGAGAGCTCATTGAATCCCATCAGAGAGTCCTTAGGGGGCTTCCTGTTTTCAGTTACTAAGGCCGCTGAAAGTGCATTATTCATATCAATGGGTAAATTACCAGTATAAAGCTCTGCGTTGTCTATATGCTCCATATTAAAAATGGAGAAAATCGTCCCCATATGATATGGCTGTAACAACGGAACATCATTCCAAAAAACTCTCGTCTCTTCGGCCTTTCCACCCCGTACAAAACTTCGTACACTGAGATCACTCTGCATCGTAACTCCAGGAAGAGAACCAATAACGCGCATTGGGTCTCCCATAGTGCCAGCCACCTCCTGCATTTCACTTCGAGTCACTTTAAAACTCGACACCTTCTTACGATCATGAATTGCGCCACGTTCTGCTACAACTATCATGTCAACAGAATCAGGTTGTTCCATTTGCTGTCCGCTCTGCCCCACCTTGAGAATTACATTTACAAAAGAGAGAGAATCTACAACAGGAAAGATATTTTCTTCCAACTGAAGAGTATCGTCAATTACATAAAAGCTTAGTGAATCAACCCGAGAAAGAGTAATCTCAAAAAAACCATCTTCATCAGTAATAATTTTTTTACCCACGGGACCAACCATCACACTCCGTAGTGCATAGCCTTCTCCTGTTGTGCCATTAAGGAGTGCACCAGTAACAACTACCGAATCAGCTCTTGACACTGTAGTATCATCGCCTGCGTCTCCACCTAGAGTATCTGTGAGTGTTGTATAATCTATAACTTGGACATTTTGAACACCATTATTGGAGTCTTCTTTAAGAGAGTTAGGAAGGGTCGAATCAAGTGCACTACCCGTTGTAATTACCAGGAGTACCATACTCCATATTTTTAATAAGTCCATCCGACTCCCACACTTGGTGAAAATTGATAGACTGGTTTCATATCACCTTCAATCCGGTCAACAAAACTAAAGGCAGGAGCCGTTATGGTCCCATGTGCATAAAATATATTAGGCAAGAGAAACCGACGTGTTCCTTCATAACGCATTCCAAAACCTAGCTGAGTAACCCACTTTTGGTTATGAATAAAAACATCATCTTCACCCCCATCAATATCCAGATCATATGTCTGAGTTGCCACATACGATTCCCGAATATTGATATACAGATTAGTGGCTAAAAAGTCTTTGGAGAACGCATACTCCATAAAAAGGGTATTATCTGCCCAATTACCAATAACCCAACCCGCTGAAATTGAGTGGTTCAATTCTTCAATCACATAAGGCAGTGCGAGGCGACCATCAAATTCAACCCCTCCCAGAGCTTCGAATGAATATCCGATATCTAGACCTGGAAATGGGCCCCAATTATCACGAACACCCAACCTAAACTTGCGACTTACCTGAGGCTCATAGGTTTCATCGATCTCTTCACCTTCTGCCTCTAAACACTTTTTAGTATTAGGTTTTCTATCCTGATTGGTCTCATTCACCCGGTAATCTCTACTCGTACATTTAAGATATTTATGATAACCCGCCCCCCATACCACGACAGATTTACCAGATTTAAGGGTCTTACCATTATTATAATGTTGTGTTGTAAGGCAAGAGCTCAACATTAAAACACACATCAAGGCAAGCCCCCATACAACCATCATCCAATTTTTCTGTTTCATATCACCTTTGATATCACTTTAGAGCCACAATCTACGAAGTTAAACGAATAAAATCGTAAAAATGATACCCAATATTCTTAAAAGATTAAGTGAGGACAAGATAATAAAAAACGGCTATTGGGTAATTCCAATAGCCGTTAAAAAAAGGTTACATTAAGATTATGTGATGAGCATCACGCTTCTTCGGTTTCTCGAGCTTGTTTTCTCTTCTCAAAAACTTTATCACATGCAGCATTGAATCGTTTCCAAATCTTATCAGAATCTTTACGAGGGACTGCACCAATCTCTTTCCAACGATCACGAAGGAGTTTTGCTTCACGAACAACTTCTTCATCGTATTCACGTCCGGCAAGACGTTCAGCCTGTTCACAGAGCGTCAATTTACCTTCAAGATTATTGATTCGGTTTTGCTGAAGAATTTCATACGTCTCACGTTTGCGAGTAAAAAACTCATCACAGTGCACTCTAAACTCTTTCCAAAGCTCGGGGTCTTCAGTACCAACCCGACCTATTTTGCGCCAGTCTGTCTGAAGTTCTTTCAACTTTTCAGAAGTTTCTTTCCAGTCAGAAGACTCAGATAACTCTTGAGCTTTATTGATTAGAGCACGTTTTCGTACCTTTTTCGTCTCTACCTCAGCTTTCACCTCTGGATCGACTTCCATTTGACGTTCAAGGTATTCATCACAATTCTTGATAAATCTTTCGAATACCGCATCTGAATCATCTTTAGGAACATGACCTATGGTTTCCCACTCTTTACGAATCGCTTCAAATGAATCTCTATCTTGCTCACTTGAAGGGTCGAGGTTTTCATTTTCGAGACGCTCACACAGTGCAACTTTCTTCTCTAAATTCCCTACACGACCCTCTTCAATCTTCTCGTAGTGGGTTCGTTTGTTCTCAAAAAAGCCATCACACGCTTTTCTAAACCGAGCCCAGATTGGATCAGAGTGTTCTTTAGGAACCGGCCCAATATTTTTCCACTCTGTTTGAAGCGCTTTGAGTTTTTCAGTTGTTTCTTTCCATTGGTCAGAATCTTGAATTGCCTCAGCATCTTCGCACAGTGCAACTTTTTGGTCAAGATTCAATAGTCTTCGATCATCTTCAGACTTCAAAAACTCACGTTTTTTCTCATAAAAAGTATCACATGTCTTGCGGTAGAGCTCTTGCAGCTCTTTAACTTTATCTTTTGCAACAAAGCCAGTATTTTTCCATTCTTCTTGCAACTTTTTAACGACATCAGACTGTTCTTTCCAGTTTTCAACCGTTGCAACAGCATTCTTTATCGACTCAACAATACGTTGCTTAATTTTAAAGTTCTCTTCAAATTCAGCTTCTTGTTGTTTCAAATACTCAGTGCATCGCTCCATGTGCGGTTCAAGAGCCCCATTAAAACGCTGCCAGATCTCTTCGACCAGTGAAGCAGGTACGTGACCAATAGCACGCCATTTCTGTTTCAAACTATTAATTGCTTTAAAGAGTTCTCTATCATCTTCAATCGTACCTAATACTTGAGCCTCTTCGATGAGTTTATTTTTCTCTTTTTCATTATGCCACAACTCCCACTCACGCATCTCGTTAAAGCGAGCAAGGGCTTGTTGAAATCGAGTGTAGATCTTTTGAAATTGTGATTTATCATCACCAACAATCTCTTTCCAGACATTCTGCTTTTCACGAAGGGTCTGTATGATTTTTGTAAAATCACCATCTTCATCAAGAGCTTCAACATCAGCACAAATCCCTTCAAGTTTTGAAAGTCTCTCTTTAACTACTTCGCGGTGCGCCTCGTAACTTTTATCAGACTCAGCCTCTAATTCTTTTCTCAGAGATTGATACTGATTATCAAGATCTTTCTCTGCATCAGCGGCTTCACCAAGTGCTTTCCATCTACTATCTATAGATTGAATCTGCTTGTGAAAGGTCTTTGAACCTACGGCCTCTTTTAAGAGTCCCAGCTGTGCAATAAGATCGTTACGACGCTCTAATTTTTTCTCAGCACCCAGTTTTTCTGCTACGACTTCTTGAACCATATTATCAATACGCTCAAGAGTCTTATTAAAACGAGTTGTGTATTCAGCATACACTGCCGTTTCGCTGTATTTTTCACCCAAACTATTCCAGGCACTCTTTTGAGAATCTAATTTATCACTGGTGATAGCATCAGTCCCGAGATTAAGCAACTCTTCAAGAGCTTCACATTCTGCCTTACACTCTTCTGCGACTACTGCATTTCTCTGTTTTTCTTCTTGCTTCGCTTTGATTGTCGCTTCGGCATCAGAAATTTTCTGTTTAATGCCTGAAACACTCTTTTCTAATTTACTAGTAAACTCTTGAGTTGTTTCAGTTATTAACTTTTTTCCTTCGGCATACATACTCTCGACTTCTGCAAGGCGATCATGGATATTTGCAGAACCAGCGATGTCACTGAGTGTTTTAAGGAGAACATCACGTTTTCTTGACTCAAATTTATTGTGAGTATTCGCTTTATCTTTTGATTCAATTTGCGATATTTTTTTAGAAACAATGCTTCGTACTTTAGAATGACGAGAATATTTTTGAATCTCTTCTAATAAATTGACACGGGCAACCTTCTCTGCGGCAGCTATTGCAACTGCCTCGACAGTATCTTCCTTTGCCACTTTGGCAAGTACGGTCTCTTTTTCAACTTTGGCAACCGCAGCAAGGCGTACTGCATCACTTGCGGCATTTTGTAGTGCGTCTTCTATATATTTAACATCTTCAAGTTTACTGAATAGTTCAAGAGCAGCGACATCAATACTCTCTTTCTTAAGGTCTTTATTTATGCTTTCAGAAAATCGTTGTTTCGCAATTTGGCGAAGATCACTTTCAGCATCGCATTGGGATATTGCAATAAGCACATCCAAGCTATTTACTTTTTTTATTGCAATGCGGCGTACGTCTGCATTTTTATCACGTTGTGCAATCGAATCAATAATCGGTTGATTGCTCTCTCCAAGGTTTTTAATCTCTCTAATTCTAACGTTTGGATCGCTGTGTTGCCACTTTGGTTTTACTAAATCAAAAATACCCATAATATATCTCCAGGAAGTTCAGGTTCATCTATTGTGTGCTATTGATCATAAGAATGTACATGGGGAATATTCAGAAAAGCAGATATCTTTCACAATAAAAAGAAGCAAATCATGCTTACATCTTTTTTGTTGTGACGCTCCGGCACCTGAACATTCTCCTGGCAAAAAACTCATATCAATGGCACCTTTCAAATATCTAAAAAAAATAACTGAAAAGCGGTTATAAATATTATTAATAGGATGATTTTTCTAACTTTAGAAATCACCATGAAATCTGAGCCCATCAATCCAGTGACCACACCACTCTTTTCCCATTTTGCCGAAATCGCCATCCCCGGAGGCTTACCAGAAGCCCTTACCTATGGAATTTCAGACAAAGACTTCCCCAAACTTTCTCGGGGAAGCGTAGTCCATATTGAGCTCAGAAATAGCACCAAACTTGGAGTACTCCTCTCAATTCACACTCACACTCCAAATTTTGAGGTAAAAGAGTGCACCGCCCACTCGAGTCACTACATATTTCCTTCTGAGTATATGGAGCTCCTTGAAAAAACCGCCCTGAATAATCTTACCTCTATCAATAAAACACTCCAAGTATTTTGGCCTGCAGCAATTGATAAGTACCTCAACAAAATGAGCCTCCAGAACAGCCCCGATTCTACTCTTTCGGATGGAACCCTCGATCTTACCACCGAAAAACTACAACTCCCCCCGCTCACCACAGAACAACAGAGCGTTGTTGAGCGCCTTGGAGCTATTGTTCAGAAACAGGAATATAGTTGCAATCTCATAAAAGGGGTGACGGGAAGCGGAAAGAGTCGAGTATATATGGAACTTGCCCAAAAAGTGCTCAATTTAGGCAAAAATATACTGATACTCGTACCAGAAATATCACTGACCCCACAAACGTTTCGAGTGTTCTCTGAGTTTTTCTCCGAGCCTATAGACCTCATCCACTCAAACCTTGGTGACAAGCAGAAACGAGAGAGCTGGCTCCGTATATTAAGAGGAGAATCGCGTATTGTCATGGGGACTCGATCAGCGACCCTAACCCCACTCACCAATATTGGCCTTATTATTATAGATGAAGAACACGACGGATCATTTAAGCAACAGGATCCATCACCTCGGTACCATGCCCGAGACATCGTCCTCTACCGCGCCCACAACGAGCAATTCCCTGTTATTCTCGGCTCAGCGACTCCTGCTCTTGAAAGTTACCACAATGCCAGCAAAGGGCACTACTCCCTCTTTGAAATTAATCAACGCGTCCATAAGCAAGAACTCCCTAAAGTCACCATCGTTGACATGAAAAAACAGCGCTACCTCCAAGGTGACAAAGTACTTTCTATACCGTTAAGAGAAGCGCTTGTTGATTCCATCGCCAAAGGCGAACAAGTGATTATCCTCCATAACAGGCGGGGATACCACACGTCAAGGCTCTGTAGTGAATGCGGCACAACCCATAGCTGTCAAGATTGCGACATACCGTTAATATATCACAAAAAAACCAACACCATGCTCTGTCATTACTGTAGTCGGTGCTATCCTACTCAAACTCCCTGTGCTTGTGGCAATACGGAGTTTATCTATGCCGGTTCTGCTATCGAAAAGGCTGAAGAAGAAATCGCGAGCTGGGTACCCGAGGCCAAAATAATTCGCATGGATCGAGATACCACAGCGCGCAAAGGCGCGAGTGAAAAAATATTGAACAGTTTCCGTGCCGGCGAATACAACATTCTCCTTGGAACCCAGATGGTAGCCAAAGGGCATGACTTCCCCAATGTGGAGATGGTGGCAATTCTCTCTGCCGATTCTGGGCTCAACATACCCGACTTTAGAACCAGCGAGCGCATGTTTCAACTCATCACCCAGGTATCGGGAAGAGCGGGACGATCTTCTGGTGCAGGACGAGTCATTCTGCAAACCTACAATCCCGATGACCGCGTTATACAGTACGCCATTTCTCAAGACTACGTTCAATTCGCCTCCTCAGAACTCAGTGAAAGAGGTGGACTTAACTATCCTCCTTTCTCGAAGATTGCAGGCATAGAAATTACGGGAAAACAGGCGAAAGAAGTTCGCGATGCAGCGAACAAACTTTGCTCACTCCTCAAAGCCGGCGCCACTCAAATTAAAGCGCAAGTACTTGGACCTGTAGAAGCGTCTGTTGCTGTAGTAAAACGTCAGTACCGTTTGAAAATTTTGATTAAAGCACCAGCCCTCAATCAGCTGCGCTGGCTTATCACTTCGGCGATTACCCAAAGTAATATTGCTGCACAGAGAAGTGTTTCTGTGAAGGTTGATATAGATCCTCAAAATACGTTGTAACACTTAACCCCCTGTCGACCCAAAAACTACCTGAATTCAGGTAGTTTTTGCACTCCTCTTACTTTTAGTAATGCAAATTGTCGGGTTACAACTCCCCATTTTATTGAGATTAGCCACCAAGTTACTACCTTTGACTAAAGGGGAGGGGCTTGTTATTTATAAACAATACATACATTGCATTCTTACCCCCCAACACAAAAACCACTTAAAGTTTTGCTGTTTAATAGCTAATCAACGTTTAAAAAAGGAGTACCTATGAGAATTATCTCGCTGATGCTCTTGCTTCTTTGTTTTATTGCCGGGACTCTCTCTTGTACCGACTCTACAATTTCGCAGGAGTTTACTGAATCGAAAACAACGGGTTCAGTGGATCTTACCCTAAAAGATTTCACTACACGCACCAGTTTAGACTCAGCCAAAGTATCTTGGGTTGTTGACGACATATCCTATAACGCATGGACTGATTCTATTGGCCATGTTTCTATTGCAGACCTCCCTCGAGGAATCTATGCGGTCAGCATCGAAAAAACGGGTTACGCCGCCATGTACCTCGACAGTATTGACCTCACTTCAACCGGCTCAAATAGAATGCCCATTCTCGGCGACTATGATGAGACTATCTTGATGCACAAAAACAGCGCATCGATCAGTGGCATCCTCAAGATGGAAGACTCCGAAAAAAACAAAACACCAACCCCTGGAATTACTGTTGATTTAGAGCTTACCGGTACTCCTGGTATTGTAACAACTCATTTTGAGGCAATAACAGACTCACTGGGCGTCTATACCTTTAATAACATACCCGAAGGTATCGCACAATACAACCTCACTACTCGCAACTTTGAAAAAGAGGCAATTGAATATGCTTCTTTGACCCTCCCGTATCAACAAAATTTAAAGTCTGCGGAGGCAATTGCAATACCACCAGCAGTGTTGCCCATCGCTATTCCCAACGTAACAGTCGACAAAGCCCCTAATGAGATACACTCGAACGACTCTGTTTTGATTGTTTTTTCACAAGACATCGACACAACTCGTATAAATAGAGGCGATATATCTGTTACGCGGAGCAGTGCAACTATTGCAGTAAACGCATTCTTCACCAATGGAACGCGTAAACTCATTCTTACTCCAACACTTGGAAATTGGGGAGAAACTGGCAACTACACGCTCCGGATTTCTCTTGAAAGTATTGACGGTGGAAAAATCAACTCATCACTTATGTTTACCGTTGCGGATGTTGCTCAACCAGCAACAATTACGGGCTTCACACCTGATACGCTCATAGACTCAGTCGATTACGATACTCGCTACCTCCAAGCAACCTGGGACCATGTACCCAATGCTGCAGGTTATGAAATTTATACCAGAACCAGCCATGATAGTCTTTTTACTCTAGCCAACACCATTAGTGGAGAACTCGACACAATAGCCTCTGTATCACTCGACTTAAGTGCAGGTAAGTCAAACCACTTTATGATTGTGAGCTACACCTCAAACGGTACATCAAAATTCGTAGAGGCCCCCATTATTGATGTCTATGATGTTACATCACCTACGCTCGACACAACACCTCTTGTGATTTATACCGACCTCAACAACAGCACTGCAGATAGTGCAAAAAATGTTTTGACCCAAAGTATTTATGTCTCTGGCGATGTCGACACAACGAAGGCTCCAACTCTCAACATCTTGAAAAATGGTGAACTTCTTACTCCATCTTTTGAATGGTCGAGTAGCAAATACCTTATCGTATCTCTTGATATCCCTGCGGGTAAAGACGCATCATCCCTCAGAGAAGATACATTGACGCTCCTTGGCCTTACTGACTTAGCAGGCAATGCACTTACTGAACTTCAGATTAAAAAAATTGAGTTTAATGACATTAGTGTTGATACACTGTACACTTATGCAGGACAGGTAATTGACCACGATGAAACAGTACGACTCGAGTGGAGTGAAGTTCCTGTTGTAGATGGCTATGAGTTCTGGGTTAAGGCACCCCTTGATTCAGTCTATACACGCTACGGCACTCAGAACCGTCCTTCATATAACTATTACAATTATTCACTCGATTTCAGCAATGGTGGTTCATACTCATTTAAAGTATTAAGTAAACTTGACAATCAACTTTCTGGGCTGGATAATGCTCCTGAATTAGTTTTGAGGGATACGGTTGCGCCGCAAGTAACGACTACAAGCAGTACTTTACCAGTAGTTGGAAGCCTACTCAACGAATCCTCTAGCGACACTATCGTTGGTTCTGTTCTTTTAAATGTTTCTAATGATATCGACACAACAATAGCTCCAACCGTCGTAGTAACAAATAACCCAACAATATTAGGTACCTCAGTAGAATGGTACAGTGCTTATAGACTTCGCGTATCAGTAAGTATCAAGGCAGGTCAAGACGCCTCTTCTATCGACAGCGATGTTATTTCACTGGCTGGACTCACTGATGCTTCTGGCAACATTTCAACTAATTCACACGTCATACCGGTGAGTTTTACTGGGGTAGATCTTGATTCCATATGGACCACTACATCAATTGCAGCAAATGTATCAAGTGTAAGAATAAATTGGGATAGAATTTCAGGAGTAAGTCAGTACAACATATATACAAAAGAAAGCCCATCCGGCACTTTTACCCGATGCAGTTACGTCTCGAGTAGTTATAGTTATTTTAACATGCCAAGTACATGCTATGACTTTACAAATCAAAACACTACCGAAGTCAAAGTTACAGCAACTTACAGTGGACAAGAAT
Source organism: Fibrobacterales bacterium (assembly GCA_051532035.1). GTDB lineage: Bacteria > Fibrobacterota > Fibrobacteria > Fibrobacterales > JAOPTW01 > JAOPTW01. Next base: position 18,602 of record JAOPTW010000004.1, on the reverse strand, counting down.
CGTCTCTCGATAGAGCAGTTGCGCTCCTTTTAAAAGACACTATTGATCCAGCAATAACCACTACGATACAATCATATATTGAAGATGCTCAAATAGACAATTTAGGTAACGTATCAACAAGAGTAGATTATCAATACATTGATCACACTTCTGACCTCGATATTACCAAAGTCACAGCTTATTTAAAATCAGGCCTCTTTTCTGCAACCCTTACATCTTATACAACAACGCGTTCCCTTCTTAATTTTTATATCGCAGCTGATGTTGATGCAAGTGCAATTACAGAAGATACATTGATAATAAAAGGTCTCACTGACCATGCAGGAAACGTTGCAGATTCAATCATTCACCCAGTATCAATTTTACCATAGGATCAAGGAGATTGAATATGATTTATACAACTAATAACAAGAATTTTAACAACACATTTACAGGAGCTCACATGAAACAGCTTTCTTCACTCATGGCACTTATTGTTGCCACTTTTATCTTTCTTGCCTGTGGCGAACAAGTCGCTATGCAAGGCTACGAATCATCAAAAACCACCGGTTCAATTGATCTAATCATCAAAGAAATTGGGACAAACGAACCCATTGACTCTGCCAAAGTCTCTTGGTATATCGATGGCACACAAACCTCTGCCTACACCGATTCACTTGGTAGCATGACTATTGCAGACCTCCCTCGTGGAACGTACGGCATTACTCTTGAAAAGGCAGGCTTTGCAGCCATGGAGATCACCATTGACGGACTGAATTCACTGGGTGATGCAGAGATCCCCGTTCTCCCGGATGTCGACAAAACCTACTATATGCATACTCTTACTGCAACAATTTCTGGCGCAGTTAAAATCACAGACATTGATGACAATAAAACTCTTGCACATGGTGTCACTGTTGATTTACAACTTCCAGAAACGAGTGATTTTAGAGAAAAGCACTACACTACAGAGACTGATTCAAACGGAATATATACATTCTCAAATCTCCCTGAGCGAGTAGAAACCTATGAGCTATCAACACGTACACTTGAAATTGGCGAGTTCAAATATGCCGCCACAACCCCGGCACCTCAAAGCAATCTCAAGCCCGACGAATCGGTGAAAGTACTCCCTGTTACTCTCTCAATTGAAGCAAACAGTTTGTCTGTAGACAGCTACAACTCAGATGTCAAAACTAATGATACTATTAAGGTTAACTTTTCAGATATTATTGATCTGGATAAAATCAAACGCAACCATATTACTGTCACATCGGGTGGTTCTACAATTGCCGCAGACTACGCATTCTCAGAAGACAACCGCACCATGTACCTCTATGCTATACAAGGCAACTGGGGCGAAGTAGGAGCCTATACACTCCGCATTAATCTTTCAAGTATTTATGGTAGACCCCTCAACACTTCTCTCACCTTCACCGTTGAGAACCTTACTACGCCAGGTAACATTATTGGCCTAATGGCGTATAATGGTCTCGATACTCTTGTAGATTACGGCACTGATGAGATTACCCTCACATGGAATAGTATCCCTGGTGTAGATGGCTATGACATCTATAAAAAAAGCAGTGTAGACAGCAACTTCTCTCTCGTATCTTACCCTAATTTCATGCATGATACCACGGCAACCATCTCAGCTAATCTAAGCTTTGAAGATGCCACTACTAATGAATTTATGGTTATCGGATATACTGACACCAAACAGTCTGAATGGTCTGATGCACAAACTATTATACTCAAAGATGTTATTGCTCCAACTCTCGATACGTCTTATAGCTTTAGCCTCTATAACACATATCTTGACCGCAGTGATAGTATTACAACCGATACGCTCATAACCCGGTCTTTTAGATCAACAGCCGATGTTGATACTTCAGCTACCCTGAGCCTATCAATGATGACAAACACCGCTCTTGAATTGAGCTATGAATGGGATGGAAGCTATAGCAAAAATCTTAATATCACCATTGCTATACCCCCTATGACAAACGCAATGATTGCCGACTCCCTTCTTCCTTTTACTGATACTCTTTTGGTAAAAGGATTGATTGACCTTTCTCTTAATGAAGCTTCTACTAAAAAGATTCCTGTTTTATTTCGATAACAATTTGAAATGACCCCATACAAAAGGGCCACTCGTTGAGTGGCCCTTTTTAGTACCAAAAATTATACAATATTCTGCCTGAACATCTAATCCTGAATACACCTCAGTGGTAAAGAATCACCAGATACATTATAGCCAATAGATAAGGCATCACCCGAAATCGAAGCAGTCCAATAGTTTGGTATCTTAAAAGTCCCGTTCTCTGAGTGATAGGTTGAAGACCACCAATGAGCACCACTCATATTTGGCGCCCCCGTATAGGTACTATAACCACTGGGAAGTGCATTAAATGTATATGGATTCCCAGCATAGTTACCTGTCCATCCTGCCCTATAGGCTTTAAGGGAACGGCCTGCATCATTGTCACTCCCTCCATTATCTCCATCTACAAACTGCTCGAAGCTCTCCCAATCCGATTTACTCGGAACGCTCCATCCGGCAGGGCAGGCTGTTGCAACCGAATCATAGCGATAATAGCTACCAAACTCATCACAACGGTCATCCCCCATCCCACCACAATTTCCTTTTTTTCTATAATCCAAATTATCTGCCATCCACACGACATCATTGATCCTGACTATTTTATACATTTTTTTCCCACCAAGGACATCAACTCGTGTATCCAACAGTGAATCTACTATCACTGAAATAGAGTGTGTTCGGGCCCCATCTACTGTAGTTGCTGTTATATCAACACTCCCTCCTGCAACCGCTTCGAGTACACCATTTGCTACCCGCACAATATCACCATTACTCGACGCCCAAAGCACTTGTTTATTTGGTGTACTATTGGGTAAGATTGTGTAACTAAGGATTATATTTGAAGCACCCAACGCCATAGTGCCCGGCCCGTTATCAATACTGATACTCGTAGGCGGCAACCCTTTAAAACGAGCCTCAACAGATCCTTCATCAGTACACCTAAAACGCACCTGATCTGCCCTCATCTCGTACCCACTGGCAATGGTGCAGTTTATCACGTCCCATCCATCAAAGGTATATCCTAAATTCGCTGATGCATTTACCGTCACTGTCTCTTCAACTCCAACGGTAGTAGTAATAGTCGATTGAGTTATAGTGCCATTAGCACCTTCTAAAACCGTAATATCAAACTCTTTAGTTTCAAAATAAGCGTTCACCACACCAGGCACAGAACCCTCTTTAAAAATGGCTGTATCGCCCTTAATTTGAACATTTGTTTGGGCAGTAAATTCAATAAATTGATACCCCACATGAGAGACCTGAATTATTTGTTTGTGAGTATCGTCTTCTGACAAGGTAAACAGGGCAGGCTCTACAGAACCAAATATCTCATTACAACTCGCCTGCTTTGTTCCATCGAGGTAGCACTCAATCGAAATATTTGTTTGTTCTATTACGGCCTCTGTAAAAGTAACCGTCACCACAAGAGTATCATTTTCAGTCATAAGCCCATCATGCGAAATCCCATTAATGGTCCCATCAATCATATTGAGATCACCCGAAAAATAGTAGACATTACAGTTATCATCTAATGTCGTTTCAATAGTTAGATCTTCAGCATCGACCGTATATTCAAGGCCGTTCGTCAATGTTATTGTGCCACAAGTGCCGACCACGTCAAAACTAAGTACATATTTTTTTGAAATAAATAAGGCTGTAACAAGTACATCTGATTGAACTTCAGAAAGAAGAGAGCCGTCAAGAATAGCACTCCCTGAATCTACTACAAATGTCTCAAATTGATAACCAGGCTTTTCCACATAAGAAAGCGTAACCTCGTCACCAGCAACTATCACTTCAGCTCCTACAACATCTCCACCTATAGGGCTGATATATTGAATACTATACTTCGTTGACGCTTCCTCACTCGATGAACTTATATCGGCACTTGAGGCAGCAGACTGTTCACTTGACTCAGCATCAGTAGCCCGTTCATGATCTAACACTATAACCTCAACAGGTACCATGACAACATTAATACCATCATCTATTGTTATAACTGCATCATAGGAGCCTTTCGTACGATATACATGCTGATTAACCTTGGTAAAGGTACCATCACCTAAAAAGTCATACTCATATTTTAGGGAAGAAGATATATCATCAACCTCAAAATCAAATTGAAAGTTTTCATCTATCTTTACACTGTACTCAGAAACATTGTGCGTAACTACAGGAACATAGTCAGGAGATGAGGCTATAGTTGCCTCCACAACAGTCTGTACAGTCTCATTGTTTCCTGCGGCTACCACATCATCGACATAGCAATAATAGGTAATAGTGCTCTTTACACCCCAGGGAACTTCAATCTCAATCGAAACCTGTGCATCATCAGAATCCACATCAAGTGAGCCCTCAAAGTTATCACCTTCGTCTAAAACGACGTCATAACGAATACTATCAAACTGATGTTGTCCGAGTAGTATCTCCAAATTAACGGTAACAACATTAGAGTCATCACGTTCTGCCGTTTCTTGATTAGTATCACTCACCCCAGCATTAAAGCAACTGGTGAGAATAAATAGTAAAACCACTACCCCAGTAATAAGTTTCATAGAGCCCTCATTTCTTATTATGACCATAAAGTAGTATTTGAGAGCTTTTGAGGCTTATTGTAAAACAGGATTTACACAGGAGAGATTTTAGTACAAAGTTGTATGGCGTAATACACCTAAGCTCCTCGACCAGACTAGTGCCTGAACCACAATTACTATGAAGAAACGTTGTTAATACTTAAGTAGCGATTATAAATACAACTCTTTCAAGAAAGTTTCAGCCTTTCTGAACTCTATACCCTGCTCAATTTTTTCATGTTTTATATTCCTGAAAAGCATCATGCCTGGAATATTATATTTAGTATTGAATTCAACAACTGTTTTACTCAATGCAGACTTTCCATTTTTAACCTCAATCATCAGCTGCGGAACATCCTCTTCAACCAGACAAAAATCAACTTCTTTTTTATCCTTCGTTCTTAGATAATGTAGATTCACATGGCTCCCTTTATAATCTTGCAAGCCATAACAATGCTTTAACAAACTCAACGCCACAAGATTCTCAAAACAAGCACCATCGTCACCATTTACCATAGCAGTATCATAAAAATAAACCTTAGGCTCTTTTAATATTGAGCGTGCAATATTTTTGGAATAGGGAGTTACTCTAAATACAATATATAGTGATTCAAAAATTTCTATATACTTTTTAACCGTATTTGGCGCAACACCAACATCTTGTGCAATACTAGAGAACGAAACAGGAGAGCCCACTCTTTTCTGTAAAAGAGACAATACCATTTGTATCGCCTTAAAATCATGAACTTTTTCAAAATCCAAAATATCAGTACGTATCAACCCGTCAACATATTGATTTCTCCACCGCTTTGCATCAACCTCCTCATTACATAACAAAGGTTCTGGAAAGCCACCGCGGCTTATTAATCGGCTTATTGACCCCATGGACTTCGAGCCAGATAATTCAGAAAGCGAAAAAGGAAGAAGTCTATGTCTAAAAAAACGACCTGCTAACGAGTCTCCACTTTGTCTAAAAGTCTCTAAACGAGCTGAACCCGTTACCAAAATATGAAGGTGATCATCTTTTGTATCAAAAACACCTTTTAGATAATTTTTCCACTCATTCATTTTATGAAGTTCATCAAAAATCAATAGATCTGTTTTAGGTAGCCATGATCGATTTTCTATTATTTCTCGATCATCTTCTGAATCGAAGTTAAGATACAAAGGGTCTTTATACTCTTTCAAAATCTGTTTTGAAAGCCATGTTTTGCCCACTTGACGAGGACCACACAAAAACACCATTTTTTTGTGTAAATCAGCTAATATCCGGTCTTTTTGCATTCTATCCATATGACTAATTTACAATGTATTGCAAAATAGTCAAGACTTTTCGGCATTTCACTGCAAAATAGTCAAGGGCAGTACTTGTCAATTCCAGCCTTAATACACACTTTATTTTGATCTGAGACAAGAGGGGCATGCCTGATATGGTTATTATAAAGTTTTCTGCATATGTCTTTCTTAAAAAATTTGTACGCTAAGACTTAACAAAGTCTAGTAATAAAGTTTATAACCAATACTCACAACAATTTTTTCTTAAGGTTTTCAATATCAAATTGATACAACATTCTATTGTTTGAGATAACTACAAATTCTTTTCCTGTTCTTGACCAGGTAAACCCAGTAACTGTCTTTTCCTCTCCAACATCAAGTACTTTTTTAAAGAGTGTGACATGTTTTCCATCAACTACTTCAACTGGACTGTAATATAATTCTTGTGTTTTACCCCATTTACCTTTTTTACTTACAAGCAAAGCAATGCTTAAACCATCGGGCGAAACATACACCTCTTTATAACTAAAAGACCTTTTTTAAACTTTAGGTAGCAAAGTTTTATTTCAAGAAATCTGTCACTTCCCAATAATGAAGTTTAGTACTTTGCTCAAGGGCCATAAATGAATCACTTGTTCGCGACCACGTCATTTGCGATAGATACGTTCTTCCATTTGTAGAAAATACTTTTTTAAAATAAGTCACGAGTTTACCATCCACAATCTCAATTGGGCTATAGTATAGTTCATGAGCAAATTCACGTTTTTTCTCGTATTCTATGTGAAGTATAACATGTTTTCCATCTGGTGATACTACCATATTTTCATATGCATAGGTACTATTATCAATAGAATACTTACCTTCAAGTACAACTGGGATCAATTTTACATCGCCATTAACCCATGACAAGGAGTAAACTACAGTCTCAACAGGCTCTATGTAATAGCGGAATAATGCAGCCTGTTTTCCTGGAACCACTTTAATATCCCCAACATCTAATAATAGACCTTTTTCATTTAAGAAATCAATCCCTCCATTTGACTCTGCTACATTCAAATCAAAATTTAACAGCGCCCAAGACAAGCCACTCTTTTTATTCTTTACCATGGCATATGTTTTAATTAGAAAATTATTACTTCCAGGTATTACTCGAGATGTTGGAGAAAGTGTGTACCAGTGTTCTTCTTTTGTATCAAGGTTTAATTTTAATATCTGAGTCCTATTCTCTTTGCCCCCATATAACCGAAATTTACAATAAAAATTTTTTGCATCTTCATCAATCACCAACCAGGTATCGTTCCCACTATTTTGATCTAGGTCTGCAGTGAAGACCCTTTCAGATGATTCAGAACCAAGATCAACAAGATGGAATCCTCTACCATATTTTAGAATAGCTTGGGCCTCATTCACTTGAATAATTCTAAAAGAAGACTTCAAAGGAACATCTGAAAACGACTTTCTATTACTTTTTAATTGCCCATCATCTATTTTTAATGTAACTAAAGAACTGCCATCACTATTTGTGATATATTCTGAATCACCCCAACCATGCGTCAAATATTCTACAGAATAATCCACATCAATTTCTAAATGTCCATCTTTTGCCACTGTAATGTCTCCAATTGGTTGATAACAACTTATCAAAAAACCTATTGATAGTGTTAATAAAATATTTTTAAGTATTCTCACTTCTATTCACTTTTAAATAAGTTTGATTTTAGAAATATCTCAAACTTATCTTTATTAAAGTCATCTGATTTAGCATCCATCTCAAATTTCAATTTCTGTATTCTTTCTTTTAGCAACTTTTTAGATTTTAATTTCGTAAAAATTTCATCTACTTTATCTAAAGAACTCATTAGGTTTTTATCGGATTCTTTCCCACTCATACCTATAAACTGCATCGTATTCAAATAAGTAAACCTAATCCACAATTCTAAACCAAAATCACCTAAGTCTCTATATTGAAAGCCTTTCAATGCTTCATCTGCAAATTCAGTTTCATCAGGGTCATCTGTTTTAGGCTTAATTAATTCATTCAACAATTTAAAGAATTGAAAATTGTGCTCATTGTAAGGTTCAAAAATTGAGTAGGAGTCCATTGACCCTTTTCCACTCGGTTTTACAATTTTCAGAACGACAGGCAGTAACACAGGAACTAGGAACGCAACCCAACCAGCCCCCTTGAAACGTCCTTCTACCTTAATTCTTCGTCCAATTGTTTTAAATAAACCTTTGTTAATTTCTTTTTCGGCACCAATAAGAGGCCAATCCGTTCCCCACAATATTCTTTCTAAAACAATAGGCTTATACAGCTTTGCCCATACAAAGAACCTTAATAAACCGTTTGCATGGTTTTCATTCATAATAGCATATGATATATCAAAAAAGAGCCTATTGTCCTTTGATATCATCGTCATCAAATCATATACATTTTTATAGGTTTTAAATGGATCTACAGTTTTATTGGCATCCGTCTCATCTATAACTTCTCCATCTTTCACTTTATCAGCATGTTTCGCCAACTCACTTTCAATCAGATTAAACGAAGGATAGTGCTTGTTTTTAATCCTTGTGTACTCTACTGCCGGCCCATAGGGAGACATAACTGTTACTATTTTTTGAATGACACCATTAAAAAAGTTTTTATGATCAAAGGGGTCATATTTTTTAAGATTTCGCCCTTTTCGTTTTTCATCAAAATGCTGTAACCCTGTAAAGTGAGCCAAACACACTTTTAAATATTTGTATTTAGGGGCGTCAACTACCTTTCTCCAACATTCAGGATTGGTATAATTTTGATTATACCAATATATTTTTTCTTCCTCTTTTTTAGGGACTTTTTTCTCAATGCCATTTTTGGTTTGATAATATAAATATTTGGGAAAGGTACCTTCAGGGTTACTAGGGAGCCCTGCATCCAAATCATAATTTTCAGAGCCATCTGAATCGGGGTTTATTTTTCCATCATTAGCCAACAGGTCATAATATCGAGCTCTATCGCAGGAATAAAATCCTTCAGGTGAATTATGACAAATAATACCCAAGTTATTGTCAACGCACTTTTTATAGACGGCATCCTGAACTTCTTTTACAAATGGATCAATTGGTGCATACCCAAGTGCAGTATACATTTTTATACCAATTGAACCACCACCAACCTCAGAGCCAGCTAATTCATTAAACTCATCACACTGAACTATTCTTTCAAACACTTCATTTATATCTGTCAGAAAATGGTTTGGCTCATCAGGTTCAGTTAAATAATACCTTCTTGGGTCCAAATGAAAGAATGAAAGAATTTCTAATGGGTTATTTACTGTACCTTTATGGTAAGACTCTATCTGCTCATCCCAATCTTCAAACAGATCTACATTCACTTTTTTTAACACATAATCATGACATTCATTGTTACCAATTTTTTTGTGTGACCCGAAGGCCCAAGACACAAACTTTTTTACCAGCTTGGTTCGACTTACAACAGTCCCAAATAATTCAATAACATTTAACTGAAATTTCGAATGATTATACTTTGTCAAGGGAACTGTAATCTCTCTATTTGTCACCCCTTTTATATAGTTATCAGGCTTTTGAGTTACCCACCCTTGAGGGGTCTCGTAATATATTTGATACATTGGAACACCATAATAACCAAAGTAATGCCCAAAATCCATGTCCATTCCAACGCAATTTGCAATTTTTACTGGCATCACATCGTAACAATCGAACACCTCACTTACAAGCGTATTCTTAAGATGTTTCACACAAATTTTTGTAATATCATCAGTCGGCTTATTTGCAGTTGCACCAAATTCGGATGTTGCAATCGGAGCTAAAGTATCGAGTGTATCTGAATCAAAACTCAGCCATGCTGCTTTATCCCACACAAGAGGAAGCGGTGCACAATGATTACTTTGTAAGTGAGTATGAATATCAATATGACCAGCTATTTCCGGCAAAACCCTTAAAAAGACAGCAGCATTTGTCGCATCATCAATAAACGATGTTCCCTGCTGCCAAACGCCTCCCGCACTAATCATCTCTTGCTCTATGCCACGAATATTATAGAGATTTACTAATTCTTCTTCATAATCGATTGTTTGTGACAGTATCGGTATAGCACCGTTACTCTCCCACAAATCAAACTCACCACACTTATAGCCGATAGATATTTTATAAACCGGACTTTCTTCCACTTCTAAAAGCATGTTTGGCTTCATGGAATATTTGCCATAGCCCCCATCATCCTCTATTTCAGCAGTAGTAAAGGAATAATAGCACCCTTCATACAGTCGTTGATTTTTGACAGAGAAAAACTCAACAGAAACAAAAAATGTATAATCCATCTCTGCAAGTTCTTCAAAAGAAGTATTGAAGTAAAAATCATATGACAGAATCACTCCTTCTGCACCAGAAGACATTACCTTAATTGCCATACTCTACTAATCCTTGATTTCTTTGAGGGTTATTTCACCTACTGCAGGCTGTTCCATTTTGACAATACCATCGGCTGGAATGGACTCTTCCTTCTCTTCCCCATCTGGCAAAACAAAAACAGCAGTTCTACCTGGCTGATTCAAATTAAACACCGCCCAACTCTTATACGGCACATCATCAGACTTAACCTTAGTCGCATAACACTCAACACTAAAATAATAAGCCGGATTAAAATACTCTTCAGCATCCTTCTTAACTACCTTATCCGCTTTAACAATCTCTTCTTCGATAGGAAAGTTGTTTTTCCAAGATGCCGTAACTGATCCTCCTTCGACAACAACCTCATTTGAGAATATAAACTTCTCTTGAAACTCTCCAACTTTACAGTAAAGAGAAACAATCGCCTTTGTTCCATCTGGAGGCCCTGTAATATCAGCGTTAAGAATTATATTTTCTTCTTTGGTGATAGCCTCCAACACCGCCTCATCCTCACCATTCAAAAACTGAAGATTTTCTATAGTAACCGTCGGAAAAACCCGCATAACATTACTATCAGCCTCCAGGCTATGATCAGCAAGTTCAGCGGTAAATTTAAGTCCCTGGGTATCATTAGGCTCGGGAACATAATCCTTTCTAAATAGATTATTCCACACTTTGCCTTCAATAACTTCTACCTGGCCATCATCACGGTCTTTTACGGTGACTTTGATCGCGGAGCCATTTGCGACCCACTGGGTCATCACTTCAATGGTGATAACTCCACCCGCAGATGTGGCATTGCCTCTCCATTTCGCATAAATTATGCGTGAAGGGAGGTCGACGGTAATGACTTCATCTGTTTGGCCCGAAAAAGTAAGATCTGCCATAGTATTCCTTTAAGTGCCCCAATAAGGCTGAGAAAGAGCTTTTTGGTAAAAAACTATAGTACTAAATATTAAAGCTCTAAAAAAAGTGTGAACGAAAATTTACAATCCACAAGGTTATTAACTTAGTAAAAAGAGGCACTTAGTTAAGCCTTGACTTCAGCAACTGCGACGAGAGACACATTTTAACCCAAAATACCCAATCTGACTCTGCTAGAGCCCCTCAAAACAACTCTTCATGAGACTATGACATAAATGTTATTTCAGTAGCAAACTACTCTTTACATCCCCAATTTAACCACTCGGAAGAACAATATCGCCCATTTCACATCAATAAACCCAAACAACCCTGTAATCACCCAACACTAAATTGCTGCACCGATATACAAAATTGTCCAATATTTTTCGATATCAACAATTTTGTATTCCGCAAATCTTCATTTATAGCGAATTTTCGTCTAAAATGCCCGATTCACTTTTGGCACGACAATCGCTTAAGTAGAAGTCAAAGTCAAAACGCAACAAAACACAAAATCAATCAGGAGACAAGATGAGTATATTGAAAAAATCATTGATGGGATTAGCACTAGCAGCAACGACAATGTATGCGGCTGAGGTAGGATTTAGTGGGTATATATTAGGCGGATCAGGAGGCGTAGTAAATTCAGAGGATGGAACTATTGACCACAGTGAATACCATGAAATCGACCTCACCACTTCTTTAAAATTTAGTGAAAAAGTAAGTGTTGATTTATACACGACCATGAATAATATTGATGGGGACTCTGAGAAACGCTGGGGATCTGTGGATTTTGATGGTGTTACATTAAACTACGGTACAGACTTCGGTACCGTAATGGTGGGTGACCTTATCTATAATAGTGAAAAAATGAGTTACTACATATTAAAAAGAAAATCAACCGTTCTGCAAGAATTTGCAACTCGTGGTCTGGGACTCAGCACCGAAGCATTAACAGCCTATCTTGGTGGCTTAGGCGGAACTGACGCAGCGCTATACGCGTCATACGCGATCACAGCAGGCGATCTCTCAGCAACACCTTATGTACATGCAATTCTCGGTGATGAAACCCCAGTAACTGCAGGTGCAGACCTCGCATATACTGCTGGAGCCTTTGGACTCAAATCATCAATCGGTGTTCACACTGCAAAAGATATGGATGCAACCCCTGTATTTACTATCGATCCATCAATCGATCTCGGTAGCGTCAATGTAGTTGCATCTTTTTACATGGCAGTACTTGGCGACAATCCTGCAGGGCTTGATCAACTCCCAACATCTGAAGAGATGTTCCTTTATGTTGAACCAGGTGTACCAGTAAATGATGTTGTATCTGTTGGATTACCACTTGAATACCATGCTGGCGACAAAGACGCTGAATCTGCAATGATTGGAACATATCCAACAGCATACTTCTCTGTTGCTGATGACGCAAGCTTCCTACTATGGGCTGGTGTAGATCAAGGTATTGGTGATGTAAATAAAGATGAAGATGCCACAATCTCATTTGGTACCGAGCTTACAGCAAGCTTCTAATACAGACGGCACTTAAGCGTGCCTTATTGATACCGAATAACAAAACTTTACCTGAGTGCCGCTGATTTGTTCATACTTATCCGCCCCTGTATGGGGAATATGCTCCCATCAGCGGCACTTTTTAAAAATCCCCACATTAACAAAGGACAAGTATGAAGTTACTCACCACACTCGCAGCTGCAGCGCTACTCACTGTCAGTGCCTGTAAAGAAAAGGCTGAAACAACAGCATCAGCAAAAGAAGTTAAAATTGGAATTCTCCACTCCCTTACGGGAACAATGGCTATCTCAGAAACATCGTTGAAGGATGTTGTTGAGATGGCTGTTGAAGAGATTAACGCCAAAGGTGGAGTGCTCGGCCACACTATTAAACCTGTAGCCGTTGACCCCGCATCTAACTGGGACCTCTTTGCAGAAAAAGCAAAAGAGCTTATCCTTAAAGAAAAAGTAGCGGCAACGTTTGGTTGTTGGACATCTGTTTCTCGTAAATCAGTTCTCCCCGTATACGAAGCGAACAAATCACTCCTTTTCTACCCTGTACAGTATGAAGGTGTTGAAGAATCACCGTACATCTACTACACTGGCGCGACTCCAAATCAACAGCTTATCCCTGCTGCTGAATACATGATGAGTAAAGCAGGCGGCTCTAAAAAGAAATTTTATCTTCTTGGAACAGACTATGTTTTCCCGCGTACTGCAAATAAAGTTCTTAAACTATTCCTTAAATCAAAAGGCGTAGCAGACGAGAACATTATAGAAGTATACACACCATTTGGACACGCGGACTACCAAACAATCGTAGCAGAGATCAAAAAATTTGGTAAAGATGGTGATGCTGTTGTTCTCTCAACAATCAATGGCGATTCAAACGTTCCTTTCTATAAAGAGTTTGCAAATCAAGGGCTTACTTCTGAATTCTGTCCTATCATGGCATTCTCAGTTGCTGAAGATGAACTCCGCGCAATGGAGACACAGTATCTTGCTGGTCACTTAGCTGCATGGAACTACTATCAGTCTGTGAATACTCCTGAGAACAATGCGTTTGTAAAGGCGTTCAAAGCATACTGTAAAAAGAAAGGTCTCCCTGGTGGCGAAGCACGCGTTACTGATGACCCAATCGAAGCAGCATACTTTGGTGTATACGCTTGGGCAAAAGCTGTTGAAAAAGCAGGAAGCTTTGATGTAGAAAAAGTAAAAGCAGCACTTAGCGGTCTTGAGTTTCCTGCACCTGGTGGCCCTAAGAAAATTCACGCAACAAACCACCACACCTACAAACCTGTTCTTATTGGCGAAATCAGAGCAGACGGACAGTTCGACGTTGTATGGCAAACACCAGGACTCGTAGAGCCTAATCCATTTGCACTCATTGGTCGTCCATAAGATAGATCATACACATTAAGGATGAGTACCCCGGTTCTCTAAGAGCCAATATACAATACGACATAAGCCCTCCTCTTCTGAGGAGGGTCTCTTTTTTAATCAGACAGTGGAGGGTTTGTGAAAAAAAATATACTGGTGCTACTGGCACTCTTAATCGCGTCGCTTTATGCCGACACTACACCCCCTGATTCCAATCAGATAGTAACACAACCCCCTGAAGTCACCTTATATAATTCGGTAAAATCTAATCAGGGTCTATCACAAGACCATTTTACTGAATGGCTCACACTCTTAGATACTTCAGAATCACCTCAGCGAGACACCCTCTTTAGCTCAGTCAAACAATTTGGGACGCCCGCCTTTATCCCTCTACTTAACTCCTATAAAAATGGACAACTCACTTTTGAAAACGGATACTATGTTATCTACACTATGAAAAAAGCCCCTGACGGCGCGGTGAACTACATCCCTACAACAGTGACCTTTGACTCCAGTTCCACTCCAAAAAAACTTTCTACTGTCACTCGTATCTCCAACGACAATATTAAAGCACTCAGATCAGACAGGCGCAGCATTTCAAATGTGATACAAATCCTATCACTGACCTCCCCAGACATAACCATTCAAAGAAACGCGATCACTTCCGTTACCGACAAAATGGATATCACCCTGCTTCCATTCCTTTATAAAATAGAATCTACTATTCCCTACAAAAATAGAGAGATATTAACTGAGTCTCTTGCCCGCCTCACCCTTGCCTTTGGAACCGATCTCGAAAAGCTTGATGCCGCATTTACCCTCGGTGAGATTGGCTCTTCACGGGCAGTGGGAGCGCTTGAAAAGGCCCTGAAGGCCCCGCCAGCAGATGGAGCAACAGGATTCACCCATGCACTCAATACCGCACTCGACAAAGCAAATGGGTATCAACAAATAGTACGTATTGTGCGTGACACATTTTCAGGACTCAGCCTTGGTTCAATTTTAATATTGATGGCTCTCGGTCTTTCGGTAATATTCGGCCTCATGGGTGTCATCAATATGGCTCATGGAGAGTTTATGATGATTGGCGCCTTCACCACGTATGTCGTCTGCGAAGCCTTTAAAATTTTTGTACCAGAAGCCTACTTTGATCTCTACTTTATTTTTGCAATCCCTATAGCGTTTCTTGTATCCGGATTCATTGGCTACCTCTGTGAAATGTTTCTTATCAAACACCTCTACGGCCGTCCATTTGAGACGATTCTTGCAACATGGGGTCTCAGTCTTGTTTTTATTCAATCAGTACGAGTAATTTTTGGAGACACTCTCTCACTCACCCCACCATCCTGGCTTTCGGGCGGCATAGAGATCGCAACGGACCTTACCCTCCCTGCAAATCGAGTATTCATCATCTTTTACTGTGCAGGTGCAGTAACCCTCTTTTATCTCATGATCAACAAAACACGTCTTGGCCTATTACTCAGAGCGACAACTCAAGACAGAGAGACCGCAAATAGCCTTGGCGTATCGGTCCGTAAAATTGATGGGCTTGCATTCTCAATCGGTGCAGGGCTTGCAGGACTCGCAGGGTGCGTAGTGCCACTCTTTGATAAAATTAACCCGAGTATGGGTCAAAGTTATGTGGTAGATAGTTTTATGGTTGTGGTCCTTGGTGGTGTCGGTAAAATTGCCGGTGCAATTGTTGGCGGACTTGGACTTGGCTTTGTCTCAAAATATATTGAACCATTTATGGGCGCCGTTTACGGCAAAGTAATTGTACTGGGCCTCATTGTACTTTTTCTCCAATGGAAACCGTCGGGGCTCTTCCCCGCAAAAGGGAGACACGCAGATGACTAGTGTTGACGAAAGAACGATCCACGTAGATCCAGAACTCAAAAAAATGAGAAAGATTGCCGTAGCGCTCGTACTCATTGCACTCTTTTTTATGGTACCTCTTCTTGCTATTGCTGGAATTGTAGAACCACAAACCGTTAATAAACTCGGCCGCTATCTCTGTTTTGCAATATGCGCAATTGGCATAGATATCTTATGGGGGTATACCGGGATTCTTGGTCTCTGCCAGGCGCTCTTTTTCTGTCTTGGCGGCTATGCAATGGCAATGTTTCTCAGTCTCCCTGGCGGTGGCGGAGACGTACGCCCCGAATACAACGACATTCCACAGTTTTTCTTTTTTAACAACATTACTGAACTACCCTTCTTTTGGGAACCCTTCAGTAATTTCCCTGTGATGCTCATCATGGCAATTGCAATCCCCTCAATCGTTGCGATGATTATCGGATACGTTGTCTTTAGTAGTCGCGTAAAAGGAGTCTACTTTACCATTATCACCCAAGCAATTGCATGGGGAGCTTATCTTGCCTTTTGCAGAAATGAGATGCTTCTTGGTGGCACCAATGGACTGACCAATTTTTATAAACCGCTCAACCAAGATACAGGCTGGATTATCGGTCTCTACCTCCTCACTGCAGCAGTATTGACCCTTATTTTTCTGGGAAGTAGGTTTATTACGAGCAGTCGACTCGGTAGACTCCTCGTCTCAATTAGAGACAAAGAGATGCTTCTTAACTTTATTGGCTACAAACCCTATATGCTCAAGATGTTCGCCTTTGTACTTGCCGCCGCCATAGCAGGCATCGGCGGCATGCTCTATGTACCACAGAATGGAATTATCACCCCAAATATCATGCGGGTCGAAGACTCTATCTGGATGGTCATTTGGGTTGCCCTTGGTGGGCGTGGTCATTTATGGGGCGCTATTTTTGGCGCACTCATCACCAACCTTGCTTTCTCATCCCTTACCTCAGATTTACCCCAAGTATGGCCCTTTATACAAGGCGGCATGTTCCTCTTAGTCGTCCTTCTCTTTCCCGATGGATTTGTTGGGCTCTGGGGTAAACTCGAGAAGGAATTTATCTATAACAAAAAGGGACTGCTCTATGGTGCACTCTTTGTAGGATACACTATTCTTATTGGCATTCTTGTTAAAGTGGGCCTACTCTCTTTTGAAGTAGTAGAGAAGTCTGCAATTGCAGCTCTCATAAAATATGCAGTCATTTACATACCTTTCATCTACTTTTTATATAAGGCACCGAGCTATATAACTGCATCAATCGCAGTAATTGCATCATTCTTTTTAATGACCGGCCTTGACCTCATTCCCGATGACACAATGTATTCTCTCTTTGATGTTCAAGTAAAGTACTACTTTCTCGCAGGGTTACTCTCACTCTTTGCAATAATTCCTAATCGTAACAATATTCAAAAATCAATCACCAACCTCTTTGCACAAAGGAGAGCAGCATGAGTCTCCCACAAGTAGATGATAATTATACTGCAGCCATTCATGGCGCCGACCACTATATGGTCTACCTGGAAAACCTCGTCATGGAGTTTGATGGATTTAGAGCACTCAACATTAACTCTTTTGGCGTGTACTACAATGAACTCCGTGTTGTCATTGGCCCCAATGGCGCTGGAAAATCGACAATGTGTGATGCGATCTCGGGCAAAACAAACGTAACCTCCGGGAAGGTCTTTGTTGCTGGTGGTGATATCACCAAAAAAAGCGACATTGAAATTGCACGTATGGGTATTGGTAGAAAGATGCAAACCCCCACAGTTTTTGATAGCTTAACTGTGTATCAAAATATGGAACTCGCACTCCCCAGAGATCGCAATGTGTTACAAAACCTATGGAGTAAAGAGTCTGCCGAAGAGCGCGACTCCATACTCTCTATTCTTGAACGAGTCAATTTATTAGAAGCACGCGATATGCAGGCTAAATATCTTTCTCATGGACAGAGACAGTGGCTCGCCATTAGTATGCTTATTGTAGCGAAACCAAAACTACTCTTAGTTGATGAGCCTGCAGCAGGTCTTACTGATCATGAAACAGAACTCACCGCTGAGCTCCTTCTTGAATTAAAAGGTGATCACACCATTATTGTTATTGAGCATGATATGGATTTTGTCCGTTCTCTCAATTCAACCGTTACAGTATTAAATGAAGGCAAGGTATTGGCCGAAGGTATGCTCGACACCCTCCGAGAAGATCCACGAGTTGTGGAGGCCTATCTAGGAAGATAATTATGATTGAAATTAATGATATTACATACGCCTATGGCGAAGTTAAAGCACTCCACGGTATTTCACTCAAAGCTACTCCGGGTAAAATAACCTGTATTACTGGCAGAAATGGTGTGGGCAAAACAACCCTTATGAAAAACATCATGGGTACCCTCCCTGCAAAGTCAGGGTCTATTCTCCTCGATGGAAAGGATATCACCAAACGAAATGCCTGGGCTCGGGCACGTCAAGGTATTGCGCTCGTACCCCAAGGACGTCATATATTCCCAAAGCTTTCGGTAGAAGAGAACCTCATGGTAGGGCTCGAAGCAAACCCAGATACTAAAACAATTATTCCCGAAGAGATATATG
>JAOPTW010000003.1:19707-54206 GCA_051532035.1 Fibrobacterales bacterium | reverse complement strand
GAAGACTTGCTACAGCAGGTGGGAAAAAGTGGGCCACTGATGGTCAATTTGGACAACCCTCATACCATAAAATCCCACCCCGTCCTCAATTTTCATTTGACAGTATCCCCAGCGCTTGGAACCAATCCTTTGGCAACAGCGACTATACGAATGTGATACTTACACATCCCAACTTTACCCAAGGGCAACCGGTCACAGAAGAATATGATGGTGAAACCCCAACAGAATCGACTATCAAAATTCTTAACTACGCCAGAAGTCAAGAACCCAATGTTGCATTTTATATATATGAAAACTGGCCAGAGGGTTTCCCTCAATACCCACCAACCACATCAGACATGGTCACTTACCATGCCCATACCCGCGGTGCATTTCATGATTGGTGGATCGCCCTACAAGACCTCGTCAATGCAGAGGTTGTCGGTGCACCAGTATTAATGATCCCTGTAGGTCCTATTATCAGTGGCCTCTTTCAAACGATACCTGCCCTCAACACAATTCCTCTAACTGACATCTACGAAGACGACGCCCCCCATGGCAAGCCAGGTCTTTATTTTCTCGCGGCACTTATTCACTATTCTGCAATCTATGCAGAACCAATTCCTGTATCATATAATACCCCCAATGATATACCGCAACAAATTATTGACAACTACTCTACCATCAGAACCTACATCTGGAATGAACTTACTGCATTTAATGATATACATGGAACCAGTAGAGTATTCCCATCACCTCAAGAACCCCTCAGCTCAAGCGAAGACCCTCGGCAACTGTCCTCATCGGGTGCACTTTCGTCTTCTGTCACAAAGCTCAGCTCATCATCATCAACCCCTCACGAAAGTAGTTCTTACAGAGAAGTCCCTTTCTCTTCAAGAGCACCCTCAAGCAGTTCATTGACTCAAGAACAGTCAAGTAGTATCGTTTCAAGTTCATCATACACACCAGCCACATCAATTCCTTCTACAACGACTTACTCAATCGGCATGAATACCGGTGGTACCATTGATTGGAATGGCAACAAGCCCTTTGCCGACGTAATGAAAACCGCCCGAATGTACCAAGCGCAAGATCCGGCAACGGGAAATACCCCCGAAAAAGACACTCATGGATGGCCAATGAGCGACTTTCAAGTACTCGTCTTTGATGGGCAAAAACAAGTACATGGAACCTATGCCGTTCGTTTTGAAGGTGTAGGTGAACTCGGCTCATGGGGGTCCGTTATCGGCCCACACACCCATGACCCTATTTCTAACATCACTTCAACAACACTAACCATAACCGACCCCGAAGCCGAAACATTGATCATTGCTATTACCAATACTCAGGGCGGTGTGAAAAACCTAAAGATGATGAGACCAGTAGCCCCTGGAAGCAGCGAATCCCATCGATTTGATGAAGATTTTTCTAGAGAATACATTGAGCTCCTTGCGCCCTATACCACTATTCGGTTTATGGGCTGGACGAATACCAACGGGAGTAATGATTCACTCTGGGAACAGACCGTCCCCTGGAATAATGCATCTCAGCACGTTGAACACTACTACTCTGCTTGGGAATCGATAATCAAACTTGCCAACGCCACCCAAAAAGATGCATGGATCTGCGTACCCCATAAAGTAACCGATGAGTACATGCATAACTTAGCGCTTCTCTTTAGAGATGGTTCAGCTTCAGTTGAGCCACTAAACACTACCAGTAAATTATATGTAGAGTATTCTAATGAGGTCTGGAATTGGGGCGGCTGGTTCCCTCAAACACAATGGGTCAACGACCATGCACAAAACTTTGGCCATCCTCTTAATTTTGATGGTGAAACAGATTCTTCATCACTTCTTTATCGCTATAAAGCAATGCGTTCAGTAACCATGAGTACTATTTTTAGAGAGGTCTTTGGTGATAATCGTATGATGACCCAAGTACGCCCAGTAATCTGCTGGCAAAAAGGGTGGATTGACCTCCTCTCACGGACTCTGCTCTTTGTCGACCGCTATTATGGTGGTAAAGATTCTCGCTCTGACTGGGCGGATTTACATACAGTAAACTATTATTTCTTTGGTGGTTCAAGTAGTGCCTATTGGTCACATACAGAGGACCAACTCCCTACCAGTGAAACCATTTGGAATAATGGTGAATGGAACGAAGTACTTTTTGCCGAAAACTTATTTGCAGAGGCCGCCTGGGCTCATGGCTTTGGGCTAGAGTTCCTCGCCTACGAAGGAGATAATCATCCACATTTTACTGATGATGAAGAACTCTACCGGTCTATACATTGGGATGAACGCATGTACGAGGAGTCTTATAACCATGTACAAGCGTTTGCTCAAGTAGGAGGAAGTATGTTTGCCTTTTTGGCATTGCTCAATGAAGGTCCTGTCGTTTGGGGGGCGTATAATAGGGAAACGGGGTTAGAAGGATCTCCTCAATACCGCGCAGTTCTTGACCTCGCCGCAGAGGCGGTTCCTGAGCCAACCTTTGGCGCACTGGCCCCAGTCACTATTCCAGGTTTCGCCTTTGATATGCATACTATAGAAAGCCCTAATCCTGAAGGCACTGGTTCCTTTACTTTAACTGCTCATACTGATGGATATTCAACAGGCTATATGTTTCGCACGCCTTCTTATGGAGAGTGTACTCTTTCTCTTTTACTCTCAAGTAATACACCAGCTACTTACACAGTCGACGTACAAGGGAACACATTCTACAATGGCACTGTACCTGGTGATGGAGAGTCAACTGTTTCTATACCAAACTCTTTTATGTGTAAAGAAGCAACCATCCATGGTATCCGCATTGCAGCGACAGAAGGAAGTGTTACCATAGAATCACTCACCATAGGTTTTGAAGCACAAGAAAAACCAATGGACCAATCATCGAGTGATAATGAATCAAGTGAAACGCTCAGCAGTTCATGTGGCGAGAATGCCCCCCTTTCATCAACGATGACGCAAAGTAGCGATGCTACCGCATCTCTTTCTGTAAGGTCAAACAATCAATGGTCTCAAATTATGAGTCCATCACAACAGCTCTCTATACCAGCAAACACCAAGAGAGTTGACATCTACACTCTTTTTGGGCAGAAGATTGGTGAATATAATACGAACCATTTTAAAGATAATTCTCTGCATCTTATTTCAGATAACAGAATTCTGTATGTGAAGTACATACGATAATAATGTTAGAATGGGCAGATTCAATCTGCCCATATACTCTATCAAAACCCACTACGGTTTCTGGATACCGTTACAAAAGTATGTTAATAGCCATTGAGTGAGTAATATCTAAACCAATCGTATTCTGTAACCATTGGATATTGATTACCAGAAGGATCACCTCCAAAATTTGGTCCAACACCAAAATTAGGAATCCAAAAATTCATCATGATTTTGGTAAAGTGACTGGGGAGCTGCGCCGATCTAATGGCTGGTGCAATACAACTCGGATTACAATCAATCATTCCCCCATCCATGTGTCTCACTTCAACACCATCCATAAACCACTTTACATGCGAAGGAGTCCATTCCATTGCGTAGGTTATCCACTCTTTTTGTGACTTTGGCGTTGTGTGTACTCTCTCCCATGCACCCCAGGTTCGAGTAGCCTGCCATTCCCAGTTCCATGTACTTGCACCCTCACCATAGATATAATTTGACTGCATTGTTCCTGGTCTCCCACACTCCGACTCGATATCGAGTTCGACCCATTCATCATAGTCAGTATCATAGGTAAAAAGTGACTGAACACATCCAGTTGCAGGAGTTGATGGCAGTTTATAGCGTGCTTCAATACGTCCATACCGGTATTCATTTTTAGTACGGAGTTCACCACACGAGTAGTTTTCGGCCCGGCGCATTTTTCCATGATCATATGACCAGCTTTCGGCAACATATTCATTGCGCACCGTCATTTTCATTGTGCCATTATTTACTGCAACACCTTGAGGTTGAAATCGACACATGGTTTCCCCTCCAACACCACCATCTCCCTTTGCCCAAATTGAATTATTGATATCACTGCCATCGAAGCGTTCATCAATCACCAAGGTATATCCAGAATACACTCCAGTGTACCCTGGATACGCTGTTGGCCCATCAGGGAACGCACTACCATCAAAAGTATACTCGACATACCCAGTATTACTTCCATTATTATTATAATATATCCAGTACTTAATCTGGTCGCCATAACTGAGGCCACCAACTGTTTTACTATACTGACCACCTCCACTATTATCCATCCACGCCTGATAAATGACCTGATCATTTTTAAAAACATAGAGGTAGGCATCACCACTACTTTGAATTGAAAAACGGAGATCATGTCTCCCCACCTCTTCAACGACACCTTTATCGCCTGCAACGCCCGAAAATGAATGGTGGAAAAAACCAGTATTGGCTTCAAAGTTATTGTAATAAATGAATACGTCTAGTTCATCACCTGCAGTAAATCCATCAAATATAATTGCGTATTGCCCGTTTGATTGTTCCATCCAACCCTGTCGAACCATCTGTCCATCCATATAGACATATGCATAAGGCGTACCATTGCTCTGATAGGTAAGCTGTATGGCGGTATTACTTATTTCTGTAATAATATTTGATGCCGCTGCACTCACTTTAGCCAATGGTTTTTGATACTCCAACGGTTCATCGATTGGACTTTCATTAACAGCTATTGTATTGTCACAAGCCCCAAGCGATACAACTACTAAGAGCAGTCCTATTACAACCATTATTTTATTCATATTATATTATCCCCATGTTGTGTGCGTGTGTTTATGTGTATGTGACCCAACCCCAATTATGGACACCCATTAGATAACGATGCTCTACACCAATTGAACTGATGTACATGAACGCTCAGTTATATATAATTAATTTTAGTTATTTGAGTGTGCTTTAATGCACATTTCACCGATACAAAAAGAGGCACTGGTCTCTCATTAAACCACTGCCTCTCTTTACAACGTATCCACTACTCGATAAGTATTTATAGCGATACGTTTTGTCTAAACGCTCCTATCTGTTTAGGGAGTAGGGATCACATCAAGATAATTGATATTCAACTCAGATGATCCCATCTGTATATAGATTAAATGATTACCAGCAGTTACATTGACCCCTGAGACCGTTACATCTCTCCATTGCTGCCATCCCCTGAGTTCAGTAAGGGTAAAGGTAGCCACCCTATCATTATCAACATATACATATGCAGTTTTATTTCCAGCCGTCCCCGAAGCCATACGCATTGTTAGAGAAAACTCTCCTGATTGCTGAACATATACATCATACGCCAACCACTCACCGGTACTGGTCCAGCCAACATTATAGCCGCCCCCTATATCCTGAGTGGTTTCAATATCTACATCATCATTGCGATATTTACCACCCAAATTGCCATAACTCAGATCATGATACCCATACCCCTCACCGCCAGCGTTATACTCTTCTGCCTCAATACGCCCTGGCAATGCAATACCACTCTGCTCTCCAATAGTTATAGTAATCTCTTTAGATGCCCCATAAGCAGACTCCTCATCCCATGCATATGCTATAATGGTGTACGTACCTTCTGACGGTGTCCAATCTACCCAATAAGGAGCAGTAGCGCTTGTCTGATAAAAGATTCCGTCAATATAGTAGTCTACTTGTACAACTGTCCCATCACTATCACGCGCCTCTGCAGAGAGGGAGAATGTTTGTTGATCATACGTACCTGAGACTGGAGAAGTTATCGCTACTATGGGTACCTTATTTTCCTCAGTCTCTTTAATGACATCCACATAATTTATGTTAACCGACGAACTCACCAACGATATTTTCAGTGTATGATTACCTGTGGTTAAATCAACCCCAGTCACTGTTATATCTTTCCAGGCTTGCCATCCCTCTATTTTTGTAAGGGTAAATTCTGCAACCTGAACATCATCAATTAATACCCGTGCTGTTTTATTTCCTGTTGAGTTTGACGCCATACGCATTGTCATAGAATAGGAACCACTTTCCGCGACAGTCACATCATAGGCAAGCCATTCTCCAGCGCTTGTCCACCCAACATTATAGCCACCACTGATATCAGTTGTTACTTGAATATCAACATCATCATCGCGATACGCCCCACCTGAGTTCCCTGCAGATGCATCATGATATCCAATACCCTCGCCACCTTCATTATACTCTTCAACCTCTAATCGCCCAGGCAGCACGATTGCAGTTTGTGTATTCAGAGTTCCATACAGATTAATCTCTGCAGCAGATGCCCATGAGTTCCCATTAATTTCTGAGAGCGCAACAAAACGTATATATGAACCAGTTACATTATTAAACGTTACCTGCTTTTGACTTTGATCAGCAGCAAAAGCACCTGATGTAACAGCAGATCCCCAATGAGAGCCGTCCATACTCACATAGAGTTCATATTGCATAATAGTGCCATTAACACCCACTTGACGCGGTGTGTAGGAGAAGCCGGTCAAATCATACACTTCGGCTAAATTGATCTGAATTTCATGAGGGAACACATCAGAACCATTACTATAATTTGTATGCCATATGGTATTGATGTCACCATCAAATGCGTTTATAGCTGCACCATTTTCACTACTGGTTTCTTCACTGTTCACATAATGTAAACTCCAGTCTACCTGAGAAATGAGACCTTCTTGATTAATAGTCACCATTCGCTCCTGTGGGAGAGAGGGCGCATTTTCATCATCAAATGCTTGGGCTGTCAGACGATAGGTACCCGGCTGTGGGGCCCAATTGAAAGTATAGGGAGCTACATAGCTCGTTGTATAATACTCGCCATTAATATAATACTCTACCCGTTCAACATATCCATCTGAATCCTGTGCATCGGCAGATACCGCAAGAGGGAGGTCAGCTCCTTCATATTCACCTGCAGCTGGTGCAGTTATAGAAAGGGTTGGGGGGGTATTAGCCGGAGTCAATGTACCCAGTCTCAGAGAGAGAGATTGCCCAACAGAACTTACTGAAGTAATTTCTAATCCACTTGCTGATCCATCTCGCCACTGCGCACTCGGAGTTGAGTAATTTGTAAAGCTTTCATTACGCCCTTGTTTCCAACAAGCCCCCCCCTGATCCTGAATATTGTTATTAGCATGCTCCAGATCAACTTCATGATACGTTGTCTGGTTATTACCATCTTGATCTACATGCCAAATAGTCAGACCTTGGTCTGGATTATACGCACGTCTTCCCTGCTTTAGAGAATTTTCTAAAATAAAAAATTCTCTTGGATTCCCAGTACGAGTGTATTTTAGAATAGTATTATCATTTGCATTATCACTCACATCCCCCTGATAATTGGTAATATCAGTAACCGTAGTCCATCCTGCAAGCCATCTAAAATAAGGATTTGGAGGAACAGGGTTTGTTCCACTCCCATAGTTACACATAAGATCAAATGCACCAATACCATCCGGACCAGTGTCACTACTATACTTGTAGGTATCTGGCCAGTGCATAAGCATGTGTCCATTTTCATGGGCAACTGTGGCGAGCTCTGGAGTCCCATTTGCAGGAGAGGTATTGTATCGCCCCGACCGAACACCGTCAGCAGTAAAACCTCCATATGAACTCGCATGGTACCACATTCCCAGTGACCACCCTCGTGGATTACCGGTATACATTAGGTTAATAGCCGTAATTTGGTTTCCCGTTGTAGAAAGTGTAGAAAAATCAAACCCCATGTCATCGATCTGTTGAAGAGCATATCCTAGAATTTCTGGCGCCCCTTGGGCATAACCCATTGCATCATATTCAGCAAATGTTCTGGGAGCTCTGATAAATCCGTATACGACATTTTCATACTGAACCAACCCTCCTGAGACGTCAGAGAAAAAACGTTTGAGTGACCCATTATTACTCCCTACCGAAGAGGTCTCGCTGTTAAGAAATTCACTAAATACTGCTGAAGATGTTGTAGCCGGTGCGTCGCTAAAATCTACGAGAATTGTCAACCCTTTATAACGTCCCCGAACATCATAAGAAGGCGTTGGTTCCGCAGCAAGAGAAACAATTGCAGAAGCTGCAGACGAAGATATCTCAGGGGATACTGGCTTCAACAGCTCCTTCGCTTCTTGTCGCTTTAACTCAATAACATCTGAAGGGAGGTCGATATTCTTATCCAAATGTAACAGGGCATCCCTTGTCTGAGTTGATTGAGCTGAGATTCCACTCTTTGGAGTATAATGGATTCCAGTTGATATCAATTGTTGATTGTTATCTGATAGTTCAGCATAGCAGATCCAACCGGTATCCTCATCCCGAATAACGGTGTACCCATCTTCTGTGAGAGCACGCATATAATATTCGTCACCATACATTTTAAGAATAACCTCTGAACCATCAGGTTGAGTATACGTCATATTTTGCCCAAAGTATGGTGCAGCATACAGCAAACTATTGAACAGTAGTATTCCCAGTAGTACCATTCGCTTAAAGGATTTATTGTTACTCGAACCATGTACAATGGCTCGATTTTCCATCGTGTCTCTTTTATTCATTACTTCTCCTTTGTGAGTGCCCGTTATCCATTTTGATATCTATCAATGTGAATTATTTATTCCCCCCAGACATTACTTTCCCAGATTTTTTATAAAGACTATCACCTCTTCAAGATGGAGTTGTATAAGACATACATAGATTCAATAGTATTACCAAAACTGATGAGTGTGTTCCCCAACACATACTCTTCACACGGGTTGTATACTATAGTAGCCGTTATTAATAGTTTCTATTGAGATTAAGTAAAGGATAGGCCCTTGAACATTCAGACGTTGCTGAACAAGATAAAATAGTGATGGTATTGTATAAATAATGTATGCGTGTCATAAGTGCCCTTTGAGTTATGTACATGCAAGTTAAGCCCCCGCTTCAACTCACTACTCTAGAAGTAAAAAATAATAATTAAATACTTCTCCGCATGTTAATGTAATTACAACATAAACCAACAGACAGAGGGGAAACGATATTTTACATAACTTTACGATTCGCGCTTACTTGAAATTCGACTCCACCAAGACATACCACGATTAAGCCTACCTCAAAACAGCAGACTTAACAATGTAGGCACCCTGGCTCCCGTCATTATAGGTAAGATGAACATCCCAGATATAAACTCCCGACCCCACTTTTCTACCACCCCTGTCTCGCTTATTCCAGACAATATACTGGGATTGGCCTACTTCAAAATACTCGCCTACACCATTGTATTTGACATTTGCCACAAAACTTCCGAACATATCAAAAATATTTACATCCGCAGTAAATGCCATATCTGAATGAATCGCCAAAATAGTTGAATGAATTGGATCAATATTTTCTGGCAACAAAAGCGGATCAATACTTTTCGTAACATCATCCATCACACCAATACTTGTCGGCTTACCTCGATTCGTCCCGGTAATACTCAATTCAATAATAGCGATCCCATTACCTTGCGAATCAGTAATAGCATTGGTATCAAGATTAATCACAAAACAGTCACCAACAACTGGAGGATTTTCAGTAATTACAACTTCCCACTCCATGCCAAGACTATCCACCTGTACAAGGTCAGAAAAACTTTGAATATCTCCAACACCAGTGCACCCTCTATCAAGAAGGAAAGTGGTACTCCACTCTGAGAGCGTTACTAAGGAATCAGAGACAATTGGCTCAGTAAAGGTAAAATGAAATCGCTCTGGATTAAAATTCATTCCAGTCAATATATCTCTGTCGTCAGGTGCTCCTGGAATTTTAGCTATTGAACTTACTATAGGTGACACCTTATCGCCTATGGCGCCTTGTACACCCCCTAAGTCTAATGTAGAAGGCAACATAACATAAGGAGCCTCACCAGATATATTTCCAGTCCCTATTATTTCATTCTGAACACTGCTGAGATCTATAAACAAAACAGTAGAGTCAATCACCCCATTCTCTTGCCTGTAGGTCACTTGGCCTTCAGATGTACTATAGCGATGCTCTGGAAGTACACGATCCCAATAAAACTCTATCATTTGCGCCGGCAACCTTTTAACCGGTCCCTCAAAATAGAGTACCAATCCATCGCCATATCCATTGCGATCTCGATCTATCATAACGGCACTGTTGAGGGGCACAAAATCTGTTTCTAATACCATTGTAGCATCAATAGTTAAATCCGAAACATACGCTGCAGTCACCATAGTTATATTACCCAGTACAGTAGGAAGGAGTCGCCCAGTCAACTGATCATCAGTTGTTACAGGGTCCATCGTTGTTAAGTGGAGAGGCACCACTGCCTCATAAATTGAACTATTAACCTCGGTTTCAAAAAGCCACACGAGGAGTGAATCATTTTGATCATTCGTGAGCAAGACTCGGACACTATCTATTTTGTTATACGAGGTACCTTGATAAGAACCTCTCAATGTAGCATAGGCTGTAAAGTGCATTGTATCTTTTGACGCAAGACTATCTATCCTACTTGAGACAAAAGAGAGTGCTGGGTCAACAGCAGTGACAAAAAAGAGGTCATCTTTTATCCAATGAGCCTGGGCAGTATCACTATTAAGAGTATTTGGCGATGATCCATAGAATAACCAATTATGTGATTCATTGATTGTAATCGTATCATTAACACGCCACCAGTTTTCACTCTCATCAAATGCTTCATCCACCTCTGTAAAGAAAATTTTCAAACCAGGAACAAGGCTATCAGACGATCGTACAATAAAACGAATTGAATCAGTAAAAAGAGAATCCATAACTCCCACACTATCCAATAGTTCTAAATAGGGCGTATTCAATGTTTTATCAAGCCAAAAAGATGCATATCCAAGTGGACTTTGACTATACCCCCCATTCATGACCACAGCCCTCATTGTAAAATGCGTATCGCTCTTCAAAAGAAGAGAATCACCACTGTATATAAATCGTGATTTATTGGTTACCTCTGTTAACGAGTCTGTCTCATAATAGATTTTAATACTGTCAACCAAGACATCTTCGGCAACAGTAAACTGCACATATGCCGAATCGTTAAAGCTGATGACCAAGCCACCCACATCAGGTAACAACTGCGCCTGGGGAACACTCAATGGAGCACACTCATTTACAGAATAATCTCCTTTATTGGGTACCCTTATTTTACCACCTAAACTATCAATCACTTCAATGTAATATGAAAGTGACACATACCCATTAAGAGGAGCTTCAAGTAAAAACAATGAATCAGAATTTGGATAAAATACCTCCATAGTATAAAATGGATTAAAAGCATATTTGTAATAAAAATCAACTTCGTTTACCCCTTCGTCATCCCAAACTTTTCCTGTAAGAGAGACGTCAGAGTTCGAGTTCTCATAGCAAAAGGCATTATCAAACTGAACAGAAGGGGGATCATTTGCGATACTAATATGATATGGCTGACTCCAAGGATATTGGATTTTTGGTGATTTACCTTGTAACTGGTTGCTGTCCTGTGCGATGATATAAAAATCGATTCCAGGAAAGACGCTCAGTGTATTAGGGAGCGTCACAGTAAAAGTATCCCCCTGTGTTTTGTACATATTCAATTGTGTAAAATCTACTGTACCTGTTGCTCTATAATAGAGGGATACATATTCGAGACCACCATCGTCAGTGATTGTTGCCGACAAAGTGAGGGGCGTTCCTGACGGATTATTTACTCCTATAAGCGACTGAGTTTCATCGGTTAAAGCGACTACTGGTGGCGTATTAGATTCATCCCACCACGTACTATCACTATGATTCTTACCAAAAAAATCAATTGCAATGGCTACGTCATTGGTATCGCCATTAAAAGTGGTATCGGGAGACATATAGCATATCTCGTATTGTGCCTTAACATCAGCTCGTATTTGATTAAACATATTTGATAAATTTGCACTGGTAATATTGTCAAAAACCCCACCCCCTAATGAATCTGTCAAGACTTTCATAGAGTCTCCCAATGCAATCTTCATAGAGTCCACGAAAGGACCAGGACTATAATTTTTTAAAAGAAATAAATCTAAACCAATTGCAAAAACCCGAATATCATATTTTTGAGTGGTATCAATCACCTCATTGAAGGAGTGCCCATTACGAGAATTGCCAACTGAGCCATAGTCAAACCCTCCGAAATCACCATCCCCCAATACCAATACAATTTTGGGGCCCTGTTCATTTTTGATGATTTCTAGTCCCTTAAATGTTCCATCAATAAGGGGGTTCCCTCCCTTAGCCCTTAAGTTACGCGCCGCACTTATTACCGAATCTTTATTTGCCGTCATATTTGAATAGGCAAAGGTATTTCCATTCAGTGGGGGGTAATACGAATCAAATCCAACTAATCCTGTTTTATCTCCAGGCCGCATTCCCTCGGCAAAGTCAATGACTGCCTGTCGTGCTATTTCGATTCGTGGTTCTGTGGTAGAGGTCCCCACGCTTCTCATAGACCCACTTTCATCAATCACCAATACTACATTAAGCCCCACCAGTTGACTTGTTACCGATATAGGAAAAATCACACTAGAATCATTCACTATTTCTCCACCATCACGATGACGTTGCCATACATCGAAATTTGACGAATCAAGCCCTGGTAAATAAGCACCTAAAGCGGTATCCTGAACTTGTGCTTCAATACATATTCGAGGATGATCACTAATATCCGGTTTTTCAAGAATTAAAGTGGGTTTTGTTGCTGCATTGAGCTTATAATGTGCTTTCATTATTACAAAATTACTATCAGGCCTCACGGTGATCGAAGCATCAGTGAGTGTTCCTCCAGTAATATGGGCAGCAGCATCGACAATTTCCCATTTTTCAAAATCAAAACCAGCAAAAGGCTGTGCTTCTAGTTGTTGATCATAACCTGTGTAGAGCACCCGGTCATGAAGTGGTTGTACTGTTCCATACAGTGAAATAATTTCAAGAGCCGCCCCTTCTTGATAATGAATAGTGAATCCATTATCAAGATTGTATCGGTTATCGGGAGCTACTTTAAAATAGTATCGTACCCCCAAGCTATCTGCCTCTAGATTCATTATTAAAACACCGGCACTATCTACTGCAGAATTAACAAGTGTGTCATATGTTCCATCGGTTCCATAAAAATCTAATCGTTTCCCCGGAGAAACCGTTCCAGCCAACTCATGTAATACCACCCTCATAGGGCTTCCCGTACCGGTCACATAAAAATGTACTCCATCAGAACTATTTGTATCGAGCCCCATCCCATGATCACGGAAAATATAGGTTGAATCAAATCGAGTCACTTTGTACATCTCTTTGTATCTATAGTCAAAACTTATAACAGCATCACTTGTAAGCGACACATCTACACCGTATATACTTGTATCAAGAATATCCATTGTGCCACTCATTATTGACCAACGAAACCACTGTAGGTTAGTATAAGGAACAGGATTAGATATAGATTTTGAAACCCAACTTGTTTGAATCGCCCCTATAGAGTCAACCATTACACCTTTAACAGCATCAATCACCGTCAATGAGTAACCGTCACCATATGCTGGCTCTACAGTAGTATTACAACTCGAACCATAGAAATCAGGTATTACAGTCGTCTCCGGATTATAAGGATCTAATATTTGTGCATAATAGGTCGGAGATGACCAACTTACAAATATTTTTTGTGTATCTGGATAAGCATTTATCGAAACCGGAACCCCAAGCAACACCTCAACAGTACTTGACGGATCAACGCTCCCTCCCGGCACAGCATTTACAGTCAACGTACATAGAGTCAGAAATTGCGCAGTCAGTACAACATTTGAATCTGTAATCATCACTGTAGTAGTTTCTGAAGAGTCATTATCAATGGTAGTAGAAGAAGGTTTATTTGATTTCCAGCGGTGAAAACCATAACCAGCACTTGGTCTTGCTCTCAGCAGAAATGACCCTGTGCTATTTGAATCTATGAGGGGCACCACTGTACCACCAACAACAAAGCTAGATCCGTCAGTAAGAGCATTCGTTTCAATGGTATAACTAAATCCAACAACAAACGATAGTATAATTAACATAATGGACAGATGCCATCGATATAACCAATTTTTATTCATAATCATTCCAATCTAAGATAAGTTCAATATAAGTATCACTGAGGCATCAAATTCAATATCGCTCACCAATTCAAAGCAAACAACCCACAAGTACACTAACTATACCTTTTTAACAACCCGCCCTTTACCCTTTATATTACAATACCTATATGTAACGAATCTTTTTACATACTACCGAAAAGCGCTTACATACTAGAACGCTTTTGGAACACTTATTAGGTATTTTAATCTTTTTTCCTTGCCCTGCCTCTCTACCCAGCCCCCAAATACTCTTCAACAAATATCTCAATTAACAGATTTTTTACATCATCAAAAAGAAGTATTTGAACACCTAGAGAACGCTCCTCAATTTTTATCCCAATTCCAATACAATTGTTCAATATCAACGCGTTTTGATTCATACTTTTCGGGATACTTCATATATGAGTCCTTTGAAAGAGAAAGAAGTGTATCAATATCGTGATCACACTTTTCCAATGTTTTCTGAGCGGGCATGGGGATTCGTTGTTCTGTGATTGCATCTTTAAAGATTTCACAGGATGTTTTGAATTGCGAGTATTTGCGTGACATAGTGTCCTCCTTTACCAAATACTTACCTCTTTATTATACCACTTTATGGCCAAATAGTGAAAACAACGCCTATTTTCATCTTTATTGCGGTTATTCCACATATTTCTACACGCGAGAACTAATACTTTCTATACTCATATAGGTTCAATTATCTCAAAGGAATATACCATGGCTAAAGGTAAAGACGTTCAAAAAAGTGACAAAAAAGAAGCGACCAAAACATTGAAAGAAAAGAGAAAAGAAAAACAAGAGAAAAAAGACAAAAAGAAAAACGCATAAATTCAACATTGCACTTTGTGACTTATCGGGAATGAGACATCTATTCCCGCTTTTTTACTTTTAAGTAGCGTCAAAATATCTCTCAAAGAGCCTCAGTAAGAACTTCTTACTCTTTAGGCACCTTATATATTCTATATCAAATAATTCTAAAGAAAAGCATATTCTATAGCTTCTGCCGTTTATACAGAGCCTGCATCACCAAAGAGTGATTGTCATTGTCATACATTCACATCACTATTACATTCTCAACGAGATAGTGATGTGCCCGTAAAAAATATGAAACGGCATACCCATTGCATTCAGTAGGGATTTTGGGGCTAAATAAGCGTACTCATTTACAAGGTTATTTTAGTTATTTGCGCCAACATTATTACATACACATTCACATTTATAGTATCTATAAAAAACAACCATTCCCGATTTAGTACCTAGAGTAAGAATATAGGAGTGAGTAAGCCCACACACTGCACCATTAAATATATAGATTAGTAGGACACACAACAAACTATTGTCCTACCCCTATTAAATGTAAACCTGAGTAGTTACTAAGAACTCCCTATAGGATACGTAAGACACAACCCGTTTATGGATCGTTATCCACAAACACGAGGGTACCCCTATGAAAAAACAAATGACCGCACTCCTTTCCGTAGTATTTATTGCAGGATGCCTTGGAACAGATCCCGTGAAACCAAATAACACTGACATTTCATCAGACGAGTCAACTGCAGAATCTTCTTCTGAAACTGAACAAGAATCAGCATACTCAAGTGAGCCAGAGTCAATCAGTAGTTCGCTCTCATCAGCAACCACAGAACTACCTGAAAGTTCATCTGACGTTGAGTCGAGTAGTGAATCAAGCAGCAGCAGTATTATAATGGAATCGAGTTCCGCAGAGCCAAATTCGAGTTCAAGCGAACCGAGCTCAAGTTCAGAAGACCTGACACCTCCCCCATTTGAGCTCACTATTATGTCATTTAATGTGCGGACGGGTGATGCTAACGATGGCTACCCCAATGATTGGAACTCAAGAAAAGGGCGCTGTCAAAAAGTAATTACACTATACACTCCCGATATCATTGGACTGCAAGAGCCCAGTGGATACCAAGTTGACGATCTTATTGCTCTAACCGGGTATAAACTCGCCTCCGCCAAAGGTACTGGCATCATCTATAATGATGCAGTGGTATCGGTCATTGAAACGGGCGAATTTCATTACACAAACACCCCTGATGATCCAAACAACCAAGCCCTTGTATGGGGGCAACATTGGTTTAGAACCTGCGTGTGGGCCCTCTTTGAGCACAACGAGACTCAACGACAGGTGTACGTTTATAACAACCACTGGTCGTATGTAGGGTCATCATGGATGAATAGTGCAACATTACTTGATGCTCGTATTGCACAACGCACTCAACAAGATGTCCCCTTTATTGTAACCGGTGACTTGAACGTTGATGAATATGATGCATCGATCAAATACCTCACTCAACAAGGAGACGTTACAATGACCGATACCTTCCGAGATATTTGGCCCAACAGAAATGATGTTAAAGGTTTTCACGGCTTTGGTGGTGGATTCGAAGGAGCAAAAATTGATTTTGTCCTTGTTGGCGGTGGAGAGTACGTTACACTTGAAGCTGATATATACCATGAACAGATAGATGGAGGCTGGCCAACGGATCACTACCCTATTTGGGGCAAGGTACAATTTAAGTAACGGTAATACTCCTTGTAGAAGAGCAACTCAGAAGGGACTCACTCAGTTGCTTTTGCATTGATACCTACACCCTCTGTTGAGATTGCACCGCGAAACATAAAAACACTTTTTTTAAATATAAGCTGTTCATCACAGTATCAAGGCTCGCTTTCTAGCGGGCCTTTTTTATATCCATACGTATTTAAAATAAATATTTAATCAACAATACACCTTTCGGTAATGCTGAAACATCTTCTAAACTGTTATAGGTTCCACGACTCTCACCCGCGGCAACTAAATCCCCTTTCACCGTATATACCTCAAAACTCTTTGCCTGAGTTAATAGTGCAGGTACTTGATCTACTCCATTGTTTACAAAGTAAACCACCTGCGAATGTGCCTGATTAAAGAGCATGCCGACAATTGGAGTACGGGCATCTGAACTCTGTAATATCTGAGAGCTCGCACTAAAACCTTGAGAGCTTACAGGAGTATTTTGAGAACTTGAAATGCCATCGTCGCTTAGAGATAATGCATCAGAACTCTGGCTACTCACCTCAGACACAGATGATACGCCTGCCTCAGAACTTATATCCTGAATCTGCTCAGAAGAGCTGGTCGACTCACCTTCGCCATGTACGATATACCCATCCAATTGCATATACTCACCATCCTGTTTAACTATTTTGATCACATGAAGACCATACGCTAAAAGAGTATCAGCAAATACCTTTTGTTGAGGGGTGTACTCTACCGCAACAGTAGTAACAGACGTTATACGTTCTCCATCAATATATACCTCTACAAAGCCCTGATTATCAGCCTTGGGCATCAAGAGTTCTATTCCCGTTCCAACAAAAGATATTTCTGCATAGTCTCCATTGGTTGCCGTATAGTGAATGTCATCAGCATGGTCTCCAGCTCCTCGCGCGGTCGCATGACTCCATGTGCCACTCAACGCAATATCTTCCGAAGTATTATTATAGAGACCATCAACCGGATCACTAAACATTGCCTTTAAACCTTTGAGTATAGTGAGAGACGCCTCTGAAACAGTACCATCCTCCCACATAAGCATATTAAAACTCAGGGGAACATTCCGCACTATTGCGCTCGATACCCAGTCATTGGCACTCTGCATCTTTGATTGAGTATTCATCGGCTGATTGGGATCGTGTACCCCCCAGTCTTCTTCCATCATAAACATAGAGTGATGGTGCAACCCTTTTTGAAAACCCGATTCAAATACTCCATCAGCGTTGGTTGGGTTTCCTGCAATATCTTCTCCATGATATTCTTCACCAAAAAAAGCGTCTTGAAAATCAGTCACTCGGGTAAGAATCCATGAATTATACGCAACAATTCGATTTGGATTACCGGCCCGTGCGGCCTCTCCCAATTGTTCAAAGGGAGCCGGGTAATAGATGAGCCCATCATCAAACCACCATCCATCAAGCTTTTCACCATAGCGTTCACCAAGTTCCGAAATGACTGTCATCCAATTATCAAAAAATTGAGTCCGGTCACCGGTGCCTCTTGAAGTGAATTCATCAGGTACCCCCTGATGCTGCGCCCATGTGGGTTCCTGTTGAATGCCCTGGTGATAGTAGAGCATAAATCGGATTCCTTCAGCCTGAAGTGCATTCATAATATCGCCCACAAGATCACGCTCCGCAGTAAAGTCACCATGGCCCATAATTGAGTCCACCGATTGCACCGGCGCCTGCATCCAATACTGCCACCAGGTGAGTGACCAAATTACATAGCGTGCCCCCGTTGATTGTACCATCTGTACAAAGGCGGGCACATCAAAATCAGCAGCGCCCTGATTAATACTTTTTCTATCACCACTTTGAGGGTAGCCCCATGCACCATATTGAAACATGATACCATATTTTGATTCCGCGAACCACTGGGCATCCGCTTTAAAAGCCTGGATCCGTGTTTCATATGCAGGCCGGTCTGATTCCCTGATAAGTTCTATTGATTTAATTTCAATCCACCCATCACCGCTCACTTTACTGAGTTGCAGAGAGCTCTCTCCTGCTGGCAATTGGATCGTACCACACTCGAGTCTATCCCAGCCTATGTCTTTTGTATTGCACTCCACACCTTCAAGAGTGCTCGTGAGAGAGAGTGGGACCACTCCCCCTGAATTTAAAACCGCATACACTCGATATTCTGCAGCCTCATCAAGCGAGATGTACCACTTAAGATAATCAGCCCCCGTAGCAGTACCAAAATTATTAATAAAAGTGTGTTTCGGATATCCGTACTCAGGCACCGTGAGTTCAGAGTTATGTTCAGCACCTGCCGCCATCAATGGAATAAGGTTATCTTTTTGAATTGTTTGATCGAATACTATCGGGTTTGGCCCGGATTGCGGGATGATAGCAGCATAGAGAATCGATATATTCGTCAATACACAGAGTCCTATGAATGTTGTATTGAATAACCTAACCATTGTACTTCTCCCTTATAAGTGTCCCAACATCTGCTCTACCCGCTATGTGTTAATACCACAATACAACCACACTTGCATCTGGTATTGCCTGAGAAATCGATACGGTCCCATCGGTAACCTCACCTGTCGCAAGAACCACTCCCTGTAGAGAAAATAGTCTATACTCATGAGTATTATGAGGCGCAGTAACCGATCGCTTTTCATGAAGATTGAGAAACGTGATTTGGTTCGTATTAATATACCCTGTATTCATCACTGATATCTCTGCAGTATTCTCCCCATCGCCCAAGGAATATTCGTTCGCTGAGCTTTCAATTGATTCAGAACTTGAAGCAGCCTCCAGTTGACCTGAGCTACTTCCATGCATCTCACTACTGATATCCTCAGCGCTACTTATATCCTCGCTACTCTCTGTTTGTACATCGCCATCTACTACCACCACATTTCGTACGTACGTTACTCCATCAATCTGTATTGTCAGGTTGAAAGTGTCTGCTAAATATTGAGGCACTTCCCATTCTAACACATTATCAGTAACTTCACCAGAGATAATATGCTCAACATTAGAATTGAACACCTGTATATCAGCAATGGTCGGCTCAACACTCGACATGGGTATATACAAGCGCACCTTT
This sequence comes from Fibrobacterales bacterium, assembly GCA_051532035.1. GTDB lineage: Bacteria > Fibrobacterota > Fibrobacteria > Fibrobacterales > JAOPTW01 > JAOPTW01. The sequence continues at coordinate 34,479 of JAOPTW010000003.1, read as the reverse complement.
TGTGCGGTCACTCCCTCAAAGAGATACTCCTTGCTAGAGCCTATAGTAGCGCCCTCTGCAACCGAAACCCAACTGATCCCATCATAATATTCAATCCGATGTGATGCTACTCTGAGCCCAAACTCTATATGTTCTTTAATCACTACACTATTAAAAGTCGTCATTTCACCAAAATCAATTTCAAGCCATTGATCGGTAACCTGTCCCTCAGTTGCGCTCCAACGCGTGGTTGTATTATCATCATATGCTTTGACGGCAGAATACTCCTCTGACCAGTGAGTAGATCCAGTCATGACTCCCTTGGTAATTTCTTGATTGCTACCTATCGTGGAATACAGAGATATTTGTCCACCTTCTTCTTGAGATAGCCATGCTATTGAGTGCAATGCACCTCTTACGAGCGTGTCGATGTGTTGTGGTGCAATAAGCTTTGTTTCACCATGCAACGCCCCCTGGATTTTAAATGCCCATGCATGGTCACCCAGAGAACTCACTTGGTCAAGGCCGCTTATAACAATTCCCTCCGCAGTGTTACTCCACTCTAATGACGTTGTATCAGTATCTGCAAGTAATACTATTTCTGACCCTGTATTGGCAAAAGCTCCAGGTACGATTACTGAGCCATTTGGCAGTGCTGTAAACAGAGCATAGATATACTCTTTACTTTTAGACCGGGTAAAATAAGGATTAGCCATTTCGGGAGTCGCATCAATTCGTGCTCGGGTATTATACATTGCTTCTCCGTTCACCGACAACCAATCACCAAGCCCCAACAATCGTTCCTGCATGACGTCAGGTATTGTACCATCAGCTTTGGGACCAATGTTTAACAAAAGGTTCCCCCCACCACTGACTGTAGTAACGAGTAGGTGTACTAACTCTTCAACCGTTGAATAGTCTTCCGGACCCTCAACTTGATTATACCCAAATGAGTGACCAAGACCGCGACACTCTTCCCAGGGGTGTGTAGTACTCGTACCGCCCCACTTACCATATTCCGTAGTCCAATACCCTACCTTGTCCTGTGCACGTCCTTGCCCCCAGCGATCATTCACTACTATCTGATCTTTTACCGGAGATTCACTAAAGAGCCACGAAAGAAACTCGGCGCTGTGCCAGACTGCTTTATCATGATCCCATTCTCCATCGGGCCATAACAAATCGGGCTCATATTTGGTTACCAAATCTTTAAGGTCTGGGATCATTACTTCCGAAACATAGGTATCAAGGTCAGAGTCAAATTGATCATTGTGCCATTCAAGAAGCGAGTAATAAAAACCCATTTTGAGACCCTTACCTTTTACAGCAGTAGTAAGGGGGCCCAAGAGGTCTTTTTTTGCCCCCACATCAACAGCATTCCAGTTTGGTTTATTGGTACACTCCCACAAACAATACCCTTCGTGGTGTTTACTTGTGGGAACCACATATTTTGCCCCAGCATTTTTAAAAAGCTCAGCCCACGCTTCTGGATCATAATTTTCGGCAGTAAAGTTTTTGGCAAAATCTTGATACGGTGCATTTCCATAGGTATCCGCATGATGCTTCGACACTCCAAAATTACCGTTTACTAAATGGTCCCAATACCACTCTGAGTAATTTCCTTTTTCAGTCCAAGCAGGAACCGAATATACCCCCCAGTGAATAAAAATTCCAAATTTTGCATCGGGAAACCACTCAGGTATTTCTCGCTGTTCTAGTGAACTCCAATCAGTACTATATTGTGCCGATAGTATCGTTGAAACCAATACCATACTACAGATAAAAAATTTCATATCCCCCCTCTTACAATACGCCCTTGCATTTTTTCAATGCCTATCACCTTATTGGACAGGTACCATTCTGTGTAATAGTAATGTAAGTTTCCCTCTGATTAAATATATGTAAACAGATACTTAACATGGTAGTAACTGTGGATCTTTTTTCCACAGTTACTACCATCTCCTTTAGAATTTAGAGGACACTCAGCCCTATAGTATTTCGAAATTCTACAATCCCAATGGGAACGCTCTTTAGACTCAAACTTTGAATTTTATCCCTTAAAACACGATTTTATCATAGAAATAGTGTCTTAAAATAGATATATTCAAGCCATGCTTAACCTCTATGAATACCATGATTATCGCCACTTTCTTAACGATTTTTACATCGAGAATAAGAAAGTGAATTCCCGCATTTCTTTTAGAATGATGGGAAAGAGTATCGGGGTTGATGGAAGTTTTCTCTCAAAGGTATGCAAGGGAGAGCTCCACTTAACAAAAACAAAAATATCAAAAACCATTGGGTTCTGTAAACTTCTCCCTAAAGAGGCACGCTATTTTGAAGCACTCTTTCATTTTACTAAATCTACTGATGAAATAGAGAAGGCCCGATTCTATGAAACCATGCAGTCTATCCGTGGCGTTGAATCTCTCACCATAAAGACCGCTCAATACGAGTTCTACCATAAATGGTACTACAGTGCACTCTGGGCACTCGTAAGAACTGGCACTGTACGCCCCAAGCACAAACTGGGCGCACTCTTTTCCCCTTCCATAAAAGAGTCTGAAGTTAAAGAAGCGTTAAAACTCCTTGAACAACTCGATCTTATTGAAGAGGATGCCAATGGGTTGGTTATTACAAAAGATCGACATTTAAAATCCGGGATCCCCATACACCCAACAGCAGTTAAACAGTATCATAGTCAGATGATTGAACTTGCAAATAAATCACTCTATGAATCTCCCCGTAAAGAGCGTGATATTAGTGGTATGACCCTTGCAATAGATGATGCTTGTTTAAAAGATATTCAACAGATTATGCAAGAGACCCGTGAAAAAATTCGGGCGCGAGTCGATAAGGTCAACCAACCTAATCGTGTAGTACAAACCAACTTTCATATGTTCCCTTTGGCAAAATCACGAGGTGATAATGACTCATAATAGAGCAAGCCTACTTCTCTGTATATTCGCTTTGTCTGGATTAATGCACTGTAGTGTGAGTACCGATGTATCTAAAGGAGGGTCAATTGAAGTAGAAAACCCTATAACTGCCGATACCACCACCACTATAGAAGGGACGCTCTATACACAAAATGGCATTGCAGCTCGCGCCGCGCAAGTCACCCTGCTTGATAATGATTATGTTCCGTTATCATCAGACACCCTCCTCTTCAGAACAGACACTGATAGCACAGGTTTATTTCGGTTTACCGATATCCCTGAAGGCGCCTACCGCCTTTTCTTTCTCGACACTTTACAACACTACACCGCTGCGTCCCCTCGCATAGCCATAGCTCAGGATTCGACGGTTACTCTGACCGATACTCTGACTAAAGCAGGTAGCCTCTCGCTCCCTCTGGATACCTCCCTCATACAAACAGGAGGACTAGCGTATATTCCAGGAACACTCCTCTATACTCAGGTTAACAAAGGTGACACCATACTCCAATTAGACGGTATTCCGGCAGGAACGCTCACTACTCTTCTCCTTTTTGATTCACTTACTCAAAACACTCAGCCCCTTCTTGATTCTGCAGTACAAATTATTTCAGGAGATACCCTTATTCTCGTATCATTTTCTGACCAACCACACGATACTCTCCCTGAACAATGTATACCAGATGCTGTAGATTGTAGCCTCACCGCCTGTGCTTCATTTGGCACCTGCAGTTGGACACATCACATACAACTCGAAATTAATACTACACAATCCGGCATACCCATTAGCGAACCCGTATCAGACTTCCCCTTATTGGTGCGACTCGACACCTCACTCATTGATTTCTCAACAGCACAACTCAATGGTGAAGACATCAGGTTTTCACTCGATACTCTCGGGTTGGTCCCACTCAATCACGAAATAGCCCATTGGGACAGCCAAGAGGGAGTTGCAGAATTATGGGTTCGCATTCCACTTATTTCGCCAGACCGCACTATGCCCATTACTCTTGCTTGGGGGAACAGTTCTGTGGAAAATATCAGTACGAGCAATACGGTATTTTCACCTGACCAAGATTTTTTGAGTGTTTGGCACTGTAATAGTATTACCCCATTCTCTGATGCAACGCATAACGACACAGCTACACACCAGGGCATACAATCAGTACCCGGAATCATCTCTCAGGGCATCAATTTTGAAGGAGAAGACTATGTGATAATCCCTACAGCACATTTCACACCGCTCTCAGACCAAATTACCATTGCCCTTTGGACTTATGGTGATGGTGAAATACAGCCCCAACAAGATCACCTATTCAAAGCGGTTGATTCTGAAGGTGAACGAATACTCACTGCACATGCTCCTTGGGATGACAATCACGTCTATTGGGATGTGGGAACGCTCAATCACTATGTTCGCTCAGATGGCTTACTATATGATCGCCTTGATGGTGAAATTGCTTCTACATTCTGGGAAGACTCTTGGAATTACTATGTATTTACTGCCAATCGACTTACCGGTGATATGAAGGTCTATATCAACGGAGAAATGGTCTTACACAAAACAGACGCTACACAGCCTATAGGCTCAATCGCTCATTTTTATCTTGGATCAAGCGAAATACTCAATGAGAATTATGATGGAATCATAGATGAGTTCAGAGTCTCATCAGTGGTACGCTCAGATTCATGGATAGCCCTTTCCTACGGCAATCAGTCTCTAATCAATAAACTGTAGACCGACCGTTCAACACATTTTCTTATCCGTTCAGTCCCCTCTCTGTATAGTGTAAAATATATTTCTATTTTATATGAACGACACACCTTGAGGAATGGTTTTCGATGAAAATATTAGTGATTCTTTTATTATCTATTACATACAGTATCCCTCTTACCGGGTGCACGTCATCAACAGCAGGTACAGCTCAAACAGATACAGAATCATCATCACAAACCAGTAAATATTCTTCGGTGCAACTATCGAAACTGTCCTCTAATGCAATAGAACAATACTCTTCAAACATCACTGCGAAGCCTACAGATGTAGATCAAAGTGTACTCAACGCTCGGTTTAGTGATCATGTCACCTCGTGTACAATACCCGTGGAAGCACAGGAAGAATCAATAGACTCACCTAATAGAGTTGTAGGAGATGGCACTCCTGAAAGTTGTTCGGCAGATGCCTTTATTAAAGCCGTTTCGCTTGGAGGAGTTATAGTATTTGACTGTGGGAGCGAGGCTCATACTATTGAACTTACCGAACCTGCAAAAGTGGTAAATGACGCATCCCCCGAAGTGATCATAGATGGTGGTGGACTTATTACTCTCAGTGGCTCTGGCACCAGTAGAATTCTCTATATGAATACCTGTGACCCAGAGCAAGTGTGGACAACTGCACATTGTCAAAACCAGGATCATCCACAGTTAACGGTACAAAACCTCACCTTTATTAATGGAAATGCCCGCAATGAAAGTGAGTATGATGGAGGGGGCGCCATTTGGGTGCGTGGAGGTCGCTTCAAAGTGGTTAATTCTCAATTTTTTAATAATACCGCTCAGGAATTAGGGCCTGATGTTGGTGGAGGTGCAATTCGGGTATTCAGTCAATTTGAAAACAAACCCGTGTATGTAGTTAATTCACTTTTTGGTGGTGCAGATTCTCTTGCGAATTACGCTTCAAATGGTGGTGCACTCTCAAGCATAGGCGTGAGCTGGACAATTATTAATTCTTTTTTTTCTCATAACTATGTTACAGGTAATGGAGGGAACCCTGCACAAGAAGGCACCCCTGGTGGAGGGAGCGGAGGAGCCATATATAACGATGGGCAGACAATGACCCTCACCCTTTGCGGGAGTGAGATAACCAACAATAGTGTCATTGCTTTTGGCTCGGGAATTTTCTTTGTATCAAATGATCACTCAGGAAATATTGTTCTCGAGAATTCTCATCTCCATAACAACACGGGTGGCTCTTGGTATGCTCACCCGGGCATCTCAATGCACAGTGATACACCCGTTGATATTGTTAATTCCATGTTGAGTGATTAAATACTTTTCTGTTTTTATCAAAAACTAAATACTGCCGCCCTACAAATTCATCAGACAGGATCAACTCATCCAAATAATTTTGAATCAGTACTACTGTAGGCAGTAGGGAAAAACGCATTACATGGACTTTACCCAATTGTGAGGCCAGTGATTCTGTACTTCAATACAATCACCAACAACACCCTCATAGGACGCCAACCATCCGCTTACTGTAATTAAATATTTACAGTGCATTTACTATATGTAAACTGAAATCATTTCCTTATTGGAATAAAAATATGTGCTCTTGACATTACAGAATCATCTGTGATATTCTTCGTGAGTCCATAATCATTTACATACGTAAATCGATTCACCAAAAGGAAAGCAAATGTCCAAAATAAAATCAAAATCAATTTCTTTAGCACAACAGTTCTTAATCATAGTAACGATACTCTTCATATGTGTGTTTAACGGCTGCTCAAACGGTAGCACCAGTACATCGGGAGATTCAGGTGACGAATTGGGAGTTCAATTTAATTATACCCTCGAAGGAGTCTATTCCCAAACAGTCGCCCCTCACTCGACCCTTGCCAAAATAGGGGTAGCAGAAAATAGCGCATCCACAGAAAATCTGGTAGGCATCATGAGTATCTATTCCCATGAAACCGGTGATACCGTGCTGATAGATTGGTATGTAACCCTCGACGAAGATACCAAAACCTTGACCTCCAATATGACCATTGTTCTCCCACTAGGGTTTTATGATTTCTCCTTAGAATTACAGAATGGCGGGAGGCAGTATCTTGGATCGGTACATAACCTAGATCTTACTCCGGAGACAACAGTAGCTCTGGCTGTCACTCCGGTCATTGGTGATGTAACGCTTATCTACACGGTAAATGAATTACCAAAACTTACCTTTTCATATCCAGTACATGAACTGGCAGCTATTACTGATCCAAAAATTGGATACAGTATTGATGGCGCTACTGAAATTATTATTGACCTCAGTAACAGCAGTGGTCAAAGTGCATTGTATCTCAATGTGACGGAGGGTGCACATATCATAGAGCTTACCCTGTATGATGGGGCTCAACTAATAGCGACTTCGAGACCAGAACAAGAAAATGTGACTGTAGTTAAAGCTCAGGATAATACATTGGACCTCATTCCTTTGGTGGCTGAAGTTATATTTACCACCACTATGGATGGTGGTGAAGCAACATTTGTCTTGAAGATTCCTACTGAAGTTGTTGATGAGGTTGGGTCTTTACAAAATTTAAAAGCCCTCTTTAAACTAGTCAGCCCTCGCAATACCTTAATAGAAGACTCTTTGACTTTAACTCTTAATGCAGACAGCAGTGGCTATACAACGACTTTAGTAGTGAGTAACTATTTTTATGATACCGTATCAGTCGATCTAGAATTCTGGGATATCGCTACGAATGAAGTGATTGCACAGAGTATTGAGTCGGGGATTCAGCTGGGTTCGAGCACTCAATCAATCGCTTTTTCAATTGATCTTATTCGGAGAGCAGTTATATCTGGCAACCTCCTTTCTTTTGTTGGCATTAATGTATTTGATAGTACGCACACTCCTGTTGCGGGGGCTACTGTCACACTGAATGATACCATTATAGGTATCACCGGGAGCGGCATTTTTGGAACTCCCGGGTATGTCGGTTTTTTTAGTATTGCAGGTACTTATAATTTAAGCGCTTTTAATAATAGTGATTCTACTGGAGTAGCAATAACTCTCGATGTACTGGGAGCATCAAACCATATATTGATTTTAGAACCGGTGATCGCTCCAGAGGCTGATCAAACAAACCTAGCGAACGGAGATGGGTTTAGCCTTTTTTTGAAGGATGATGGAGCCCTTTGGGCGACAGGAAATAACACTCATGGTCAATTAGGTGATGGAACGACAATAGACAAAACATTTCCTGTTCAAATCATGAGTAATGTACACGCCGTAGCTGCAGATGACTCACATAGTCTCATTTTAAAAAACGATCAAACCCTTTGGACGACAGGATATAATATGTATGGCCAGTTAGGAGATGGAACAACAACAAGTAAATCAACCCCTGTTCAGATTATGAGTGATGTACGCTTCATTGCCGCTGGAAGTCATCATAGTTTAATCGTTAAAACAGACAATACCCTTTGGGCAACGGGATGGAATAATTATGGCCAACTCGGAGATGGAACAACCATCAATAAGTCAACTCCTGTTCAGATTATGAGTGATGTACAATCAGTATCGGCTGGCACGTATCATAGTTTAATAGTAAAAACAGATAACACTCTCTGGGCGACTGGCCGCAATGAATCGGGGCAGTTTGGAGACGGCACCACAACCAATAGTTCTATTCCCATTCAAATCGGGGGAAATTCTGGAGCAGGAGTATCCACCAATGCTCTAAAAGTAGCAGCACTAAGCATTGGCCCTATACGATCGGTATCTGCCGGCGAGCACCATAGTTTAATTCTAAAATCAGATAACACCCTGTGGTCGACTGGTCAAAATACTTTTGGTCAGCTGGGAGATGGAACGACAACCGACAGAGTAGCACCTGTATACATAATGAGTGATGTGGCATCGGCATCGGCAGGGAGCTTCAATACATTAATTGCAAAAAATGACAACACCCTTTGGGCTACCGGACAAAATGATAATGGACAGCTGGGAGATGGATCGACTACCAACAGAATGACTCCCGTTCAAACAAAGAGTAATGTCCAGTCAGTATCTGCGGGTACATTTCATAGTTTAATGGTAACAACTGATAGTACTCTTATGGCTACCGGACTTAATACATTTGGTCAGTTTGGTAATGGGACAACAGTGAGTTCAAGTAATTTTCTTTTGGCGGCATTACCTTCAGATACAAAAGTTCGAAGTCTTTCTAGTGGCAATGGACACAGCTTGTTTCTACAGGGAAATGGAATTCTATGGGGGGCAGGAAACAATTCTTTTGGACAATTAGGCAATGGAACCGTCATAAATACAACGAACCGTATTCAAATCATGAGTGGAGTACGGTCTATATCTACCGGCGGGTATCATAGTTTAATTTTAAAAACAGATAATACCTTATGGGCGACGGGGTATAACAACCGTGGGCAATTAGGTGATGGTACTTTCGTTGATAAATTAATGCCTATACAAATCATGAGTGATGTAGAATCGATATCCGCAGGGTATTATCATAGCTTAGTTCTAAAAACAGATAGTACTCTGTGGGCTGCTGGGTATAATTTTTTTGGGCAACTGGGAGATGGGGACACCTCTAACAAATCTAATTTTGTTCAAATCATGAGCAATGTGCAAAACATGTCTGCTGGAGCATTTCATAGCTTAATAGTAAAAACAGATAATACCTTGTGGGCGACGGGGTATAACAATCATGGTCAATTAGGTAATGGTACAACTCAGAACAAATCCACTCCTATTCAAGTTATGAGTGCTGTTCAGTCTGTTGCGGCGGGACCAGAGCATAGCTTAATTTTAAAATTAGATAGTTCCGCATGGGCCACCGGAGACAATAATTATGGTCAATTGGGGAATAGTACATGGGTAGATCAATTGACACCTGTTCATGTTTTGAGTGATGTACAATCAATATATACCGGCGGAGATCATAGTTTATTTATAAAGTCTGACAATGCTCTGTGGGCTTCAGGACTCAACTATTTTGGACAATTTGGAGATGGCACCAAACAAGACCGAAATACCCCTGTTCATGTTCTCAATGGAGTTCAGTTTGCTGATGGTGGACATTACTATACATTAATCGTAAAACAGGATGAAACAATCGCAGCCTCCGGGCGAAATTTCTACGGACAATTTGGTACTGGCTCTACGGGAGAAGTTGCAGCTTTTATTAATATAACTCCCTAGGTTTAATCCATAGTGTTAAATCAACCAAATAATTTTACAATATAACCGAAACCCCGATTTTATTAAGACAGTGAAATTGGGGTTTCAATCGAGTGTGTGTCTGTGTATTTTAGAGTCACACATATCGCATAGCGCAAATACGGAATGTAAATTAAATATTTACATTGTAGGATTATTGATATTTAAGAGTACATTAAATACTAGGGACACACCATTGCTGAGCCATTAATCTTGATTAATCAGGATCAACAACTGAAGCATTGAACTCATCGTTCTACGGGGGACCAATAATGAGGGGTACAACTTTTCTACAGAGTGTTTATTTTTATTTGGGTCAATGTACGTTCAGACTTCACACAAAATGTTTATCTGTATTGATAGTCTTATTAGTATGTGCACCATTACACGCCATAGTACAACAAGAGTATTTTGTTTCTCCTGAAGGTTCCGACACAAACCCCGGAACACTATCAGAACCATTCGCGACGATAACTAAGGCACGCGAGGCCGTAAGTCAAATAAAGAGCAACCAGACAGGTGATATTATTGTCACACTTTTAGATGGCGTCTACCCTCTCACAACGCATCTTTCTTTTAGCGCTCTCGATGGTGGTACAAATGGTTTTGTAATTATCTATCGCGCCCAAAACAAAGGAAAAGCTATAATAAGTGGTGGACATACTGTGACAGGCTGGACACTGCATGATGCAGATAAAAACATCTACAAAGCGCAAGTCCCTGAAGGAGCAGACACCCGTCAGCTCTATGTTAATGGCAGCAGACAGACTCGTGCACGAACAGCAGACGCCATGGGATGGAGTGTTGATGCCTGGGGATACAATGTGCCTAATTTTGCTGAAGTTGCACGCTGGAAAAACCTCACCGATATAGAAGTGGTAGTGAGAGTTGAGTGGATACACCAACGGGGGCAGATAGCAAGTATTGACCAAGCGTACAACAAAGTTCTTATGAAAGAGCCGTATTGGGAAGGCGCAAAGGCAAGTGCCATCTTTACCCATAGCACTGGTGGCGTCAAGGATGGTCTCCCCTGGCCGGCATGGATAGAAAATGCCTATGAGTTTATCGATCAAAAAGGTGAATGGTATCTCGACAGATCTACAAACACCATTTACTTGAAGCCTTACGAAAGTGTCGACCTTGCCACAGCCGAAACTGTAATCCCCATTCAACAGACTTTACTCACCGCTACAGATGTATCACATATTCAGTTTAAGGGTCTCGCCTTTCAATATAACACATGGTTGCAGGTACATACAGACAACGGGTATCCCCATGTACAAGCTGAGGCATATATGACAAAGCATGGTTCACAAAATATGAAAGGAGCCGTACGCATTACTTCTAGTAGCCACATAACCATAGAAGAGTGTTCCTTTGAACATTTAGGTTCAGGCGCTCTTCAATTTTCAAAAGAGAGTAATAACTCATTTATTGCCCATAATAAATTCAACGACATTTCAGGGAGTGGTATCTCCATTGCAAACACTAAAAAGATCACATTGTATAATAATCATATCCGCAGAGCTGGTAGAGAGTATTGGGGATCAATCGGTATTTTTGCACAGATAACCGAAGAGACAACGATACAAGGAAACACTGTAGTGAATTTGCCCTATAGCGGCATCTCAGTTGGCTGGGGCTGGAGCCCCGATATAGAAGCAGGCCTGAACAATATTATTGCCTACAACCGAGTTGATAGCGTAATGCTAAAATTTGAAGATGGCGGTGGAATTTACACGCTTTCGAAACAGACTAACGCAAGCATTCACCACAACTACATTACTGGGGTGAGAAACCACCGGAATGATGCACGCGCAATATATCCGGATGAAGGTTCAAAAAATATTCATATATACAGCAATGTGGTAAGAGACTCCGACATTTGGGCGGGTCTTTGGACAAGCACTATCCAAAATAATATACTGGAAAATAATTATTCCGACACCCATACCACATTAGCGAACGGTACAAATAATACTTGGCGAAACAACACTATTGTGACCGATGGAAATTGGCCTCAAGATGCGCTCACCATAATGACCTACGCAGGGTACAATGAGCAGAGAATTTCAGATAAGCCCAATGTCGCACTCTATAAACCAGTGTCCGCTTCAAGCACCTGGAACGGCAAAGATTCACGCATGGCAAACGATGGAGCAATCGGTACTATCTGGGCATCTGATGGCGACGAGCCCTCTCCCCATTTGCAGATTAATCTGCAACGAAAAATTCAAATTGATACTATTGAATTTGTGTCTCGCCATGGCTTAGATCAAGAGTCAAGCAGAATGCATCTTGAGATTCAGGCATCCCTCGATTCTGCCTTTAGTGACTTTACGGTATTGGCATCAATTGATGACGAACCGCTCATTCCCCATGAAGGTACCTGGACCGTACCTGTAGCAGGCAGTGAGCTCTATCAATATATACGGGTTCAACGCAAGAGTAACAAAGGGCATTTTGCTTTTTCTGAACTACGAGTGTATGAAAAAATGAGTATTGCAGAGCCTTCACTATCGAGTAGTTCTATGAATCCACAGAGCTCTATCTCTTCCAAAACCAGCTCTGATGATAGAACCACTGAACAATCGAGTTCTTCTGCTGATATTATTAACGTCAGTTCTTCTGAATCAGTGGCCGCCCTTACACTCAATACCCAGAGATCCTTCAAAAGAAATGCTCACATTATCACTGTAGATGCATCGCAACAATTATTTATTCCTCATGCAAGAGCAGAAACATGTACCCTCTACTCATTGTATGGTGAACGACTCTATACCCTTACCATTACTCAATCTGTAGTTACCATCCCGGCAACACTTTCTAAGAAAATAGTAATTATTAAATATGAATAAATCCTATCTATTCTTTTCACAAACCCATATTTTTCGAGTAAAATTGGTCTTTCCTCTTTTATTAACACTGCAATAATCTGATATTCGCAATCCTGTATTTAAGATTAATTTTGAAATATCTGAGGTCGATACAATAACAAGTCGATTTGAAATTTCTGCTGTAGACTCAATAATATGTAGGACATTATTATCATTTGCATGGCTAAACAAGTTGTATGGCAGGTCGATAATAGCAGCCTCATACCGAGTGCTCATATCTTTTATATCGGAGTGATATACTTTTGCAATATAATTGAAGTGAGAAAGATTTTTTCGTCCATCATTACATATCTTCTCATTGATATCGCACCCCTCAACGTTATTTCCTGCAAAACAGGCTTCTAACAGTATTGTACCAACACCACAGCAGGCATCGAGCAGTGTTGCATCTTTATTTCCCTGAGCTGCAATATTAACAAGTGCTTTAGCAACACTCATACTTATTGAGTTACTATATGAGCAAGGTTTTTGCTTGTGCTTATGCCATGCAAAATTGTTTTTAATCAAAACACCAAAATACCAGATACCCATGTAATAACATAACGCATAAACAATTGTTGGACTATAATAATCGGGAAAGCCTTCAATACTGAGGCCTATATCTTTTAACTTTTTAAGCCTCTCAGGATACTCAGTTGTATCGCCATCCAAAACTAAATATTCAACCTTGAAACCTTCTATGCGAATACGTTCATTTTTAATTTCATTGATTAGATTAGAGTAATCTTCTGAAAATAAAATAATATCAAGTCTTTTTTTTATGTATGCACTACATGAGGGTTCTACTTTTATATCAGAAAAAAGCTGTTTATTTTTTTCTTCTTCATTAAAAACATGCCTAGATTCGAGCTTACATAAATCACTTTCATTAGTATCATAATTAAAGGAGTAAATATATTTTTTGTTATGCATATTTTTAAAATTTAAAAGTAACGACAAGTTTATAAAATAAATTATCAGTTAATCCCATTTTTCTACAACGCTTTGGAAGTTTACAGTGGTTTCATTCTCACTTGACATGGGCATGATATGCGGTATGTCTCAGGCAAAATGTCCGTTTTGCATAATTTAATATCTACATCGCTGCTTGCAAGGTTACGCGGTGTTTAAGTTCAACTATCTCAGGAATTTCATACACCTTTTTTCTTTGACCATGCCTAGATGGATGAGCTACTCTATTTAAATCCAACTGTATATTTCTCAAATGCTCGTGCAAACAATTGGCGAGCATACGTACCATCCTCTGTTGTATGAATCTCCCAGTCGACGATAAAACGTGAGTAGAGATCAATGATAAGATACAAATAGAAGTATTTGCCCCGTACATTTGATGGAAGCCATGTTATGTCCCAACACCAAACTTTGCAAGGAGAACTCGCTTTTAATTCTGGTCGAATTCGTCTGATTTTGTTGTGATTCTTCTTTTCATCAACTGACTTTAATGAGTTAAGTACACGAATACATGAAGCGGGTGATACAATATATATCCCTTTATCCATAAGCTTTGCATGGGCAACTCGAACTGGTTGGCCATCGAGCTCATCAGATTTAAAATGCGTTATGATAGATTGTTGTTCAAGAGGAGAAAGCTGTCGGCTTTTCGCGCGGTACCCACCTTTTCTACCATCCTCTGGATTTTGTTTCCAACGTCTCAATCGCCGTTCACACAAATTAATGGCTGCACAGGCTTTATATTGCCGAGCACCATCTTTAACAGCTGTATCAACAGCTTCTATAATTTTTATTTTCATTTTGACCTCTAGCTTTCGTCGCCAAATAGGTCCGATGTTTTTTTTTGAAGAATCAAGAGGGCTGCCGCTTCGGCTAAAGCATCTGTTTTACGCCTCAGCTCTTTTTCCTGTTTAGCAACAATCTTGTCGTGCTCCTTCTTTGAAATTACGGCTCCTGATTCAGAGTGCTCGATAGCCCCGAGGGCCAAATCTTTCCATGACAGTAATTCCTCAAGGCTTACACCTTTCTTGCCGCAGAACGCTTGTAACTTGTC
>JAOPTW010000003.1:0-19576 GCA_051532035.1 Fibrobacterales bacterium | reverse complement strand
CCTGAGACAAGGGGCACACTATGCAGTCCCCCAAATAAATAACCCTGCCCATTCCTATGTCCACCAACGTTTGGCGAACGTACGCAGGCTTTTTGCACTTCAGTGCATAGAAAAAAGCTTGAGTGCTTCGGCTGTTGGTGGATCGTAGGAATGGGCATACCTTGGCATGATGTCTATTTGGGAAAAAAGAAAATATTTTTGTTTACTGAGCGTAAGCAGGGATGCTGGAGTGAAATCAAACTCCACTGAACTATTTTGAGTTCAAATCTTTATCTAGGTGAGTGGTTTTAGCAATTTTATTGATTTTTGATTGGGCAAACCAAATACCAATTGGAAACATCCAAATCCCAAAAAATAAACCTGTAAACTCATGAAAGTATACTTCCCTTTTAAGCTCACAAGTTTTAATAATTTTAGTGACATAATATAAAACATAAACCATTGAATACGTTGAAAACATATGAAGTGGTAACATTATGAAAAACTTTGAAAATGAAAGGTATTCTGATATGTAAGAAAAGAATGAAACAAATATAACTGTATACACTACTGTAAACACATATAAGAATTTAAACTTACCACTTTTCAGGCTTACTTCATTAGGCACATATCTTTTAAGTCCTATACCTACAAAGTAAAACCAACTTACTAATAAAATCAATGGTATGAATGAAATCAATTCCGACACATTGATTTTCCCAAACAATATCCATTCTTCAAAATTTAGTTGTCGAATCAATGAGGGTAACACAAAAATAATTATGAAAACTTGCCAATGTTTAACTTTCAAATAAAGAGTTATTATAGAATTCATAAATTCCTTTCTTTTTCAATATAACGCCTTAATTGAGCGGATCACTTGTGATGCCGTTCCAATGCTTTGTTATAAGGCACCTGAGACACCTGGGATTGCAATAGTAACTGTAATTATTAGACATATCATTAACACTTTAAACATCAGTATTTCTATTTGGGATAATCGGGATAAAGTTGTAAATATGAAAAAGCCTATTACATATAAAACCCAAATTGGACTGCTATACATCATTATAAGTCCTGCACCAAAAAATGATTCTGAAACATATGATACATTTTCCATTAAACCTGTAACTATGTAATATCCTACACCAACTATTGAAATTGTAGTTAAAGCTGATAACACCCAGAATAGTAGTTTGACAATCATATGCCTGTCTTATAATTTTAATTTATACAGAATATAACAAAATAGCCCCACCATGGACGGTGGGGCGTACACAAAAATATTTTCGTCCTTGCATAGCGATCATGCCATTCGTATATATACTCTGCCCATTCCTATGTCCACCAACTAGTTGTGTCAGCGTTATTGGGTACTAACATCCAGTCGCGAATCAAAGTCAGCAGTGCTGTCACAACCAACATTTGATCATTATCAGCGCTCAATTGCTGACTATGATCACTTTATTAAGAAAGTGTGTCTGGGAGGTTACCATGCTCTAGGTAATGACGTCTAACTTCTATTTAAGAGGCAAAACTATGCAGATTTATCTAGAGAAACTTCAAAAACACTTATTGACACAAAACAAATCTAATGCAGCTATTGAGTACCATACATATGTTATCACACAGTTTTTAAGATGGACTGAGTCCTTTCCAGAAGTCACTCCTCATTTGGTACTCAACTACATTTTAGAGAATGAAGTTAAGCCCGATCGGGATGCAAAATATGTAAGGGCTATAGTGGGTAATTTTTACAAAGAGATCTATCGGTATATGCCTCCCCCACAACGATCTGTGAATAAAGAGACCATAGAGCAATTGGCTAAGCAGTTACGCTACCTCAATTACAGTGAAGCCACTATCAGAAACTATGTGTCAGTACTTAAAGATCTCGATAGATTTATTGAGGTACCCTTTGACCAATTGACCAATCAAATGCTGAAGAACTACTTTATTTTTTTGAGTGAGGTAAAGAAACAGATGGGCTCTACTATCAATATTGCCATCTCTGCCGTTAGGTCGCTTTACAAAATAGAACTTAAAAAAAGCTTCAGTTTTATCCTTGAGCAACGCCCTCGTCAGTCCAAACACCTCCCAATTGTTCTTGCCCATGATGAGATCACTCAAATACTCAAAGCCATTACGAACTCCAAGCATCACACCTGTATTTCGCTTATGTACTCTACGGGAATGCGCGTATCAGAGGTAAGTAACCTCAAAGTTGCTGACCTTGATATACCACAACGTACCATACATCTTAAAGAGGCGAAGGGTAATAAGGATCGCATTGTGATTATACCTGAGTCACTTATCGAGAGTATCAAAAGTGAGATGCGCTATAGTGAACCGTCCACCCATCTCTTTCGAAGTGAGCGGGGTGGCGGTTTATCGACGCGCACCATCTCTGCCATAGTCAAAAGAGCGGCTACCAAAGCAAAGATTACCAAAAATGTTTCGCCACACACCTTCCGGCATAGCTTTGCGACACACCTTTTAGAGAAGGGGGTGGACATTCGATATATTCAAAAGCTTATGGGTCATAGTAATATTCAAACAACCACACGATATACCAAGGTCGCTCAAGATGCCCTGCACAAATTACCGTCCTTACTCTAGGTATCGGTAAAATTGGTACCAGTATAAAAAAAGCCCCGGCAATAGATGTCTAACAAGACACCTACCACACAGGGCTTACACATTACATATCAAAAAATTGAATACAGGATCACTATTCCATTGTCAGTCTCGTACAACGAATAGGAAACCCACTTTTTTTACCCATTTCACCCGAGCGAAGCATAGAAGTTGAATAGATAAGGCTGTCTTTATAGCCTTTTGGTAACCAAAAACTCAGAGCAACTCCTTTGTACTGATAGTCCCCATACATATTTCGCTCACCAGTATGTTTACCATTAAACCCAAAAAGGTCTGTGCCATCGTCCCAGTAATTCGGGTTACCCAAAGCATCAGATGCATCTTTAGAATTATCGGTAAATTTAAATGCCGACCGTGTTAATGAGTGACCGAATTGATTATCGGTCGCCCAATTCCAACCATCAGGGCAGATATCATCCTTACCTACGGGTGGATTGACTAATTCTGCATGTACATAGATTCTTCCATAAATAGTACAGTTCTCATTTTCTGAATGATCCGCTTCACCATAGCAATAGCCAAGGGTATTGCCCGCAGAGTAGTTAAGGTTTTCTGCCATCCAATAAATACCATGTATCTTGACCCAAGGATAGTCTTGAGCATCACGATCATCAACAAACGTTCCAATCATGCCTGCATCAGTAAGGTCTTCTTTAGAAAACCCAACAGAGAGGAGATAACGATAAGGAGCTCCTGCATCAATCAAATCTTCGAGTGATACCCCCGACTCTTTAAGCTCAGCCACTGCATACTCAGTAATAATAAGGGTGTCAAGTGAGGCACCGGCACTTTGTAACAATACTGCCGAAACAGAATCTTTGACGAGGGATTCTAAATCCATTCCCAGATTATACAAATCTTCGAGAGGAACTTCGCCCTGAATCAAATCCTCGACACTCATACCAGCAGCAATGAGTTCAGAAACAGTATATGATGCTTCAATAAGTTTTTCAGGAGCAATCCCTTTTTCTATTGCGCTTTCTAGAGTGTACCCATTATTCATTAAGATCTCTAAAGAGATAGCAGAATTGAGTACTTCACTCGCATCAACTTCGAGAGCAATGAGGTCTGCAGGCAAGGCACCCCAACTATAGATGAGATTAATAGAAAAACCAAAATCATAAAGGTACATCAGCTTGCCCCGCTGGATAAGGTCGGTCACATTAGTCACGCGCCACTTATTCGTATCACGTACAAAGCCTGCACCATTGAGAGTGTCAGAGTAGAGATCGCCCAGTTCTCCAACAGATAGGTCTGGATAGGTAGAGCCAACGAGAGGATTGAGATTCGGAACGATGAGAGCACTACTTGAACTCTCTGGTACCACGATACTTGATGATAGTGCAGCAGCACTACTTTCTTCGACGGGGGTGCTACTACTCGAGCTGAGAGTTATCGGGGCTTCCACAACACTTCCTTGGCTGCTGAGCGGGGTAACGACCGGACTACTGAACGGTAGTGCTACTGTCGATACCGGCGCGCTACTGACAAGTGCTTCAGCAGAACTTACCAAAGTCAAAGAACTCACTCCCCCAACCACAACAACCGGAGCACTACTCGAACTATTCAAGCTGTTTGACGAGAGTTGCACGGGGGCAGCAATACTGCTACTTATGTGGAGAGTACTATCAGTGGTAATGGCGCTACTCACTCCAGCAAGAGCCTCCATACTGCTCGATACCGTACTTACCGAAGAGATCATTGCATTGGGAGGTGTAGGAGTATTAGAGCTTACCAAAGGGTTGCATGCACTCATTAAAGCGATAGTAGCGAGTGACAAGGTTAATGTTTTCATAGGGAGTCCTTAATGTGTAATAGTTACTTAATAACACAAGGATACCTTAATGACAAACAAGTTTAGATAGTCAACACAGATACGTACAGGATACCGTTCTCAAGTCGCACCGAAGTTGTACTGAATCCGTACTCATTTTCAAAACCCCTATAAAACCGACTAAAAGGCCCAAAAAGCGCAATTTATTTTATAAAGCCTCAAGCAAAAGCCTGTATTTATCATCATCACTCTACAGAGAGTACCTTTTCAACACCTAACAGGTACAGCGAAGGCTCTCATTACAACACTAATTATGTGGGTGATGTGCCATCTAATACAACATGAAGGAGCTCGATCAATTCACTCTCTCGGTACGGTTTCTTAATAAACCCCGAGAGCCCCAAACCAAGGAGTTCTGAGATATCTTCATCTTTTACAAACCCCGATGAAAGAATCACCTTGCACAGAGGGTTGAGTTCTCTTAATTTATAGAAAAGGTCGCGGCCATTAATTTCGGGCATAATCATATCAGTAATAATACACAAAACCTCGTCCATATGCTCCCGATAATATTCCAAAGCAAGGGAGCCATTTTTATATGAGAGTACTTCAAATCCCAGTCCTTCAAGAATGTGAGCACCAGTCACCAGGAGTAATCGTTCATCATCAACTAGAATAATTTTACCCGTATGCTCAAAATGAGGATATACCGTATGTGCAGTATTTTGATTTACTTGACCACGAGTAACCGGGAGATAAATATGAAACTCAGTACCAACACCACTTTCACTCTGCACATCAATAGCGCCGTGATGATCCTCTATAGTACCATAGACCGATGCAAGACCAAGGCCTGTGCCCTCTCCCTGAGCTTTAGTTGTAAAGAAGGGGTCAAATATTTTTGTAAGATCATCGGGATCTATACCGGTACCGGTATCCCTAATATGCATTAAAATATATTCATCGGGAGACAAACTAAACGATGAAAAATCACAGTACTCCGCAGTGAGATTCACATTGGATGTTTCAATAGTGAGGGTACCACCCTCTTTCATTGCATGACTCGCGTTGATACCTATGTTTATAATTACATTTTGAATACTCGTGATATCACCGATAAATGAGCTGTGGTTCGCATGAGGATTGATAGTTATCACAATATTTTTATCGATACTCTGCGAAAGAATTGCAACTGAGTCTTGAATAATAGTATGCAAGTTAATTGCCGTTGAAAGGATTTTTCCTTTACGACCAAATGCCATTAACTTTTCGGTAAGGTCAGCTGCCCGATTCGCCGCCTCCAGTATCATTAAAACATACTCTTTCGATCGTTCATCAATAGAACGCTTTGGAGACAATAAAAGATTCGCTGCTCCCATTATTCCACCAAGCATATTATTAAAATCATGGGCAACCCCACCAGCAAGTTGTCCAATAGCATCCATTTTTGATTTATGGCTGAGCATCTCTTGGAGGCGTTCTTGTTCTCTATTATTGAGAGTCATCTCCGTAATATCTCTAAACACCAATACCACACCAATCATTACACCACCATCATCAATAATGGGAGCCGCCGAGTCGGCAATAATATGTTCCTCTCCATCACGCGTAATCAAGATTGTGTCACTCGCCAACTCAACAATCGCTTTAGTCAGCAAGACTTTGTCCACAGGATTGTTCACCGTTTCACGACTCTCCTCATGTACAATAACAAAGAGATCAGTTATGGGTACCCCAATCGCCTCCTCTTTTTTCCAACCAGTAAGAATCTCAGTAACTTGATTGATCATTACCACTCTGCCTTCAATATCGGTAGTAATGACACCATCGCCAATGGAGTGAAGCGTCACATTAAGGAGCTCTTTCTCTTTGAGCATCTCATTCGTAGCCTCCTCCGCTCGAGTTCTCGCAATGACAAAATTATTGAGCGTCGTGTTCATGGTGTCTGCTAAAATTCGAAATTCATCATTTTTAGTATGGATAATACGGTGTTCTAAGTCACCTGCATCAATACGCTCTGCTGATTCTACCAAGCCAGTTACCGAAGATATGATTCCTCTACTCAATATATACATCGCAATGACTACGCAGATAAGAACAAGAAACATCACCAATACCATTACTTGCTTGAGTGTTGTAAAGGGGGCAATTATTACGTCCATAGGGGCAATGGCAATAATACTCCAATCCATTGCTTTATTGACCCCAAACTCTGCCATGTCTGCAAATCCCGCCATTACGACATCATTCTCACTATCTGTATAAACAACGCTCCCTACCTGCCCCTGCTCTTCAAAATGAAAGAGGAGATCTTTATTGGTTCGAAGGTCGGGGAGCTTTTGCAGTAACACCATGTCGGTATCACCAGCCACAACAACACGACCATTATTATCAACAACGTAAACATGTTTATCACCAATAACCCGGTCATCAAAGGCTTTGACAACAGAAGTAATCATGTCAAAATTCACTTCAACAAGTAATGTTTTAATTACCTGTGTATTACTTTCGTCAGTTATAGGGGTGAGCATTATTATCCCTGCACCACTATCGAGAAGTTGTGCTTCCGAAACAAAAACATCACCTTGCTTGGCCTGCTGGACCTTTTCAAAAAGCGGGAGTATTGATTGATAGTATTGACTGAGATGAAGCCCTCGTTCATTCTGCTCTCCTGAGCTTGCAACAACGACTCCATCCGTATTTATAATATCAAGATCATTAAGATACGGTGTCTCACTATTTATTTCAGTAAGATATTGAATAATCTTTTCTCTATCATCACCTTCGAGTACATCTGCCTGAGATATAATACGAGTATCATGAATTCGTTGGTCAAAATATTGATCAATATCTGTGGCAACCAAATATGATTTTTCTTGTAAACTATCACGCAGGGCATTTTTCATCACCTCAGTTGTCGTCCACGACATAAAGAGATAGATACACACCTGAGGGACAATAATTAAAAAGAGTACGATACTGATAAATTTCGTACTAAGCCGTCCGAGAAATGGAGTTGAAAGCGCCATCTAATACAATCCTCATTTAGGCTGTACATATTAAGTTAGGCAATTATACAGCTGATATAAAATAATACCATTTATTGGATTAAAAAACCATTTGCCCAATTATGATCAATAAAAAATGGTCTCAATAAAATTGAGGCATTACCGTTTAATATCCGCCTTCACAGGTTGCCTTACTCTTTTCTCCCAACCAAATAGTACATATCAACTCCCTCAATACCCTTCACACTAATCTTTCCACGATACTCATATTCAAAAACATCCTTAGTCAGCTCATAGGTCACTTGTGAAATATTGATCTTTCCTGATTCACTCGCACTTTCGAGCCTCGCAGCTAAATTGACTGCCTGCCCCCACACATCGTACGAAAATTTTGATTTCCCTATAATACCCGCAATTACTTCACCCGTATTAATACCAATGCGTACATTCCAGACGTTTTTATCATCAAGTTCGTGAATCTTCATATATTCAAGAATATCCAATGAGGCATTACACATATTAACCGCCTGCTGTTTATAGTCACCCAACACCCCAGACACCGCCATATATCCATCACCGATAGTTTTTAATTTTTCGATCTGGTACCGCTCTAAGGTTTTATCAAAAAATGTAAAAAAGCCATCAAGTTTATCTACCAGGTCTTCGGCAAGCATTCCTTTTGATATATTGGTAAAATTAACAAAGTCAGAAAAGAAGATTGTTGCCTGATTTACCTTACGCGGAATTGAGCGGCCATAGAGTTGTAGCTCTTTAACCGTACTATAGGGAAGTATATTAAGAAGTAACTCTTCATTTTTATGTTTCTGATCTTCTACTTCATGGTATAAATTTTTATTTCGTTCCATCAACTCAGTCACCAAGAGGTACACTGCAATATTTGCCGCCGCAAATAATACCGAGGAGATCAAGAAAGCCTGAAGTGTCACTCCATTCTCTGCACCAAGTATATTGATGTCTGGAAATAAGCCAAGTAGGACCAGTAGAGATATTGAGATATAGAAGAGTATCGATATAATTGCAGAAAAGAGGCCCTGACCCGTTTTTAAATTAAGAGAACAGACTGCAGTAACCAAAAGAAAGCCAATATTTATAAATGAATTAACGGTTCCCGTCATAAAAAACACCAAGGCAACCATTATCAAATCTGACGACGTTGGCACCCAAGAGAGTCGAGGATATTTAGATACATCAACATAACGAAACTCTTCGGCAATCAACCAAACAGCAGAAAAGACGAGATTACCAATACAGATAGATTTATATAATAGATACTCATGGTCGAACGTAAAAATAATGACAAAAATCATTACTACCAACCGGATTGAGTTGATACCGGTGTATTTCATATGGCCATGTTCTAACTCAGACACAGATAACTCTAGTAAGATAGGTTTCATTCAGTGTACGACACTTACTGTCATTTGTCCATAAAAGATCCCCCCCCTTTCTTGTGCAATACTATTTTGCACACCCACCCAAGTGATTACATGATTTTGACAAAACATCTCAAAAATGGCCTTTTTAGCAGTTTACATAAGTTTACTGATTACAACTGTAACCACATATAGCCTCACTTTCGTCACATTTTGTGCACTACCCCCATTCTGAATATACTTTTAGGTAAGAGAAAGGGAACAAGGCAACACACACAGACAAGCCAAGGCACACCAAACCACCCCACACTCGTGGAAAAAGGAGCAAAATCATGAAATATCACGAAATACTCATCGACCTCATGCAATACACCTTCGTCGCTCTTGTGGCTCTCGTTGTATCGTATGCGGGCTTCCTTACCGTCATTTAATCATCTATCATAAGACACGGACAGTACTGACCCCCATCAGTACTCCTAATAGATAGAGAGTGAAAGCTCCTATCTATTTTTTATGGGGCATAGGTAGGAGTGAACATCTTTAAGGAGAGAGTCCAGGTGATTACACAAAAAACTACCACAACTACAAAATATGCCGAAATAATGGAATAAAGAACTAAAACTGAGTATATTATAAACGGGAATTTATTATTTTACCCTCATATACAGGGAAGAAAGAATCAAAGGGACACACATGATTTCAGTATATGACTATTCGGATTACCGACTCTTTTTAAGTGATCTTCAGGAGATGAAGGCGGCTCAAAACCGAACCTTCTCGTACCGTTACTATGCACAAAAAGCAGGCATCAACTCATCATCTTTTTATCCCCAAGTAATTAAGTCAAAAAGAAATCTTACTAAAGAGACCATCCTAAAAACCTGTATCGCATTTGGCCTGAGTGACGATGAAGCAGAATATTTTGAAAACTTGGTATCGTTTAATCAAGCCAAATCCGTTAAAGCACAAAATGTCTTTTTTGAAAAGATGATTGAAAAACAAAAAATGCGCCATGTAAAAACGATATCTGAAGAACAGTATGAGTACTTCTCTGCATGGTATCATAGTGCAATACGCGAAGCAGTAACCCTCTTAGACTTTAAAGAAGATTACGCTATACTGGGAAAGTTTTTAAAACCTGCTATTTCTGCTAAGCAAGCAAAAGCATCGGTTAATCTTCTTTTAAAGCTCGGATTTTTAAAACGAACTGAGGGGCACTACCAACAGACAGAACCTCTTCTCAACACAAAGCAAACCAGCAACTTAGGGTCACACCAAGTAATAAATTATCAGTTAGAGATGTTGCAAATGGCAATTACCGCATTTGACCGTTGGAAACCCAAGAAACGACTCTCCTCTGCAACCACACTCTCATTTTCAAAAGAAAGTTACAAGCACTATATCGACATCATACGAGACTGCCGCTCGCGCCTCATGAAGCTGGCCGTCAACGACGAATCTCCCGAACAAGTGTACATGCTCAATATCAATTTTTTCCCCCTTTCAAACACCATGGAAGGCTAGGAGTACGTATGTATATGCAAATGACCTCGTTATTATCACTCATACTTTTTTGGCTACTCACAGGATGTTCTTCAGACACTCAACTCGCAGGTGCGTCTGACATTGAAACCGGTGGATACATCGCAGGAACACTCTACACTCCCGAAGGAGGACCCGAAGCCTATGCACCAGTAGTAATCCTCCCTAGATCATATAACCCGATTCACGATAGTAGCCTCGTTACTAAAAAACAAACCGTAACCGATGCAATGGGACGCTACCAATTTACCAACATAACATTAGGTACCTATAGCTTTCAAACCCTTAATGAGACAACATCAACAGGGCTCTATAAAAAAGCAATCGACTATACCACAGATGCGCAGCTCGACTTTACCGACACCGTGAAGGCCACAGGAGCAGCAGTCATTACTCTCCCCGTTACCTCACTCGGTCGCTCACCAGAGCTCGGCAAACTCTATATTGAAAACACAACCATTATTGCACAAGGTGAGCTCGCCAACAACAATACTGATAGCGCGACCTTTAGAGCAACATTCTCTCATGTACCTCCGGGAGTATATACATCAGTATACTGGGTACAACCATTCTCACTTAAAAGCGTCAAACTCACCCTTGATAGTATGACTATCATTTCCAGTGAGACCCTGTCCATTGAAAGTGATTTGATAACGCCTATTGACACGCTCCACGAAGTGCTCCCATCGTCGAGTAGTACGGCCGTTATAGTGAATGCGTCGTCATCAGAAGTACTGCCCTCATCGAGTAGTCTCATTCTCTCTTCTTCTGAGATCGACCCTCTGAGCTCTTCATCTACAATAAACCTTGGCTCTTCAAGTCAAGCATCAACTGATTCGACAAAGACCTTTCACATCCATAGCGACCCAGCTAATGTTACCATTGAACAGCCTATTGATTATAGCTGGTCTAAGGGCATCACCATGGAGCTATGGGTATTATGGGAGAAGATTGAAGGAACCACCCACATGATCCACCTCTCAAATGGCTCAAGTCGAAAGCATATGATTATTTTTGGAGCAGAAAGGGATAACCATAACAACAAACTCAAATATGCAGTATCTAATACCGACAACAACTTGACCATTGCATATCTCGATAACGCTTTTGAGTTCAACCAATGGAACCACTTTGCTGTCACAGTAACACAAGCGGGTATCGTCACCTTCTACATCAATGGTGCCCCCCAACAACCTGTTGTGGAGGGAATAAACCCTGTCCCCCTCGATACCATTCGTACCGTAAACTATATTGGTAAGAGCACCGAACATATTGATGGTGCATTTCAAGGAGGGATGGATAATATTCGCATCTGGAATACTGCTCGGAGCGCAGATCAGATTACAGCAAGCCGTTACCAAACAACCCCACAAATTGAAGACACGACCGGTCTCGTACTCAGTTACGATTTTGATTATGATTCAACACAAGTCAATAAAATCCACGATGCTTCTGGCAATGGACATACGGGTATCATTAATTCTCCTGATTCAATAACTGATGGTGAAGATGGCGAATGGAGAGATCAAGAAATTTTCATCAAAGTACCATAACTACGATTACCGCTCAGAGAACGCAGTCTCTGTAGAGCTATACAAAGGACGCAGTAGATATTCCAATACCGTTTTGGTGCCGGTTTTAATATCAGCGGTTATGGTCATCCCCGGTATAATCTGTTTATCTTGTAATGACAATTTATCTGCCTCATCACTGAGGCTTGCAACGCCTCTATAAAAAGAGTTTCCATTTTCATCAAGAAAAGCTGAATTGGATATTTCTGACAACACTCCATGTACCCCACCATAGCGACGATAATTAAACGTTTTAAATTTAATGAGTACTGACTGCCCTGTTTTAAGGTGTCCAATATCAGCTGCCGCAATTTTGAGATGCGCCTCCAACACCCTATCAGCCGGCACTATCTGAAACAGTGTCTCACCAGGGTTAACCACCTCACCCGCTGCATTTACCTGAAGCCCGTGAACATACCCACTAGCGGTAGATCGAATCGTTAAGTAATCAAGGTTACTACTCAGGTACACTTGTTTTTGTTGCAGCATCAAAAGTGCGCTTTTTGTTTTGGTCAACTCTTCGGCATATTTTTTTTTCCGAAGCCCCGAATACTCTATACGCCGTGTGCGCAACTCTTTGAGCCGTACACGGAGTCGCTTTAATTTTGGTCTCGACTCTGCTAACTCACCTTGAGCGTCATTGAGATCACGTTCAAGAGTTATGATACTCAATTTTGAATTCAACCCTTTCGAAACTAATTTCTTCCGAAGTCTATGTTCTTTAGTAAGAAGGCCCACATCTTTTTTAAGCTTTATCTGTTTCTTTCTCAATTCCGCTATTTCGAGTTTCACTTGTTCAATCTGTTGCACTATAATATTTTCTCCAGACTTATCTTGAGCTTTATTTCGAATATAGAGTTCCATTTGGTCTTTATAAATCTCACTATACTCACCCGCCCCAAGGGTAAAGACTGGTTTAGTCTCATCAATAAGTGCCCGAAGCCATAGAGCAGCGGCTTTCAACTCTTGATACTCAACATTTAATTCACCAAGGAGTAGTTGTGAATTCTCTGGATCAATTTCTATAACAATAGCATCTTTTTCAACATACTCCCCCTCATGTACCAGTATCCGTGAAACTTTACCACCCAATAGATGTTGAATTTTAATGAGTTCACCTTTGGGTACTATAGACCCTTCTGCTATAGCAACCTCATCAATCTTCATTACGGCCGACCACACTAAAAACGATACAAGTAACAAACTACAGACCAAAATAGTAATATGTACATACCGTTTACTTCCGGTCTCTTCAAGAAGTACCGACCGAGCAAGGAATTTACTCTCTGTTCTAATGCGTGCAATCTCTTCATTGAGTTTTTGATTATTATTCATCACACTATTCCTGTTTGTTCACACTGTTCGACACTACTCGACCCCGTTCAAATTCCGTAACCGATTGAGCTACCTTTAATAGAATGGGGTTCTTGGTAATAAGGAGAATTGTTTTCACTCCTCTGAGTTTTGCAATATTTTGTGCTAAAAATTCTACTTCATCATTTTGGAGAAGCTGTTCAGGTTCATCAAGGAGCAATATAGGGCTCTTCTTGAGAAACATGCGTGTTAAGTTTATGAGTTTATTATAAGAAGGCCGTACGCCATGAGAAAGGTTATCACCAACACGGGTACCAAAAGTAATAGTATCCTGTTCCATAGCGCTCCACAACCCAGACAGCTTTGCCGCTTCAATCATATCATCTTCTGTTGCTTCGGGAGTAACCAATTTAAGATTTTGTTCAATAGTACCATAGAACATGGTATCATTTTTTGGAGAGTACCCAATTGAGTGACGCACCTGTATCGGATCTAATTGTTGTACATTAAAAGAGTCAATGAGTACGCGGCCCGATTGTGGTTTATACATACCCAGTATCAACTTAAATATAGAACTTTTACCTGACCCATCATGCCCCGTAAACGCCATACATTCACCCTTTTTAATAGCAAGGTTCACCCCAAGTAACGCTGGGTGTGCCTCGTTATTATAGCGAAACGAAACATTATTAAAAAAAATAGACCCGCGGAGTGAACGTGAGAGCACCGCCTCTTGCTGTACATTCTTTTCGATCTTAATGGACATCAATCGATTTAACTGAGTGATACTTCTGCGCAATCGAGTAGACTGAGTACCCACAGAAAAGGCAGCCTTTACGGGGCCCAATATACGCCAAACGATAATAAGTGCCGCCACAAGCGCACCTGGTGTGAGAGTATTATTCATAACTTTATAGGCCCCAAACCCAACAGTTAACGCTCCCGCTATAGTTATAAGCATTTGAGAGAGATTGGTGATAATCCCATTAATTTGGGCAGTTTTATAATTTGAGAAAGAGGCCTCTGCTGAAAAATCGCGAAACCGCTTTTTCCAAAGTCCATGTTCCCCCACTTGTTTTATATCGTGAAAATTATTTATCAAGTCAATAGTATACTCTTGTTTTGCTATTGAATTTGAAGATGACTCTTCATTAATCTGCTTTACAAACGGCGAGAGAACCACCCCAATTAAAATAAAAAGACACGCTATAATTGCTGGTATATAGGCAAGATTACCGGCAAGCAAGACAAGAGCAACAATAAGCAGCATATAAAATGGTGCCTCGATAATTGCTATACTTCCGTTCCCTTCGATAAACTCTTTAACCGTACCAAAGTCACGAATGCGTGACACCTGAGACCCTACCGATGAGGTTTCGGTGTAGGATGGTGGTAAATATAAGATTCGCCTCATTACTTGATTATTGACAATATTACCCAGCCGAGACCCTGCATAGTTCATGATAAAATATCGAAGAAGTCTGATAGCCGCCTCTGACAAAATAAATATCGCAATTCCAACTCCCAAGAGAATAGGGCTGTCTACCGAATCACCCGTGAGAAGGACATCATAAACCCCCATTACGATAATGGGTATACAGAAGGCAAGAAGTACTAAGAGAAAGGATAAAAAGAGTACGACAAACCCGATACTCTTAAAGCGCATCCCCACATGATAAAACCAATTCTTTTGTGGTTCAAATACTTTACGATGTAACCCACTCGTCTTATGTACGAGTAAAAAGAGGCCACCATCAATGTAAGGTACAACTTCGTAACTCTCTTCTTCTCCATCATACACCAAGATCCCATTATTTTCACGTCTGAGAATTACCCGTGGCTTTCCTTTTGACTCTATGTGAATAAGAGGAAAAAGTTGATCACTCAAGTTATCGAGTTGTCGTTTGAGCACATGGGTCTCATACCCTAAGTTCGCCATAGTATTCAAGAATCCAATCACATCAAAGTCAGAGACGAGATGTGGACGCGCTTCGAGTATGGTTTTCTCTTTACCTACCCACCCAAGCGCATCCAAAAATGGCAAAAGGCACTGTGATAGTGCAGACTCATTTACCAGTATATCCTGTTCGAACCCCTTCATTACTCCCCCTCAACTCGGTTAAGAATAAAAGTCTGGTAGTCGGTACCATTGGTATGATTAACCCACCAATCAAGGAGTCGTAATCTAAAGCGATCGGAAAATTTGATACGATCTTTTCGTACGTTATCGAGATACTCTTCAACACTGCTCAGTATATGTCGATGTTCTTCTTTATGTGATTTCAAACTACTTTCACCAATAGATTCCATGTACTTCTCTTCATAACTAAAGTGTTTTTTCACCAAGGTCAGAATTTCGCTGAGAGTTGTATCTAGGCTATCAGGATCCATTGTACTGCTATTCAATGTGGTAGTCTTCATCACGGCAGTGATCACATCAAGGTGCTGAGTATCGATCTCTGCAATACCTGTTTTTCTCAGCATCCACGTGAGGTCGCTCTCTTTTGAAGCACCCGAAAGAACAATGGGAAGCAGATGTGGTATAGAAAAATCTACCATATCCCTTCCATTACTATGATCTATCCACTCTCCAAGGAGCAGTGCATAGACCCCTTCTCTATTAAGTTCACCATCTTGGTACCCCTCTTTACACTCCTGTATAAGCAATAAGAAATCTTCATGTTTCTTTCTATGTATACCATTCACATCAATCGAATAGGTATTGAGAAATGATTCTTCACGACCTAGAATTTCTTGAGCCAACGTATACAACTGATCGAACTGATTCTCAATTTCAGCATTTGCCTTTTGTCTCATTTCTGGGCCGATGGTACATGCGAGCTCAATGAGTGATCGAGTCAGCCGTTCATGATCAGTATCGACAAAGGGAATCCCTGTCGAATAGATAAAATACGACATCTCTTCCCAGGTCTTTAACTTTCGAATAAATGGAATAATAGTATGTAATCGAAATGTCTCGTAATCGAGGTTATTAATATGAGAGATAACCCAATCCATAAGTGAGAGTTTTAAGGAGTGCGTAATTTTTGAACGCCCCTGACGGAAGTCTTCAATAATCTCACTAAAGGTGGTGAGTATCTCCCTATGCTCTTTCTTCTGTTTGTCGAGTCCATCGAGATTCATACGTTCGATAAACTCCTCTTCACGCGTAAAGTGACCCCGTGTAAATTCATAAAAGTTTTCAAGAAGCATTTTCTGTTTTTCAATAAGCCCTTTATTTACAGTAGTAGAAATCTCCCCGACAAGAAGATTCATCTCAATAGCATACTCTGCTATTTTACGGTGATCATGATCGATAAGTTCAATGGATGTCTCCTGAAGGATTGGTTCTATGTCTTCAAATCGCGTGGCAGTCTGCATCATCCAACGAATCCATGCATCACCACTGAGCAGTTCCTCTCGAGAAAGTTTCTGTCGTACTTTACCTTGACTCGTTCCGTCGGTAAACTCACCTGCATCACATGTATATTCAATCAGAGAGTCACTGGTACAACAAAACACCTTAGAGGGGTGCAATCCAGCGGGGACCATTTCAGATGCGACAATCACTGTACATGATCCCTGCAGTTTTTTAATCACATCTATAAGAATTCTACCCGAACCAGAGTCGAGTGCTTGAATAGTGCGATCAACTACAAGAATCCGTGGCCGAACCACAAGAGCACGCGCTATACATATCCGCTGAATAAGGCCATGAGGTAAGGTTAAATTGGAGGCCGGATCTACCGGTGTTTCGTAGCCGAGTGGAAGGTCCGCAACCATCTGATCAAGCTCAACCAGTGCAGCGGTATCTTGTGCAATGAGATAATTTTCGGGACAAAACATGGTAATATTATCCAGAATAGTTCCTCTAAATATTTTACCGTTTCGACTCAAATACTCAATACGCCCATTAAAGTGTCTATGCCGCCAGTACGAGAGGTCATATTCGTCTACGACTACCGTATTTTTACCAACTTCTAAAATACCACAGAGTGATTTAACAAACTGCGTTGTTGGCCCCGAGTTACGTCCAATAATACAGACACACTCGCCGGCTTCTATCTCTCCACTATACGTATAGTCTGGATTATTTTTAAATAATGAAAGACCTTGAATAGTAATTTTACCCTCAATATCATTTACTATGGGAATCTTTTCATCAACTTCAAATTCATCTTTCGGGAAGAGCTGTAAATACTGTTCATACGCTATCTCTGCTTCTGATTTCTTCATCCAAAAGTAGGCAACTTGTACTACTGGCTGAAGAATCCTCGTAGCAACCATAGTACAAGCAGTCATCACCCCAAGAGTGAGCTCACCCTTAAGTACCATAACTGCACCAAAAGAAATAACCCCCAGCAAATTCATATTCGACAAAACAGGTGAGACATTTTTTGGCAAATTACTCCAAAAATTCTTTTTTAATTCAATTGCCGTTAAACTCTCTTGAATACTTTCATAGCGCCGCAACATCTGCTCTTCCATCGACATAGATTTTACAGCATGCACTCCCCCTATAGTCTCTACAATATAGTTGAAGTGTCTGTTATTAATATCCTTATAGAGTTTAATGTACATCTCGTATTTACGAGCAGCATAAAAAACCAGCCCTAAGAAAAGTCCAACTAACAACAATGTATAGAGAACAAGAAGCCCTCCCAACATTATTTGGATACCGATAAAAAAGAAAATAAAAGGAAGATCAACGAGAACCTGAAAGAGTTGACCCGAGAAGTAGGAGCGTAAAACTTTAACAGAATTTAACCGTTCGAGGTGCACTCCAGGGCCCACCTCATCAAACTCTTCATGAGACATATCCACGAGTGAATTCACCGCCCGTGTACTGAGTTCATGTTCATACCCCGCCGACAACCAGTTACCAATCATATTTCGTACAACACGCATTACCGCCTCGATCACAACAGCCGTTACCACCCCAATCATAAGCCACCACAAGGTACTCATTGAATTGTTTGGAATAATACGATCGTACACCTGCATCAACGCTATGGGCATTGCAAGCATCAATATATTGATGCCAATGGAAACGCCAACCATATATTTTGACTCCTTACGAAAGTAAGGGAGCAGCTTAAGAAGCTTGAACATCGAATGTTCTACAGAATTAATGGCCATCTACACTCAAGGTTTGTGGTGCTTGTAAATGCGCATCTAAATATTCAACAGTGAGGAGGTCATTCAAATAAAGCTGTTCTATCTTTCCTAAAAAAGAGCGGTGTACATAAAAAATCAGTTCTTGTGCAGCGCGTAATATTGCAGCCTGTGCGATGGTTACCTCTACTGTAGATCGATTGCCCGATTGATATTCCTCAACGATCCAGGTATAGTTTTGTTGTGCAATAGCATACCGCTTCTTCGCCGTCGCTAATCGTGTAATATTTTGATTAATATCGAATAGATTTTGCACTTTAGATCGTTCATATTCCCTTTTCAACTGGGTATAGTTGACTTCTTCAATTTTTCTATCTGCAGTTCGTTCAACATTTCCATAGTATTCTGTACCACTACTAAATAGTGGAATAGATACCACTGCTCCGACAACGGCATCATCATAGGGTCTTTTTTTCAGTGGCTCATTTTCAGTCCATGCTCGTTCATAGCTCGCATAGACAGAAAGTACGGGAAAGTGTTTACTCAGAGCCGCGTACTCACTCTGGGCTGCCTCATATTTTGAGAGCTCAGCAATAGTCAATTGAGTTGTGCTCTGAATAGACTCATTGGTAAGTACAACATCTGGCAAGTCTATTATTTCATTCGTATCAACCACAACACCAAAGTCAATAAATAATTTATCTCGGCTACTGTTCAATGCTTCATAAGCCCCAAGTGTTGTGCTTTGTGCATCAATATATTCGAGCTCAATTTGGCTCACATCACTTTTTGTTAGATCTCCCCCACTATAGCGTTGCCGTGCAGACTCTAAATTCCCTTTTCGGAGTATTTCATTCTCACGTCCTGTTTTGTATCGTTCCTGAGCCTTCCACAGGTCAGCCCATTTATAGCAATAGAGGAGAAGCGCATCATACTTCTGTTGCCGCACTTTAAGTGTACTTTTTTCAGCCCCTACACTTGCAGCTCTAAAATCAAAAAAACGAGATAGATTTATCAACTCTTGTCGTATAATTAAACGACCATAATAATTCTGAGATTCAACTGTTGGATTCCCAATAGATTGTTGGGTATATTCAAATTCACCCTCTGCCTTGATTGTTGGGAGGAGGAGTCCACGAGATTTACCTTTTAGTGCATATGACTTTTCACTTTCTAACTGAGATCGTATGATAGATGGCGCATTCTTATCTATGTTTTTGA
>JAOPTW010000002.1:0-39967 GCA_051532035.1 Fibrobacterales bacterium | reverse complement strand
CTCCATTTTTTTACTTTAGAAGTCCGTAGCTTACGCTATGGGCTTTTTTTGTGTCTATATTTATATTTTATTCCTAAAAATAAGATGATACCTGTACTGCAAATGACCTTTGGTCAACTCCAATTAAGTCTATTTGGTCAGGGGCACTTGATTGGTGCCACCGTAATGAATGTGATGCATATTTCCCTTTTGCTTCAGCAAGAATATCATATACATAAAATGAAATTCGAAATTTATCTTTAATGCTCCAATGTAAGCTAGCATTCAATTTTACTATTGGGTCTTTGTGAAAATCATGCCATTGCCAAGTCAATGTTCCATCAGTAATTTTATTATCCTCCACTATTTTTCGCCTTCCTGGAAAGCCCCAAAAAATCCTCATGTCACTATGAAATGAAAGAGCTTTCACAATATTCACATCAAAATATATTTTTGATATGTGTGTAACTAAATTGAGAAAGTTTTTACCATCTACTGTTATTTGATCTCTTATCAAATTGATACTATCTGTAGTGGTTCCTGCGTAAATAGGAAGCCAATTAGTATCCTTAGTTACTGGATTAATAAATGCTTCACCGCTATCTGCATGAAAAGAATCAACTGCTAGTATTGTAAATTTCTTATCTAAATCAATATCTAAATCAACATCAAAACCCACTAATTCGGTTAATGTAATGTCGACTGGCCTTTGATAACCATGGTTTAAACCAATTGAAATGAATGAATTTGAATAATTAATATCTAGTTCAGCGGTGATAAATTGATAGTTACCTCCATTAACAGAGCGAAATAAATTTTGGTTCCAAACAAAAAGTTCCGATATATAATTTATTGATACTGACGGGAGTATAGTCAAACTACCAATTTTGTGAACACTTGTTAATTCTAGTGATTGTACTTTTTCAGGTTTTAATTGGTGTAATTGTTCAAGGGTGGCCCCTGGTAAGGGCGCATCGTCAGATGTTGCGGGATTATTTTCAGGAGATTGATAATGCCAACTTTCAAAAGCAACTCCTTCTTGGTTATAACTTAGACGGTTGTATTCATATTCATCGGCAGAACCATTATTTGCTGAGCTTTGGTAAATAAGTTTTAAGGAATGGTCTTTATTAGGTTTATAGATACCTGCTATTTTTGGTGAAAAGACACCACCGTGTTGCTTTGTCCTTGTATGGATATCATATCGTGCACCTAAATGTGCCATAAAGTTTGAATTAATTTCATATATACCTTCAAAGTACAGTGCGTTGTTTGTGTATTGTATGTGAGATATCGTAGGATGGGTCAATAATTCATTTTGACCATTTTTCCCAGTTAAGTCGTTACCTATTGCGTCATATCTAAATTCATATCCTCCTGCAAACTGCAGATTATCTATAGAGTTTAACAGATATTGAGCCCCTAGTGTATAACGCTTTTCTCCGAATGTTTCAATTGTCTGGCTGGTGCGTTCTTCAGGGTATAGTGCCTCAAATCCTTCTCTCTTTTCTAAGTTAATTCTATTGGTATTGCCATCAAAGGCCGACATAAACTTTACTTCATCCTTACCCAGAGGGAGTGTGTAGTTTCCAGTTATTGATATGTTATCATGTATATATTGACGTCTGTTATTACCCCATGATTCTATTCCAGCCCAACGTGTTTGTTCTAACTCACCTGCATCATTTTTTACATAAGCTTCATATAATTTGCCATCTATCCAGCGACTAGAAAGAGTAGTATCGTTATTCCCTGATAATTCCGGCCAAGGGTCAAGTATAAAAAGCCCCCCTGCATTGGATACTTGGTGAGTATATCGAGCATTTAATTCAAATTTTTTGTAATTCCAATTAAAATGGGTTTTTATATTTCCAGGAGTACACCATGTACATCCTGAATTTGGTACAGATTCATCAATAGGACCAAGCCAGTTTGTATAAGGCCATTGTGGTTTTCCCCATATTCTACTTCTTTCGGCTGGGTTACCTTCTGATTGTCTGTATCCAAATTGAAACGAAATAGATTGATCTTTATCAATTTTTGATTTTATTTGTGCTTCTACTTGTTTATTGCTGTTAGAAAAATCCCATGTGCCAACTGTAATAGTTGCTTCTTTTGTGTCCTTACCAACATATTGTTGTGTAACAATATTCACTATACCTGCAATAGCACCTGAACCATAAACAAGTCCAGCAGGCCCCCTCAATACTTCTACTCGTTCAATATCGCCAAGAAGACCTAAGTTCAATTCAGTAGTAGCGCCATCTCTTGATTGAGTATTCATTTTATGACCATTAACCAGAAAAATAAATTTTGTATTGCGAGATGCCGAAACACCTCGCATTCCCCAAATTTCGCCGTTCCATTTATTATACGAGTATTGAAAGCCGGGTACATATATCTCGAGTAGCTCAGTTAAGTGACGTGCACCAGATGACCAAATCTTCTTTTTGTCAATTATAGTCATGCTAAATGGTGAATTCATCAGGTCAAGTTCCAAAAATGAACCGGTTTGGATTTCTACCTGCAGCAACTCATCAAATGAAAGATCTTGAAGTTCATTGATATCAAAATCATTTGCATAACTCAGTGAGAACAATGCTAAGAAATATATTATGATAAACTTTATAACAAGTTGATTACACATTGAGAACCTCGTACTTGGTACTTGTTACATTATCTGATTGATTGGACTAAAAAACAATATTTTTAATAATGTATTTTATGTATTTGTTTTTTAAGCGTTGTTTTAGCAGAGTAAGATTTGTATTGACTTCCACCTTAATAGTAGTACCATTATTACAATGTCAAATGACGTTTTTCAGGAAATAACGTGAAAGTAATGGTGATTAAATGTGTGAATATTAGCAATTTTGGATATTGCATTTTATTCCTATGTCTATTCGTTACTTCAATACCTGTATATGCAAAGAGTTCGAAAGAACAAAGTTTAAAAATTGCATTTACTTCTAAAATTATCGGTTTGATAAAATGGAATAAACCCTCCCATACTAAAGACAACAAATCGTTTAAAGTTGGTGTACTTGATGATGATAACGTATTTGAGTTGATGTTAAAATACTATGCTGAAAAGAAAATTAAAGGTAAAGAAATTGAAGTTCTAAAAATATCTCAGGATGATATTAATGATCAATTAGACGTGGTTTATGTAAGTGATAAATTTTCTGGTAGTATTATACCACTAGTACAAATTTGTGAACAGAATACGATATTACTGATGACATCAAAAGAAGGATATGGAGAAAAAGGTTCTCATATAAATTTCTTTATTGATTCAAAAAAATTAAGATTTGAAATAAATTTAACTTCTCTTAAGAAGGCACATTTACATGTAAATTCATTCTTATTGAATTATGCAAGAGTTATTGGAGGTGATTGAAGTGGGTTTCTATAACGATTTATCCATTAAAAGAAAATTAGTATTAATAATTGTCTCAATAAGTTTAGTAACGTTGACTCTTGGTTTTAGTGCTGGTATCTATTTTATTGTTCAAAATTTGAAACAAAACTTGGTAAATACTTCCGTAGAAAATGCACGAGTTGTTGCAAGTTATGCTGAAATTCCACTGCTCTTTGAAGACTCTGATGCCGCAACTACTTATTTAACGACTTTGAAAGATATTCCAAATATAACAGAGTGTGTAATATTTAATGCTGACTCCAATGTGTTT
This sequence comes from Fibrobacterales bacterium, assembly GCA_051532035.1. Classification (GTDB taxonomy): domain Bacteria; phylum Fibrobacterota; class Fibrobacteria; order Fibrobacterales; family JAOPTW01; genus JAOPTW01. The sequence goes on along the minus strand of JAOPTW010000002.1, from coordinate 36,296 downwards.
TCTGAATATCATAAAGATTCGGAAGAATTGTTAACTCGAAAAGTAAATAATGAGGGTTGGTATTTTCATGAACGTTTTCTCTATATATACAATACGTTAGTTAAGGATGATGAGTACCTTGGGACGGTATTTATCAAGGTTTCTACCGATGAGCTCAAAAGTCAAATTATACAAACTATAGTTGTATTTTCAATAATTATGCTCGTTGTTATTCTAATATCTGCATTACTTGGTGTAGTATTTCAAAAAAGTATTACTGCACCTATATTAAATCTAGTTACTACAATGCATTCTCTCGAATGGAACAACGATATTGGTAAGGTATCAAAAGTCGGAAATGATGAAGTCGGTGCACTCTATGATGGATTTAATGATATGGTACACCGTATAACAGAATCTAAATCTAATTTGGAAAAGAGTGAAAAATATTTGCGAACTACATTAAATGCCCTTAGCGAATCAGTAATTACCACAGATTTACAAGGGGCAATTGTTGGAGTTAATAGTTCAGCAGAAAAATTACTAGGGAAATTTAGTTCAGAGCTTAATGGTGTGTTGATTACTGATGTTTTAACTATTGAGGATGCGCTTTCACATAGAGAAATGAGCAACCCTATAGATATTGTACTTAACTCAGAAGGAGTTACCAGTTTAGCTGATCAAGTTATAGTAAAGAATGCAAATGATGAAGCTTTTTTTATGGCAAATTCAGCGGGCCCTATTGAAGATGGAAATGGATCTATTACCGGTGCTATATTTGTTTTTATGGATCTCACTGAAGAGAAAAAAATTCGTGACCTCAATGATTCTCTTCAAGAAAAAACTCGTTTGGCGGAGAAGTTGGCAGAAGATGCACAAGCGGCAAGTAAAGCAAAAAGTGAATTCCTTGCAACAATGAGTCATGAGATTCGAACTCCAATGAATGGAGTACTCGGTATGAATTCTTTACTTCTTGAAACTAACCTTACTTCTAGTCAAAGAAAATACGCTGAAACAGTAAAAACAAGTGGTCAATCACTGTTAATGATTATTAATGATATACTTGATTTTTCCAAAATAGAAGCGGGTAAGTTAGATATCGAAGAGATTGATTTTGATTTTATTCATGTTATACAGGACTTTATCACTGCTCAAGCATTTAGAGCTGAAGATAAACAGTTAGAATTTATATGTCATTTAGATGAAACTATTCCTTCACAACTCATTGGTGACCCAGGTAGACTTATACAGATTCTCACAAACCTATGTGGAAATTCCTTAAAATTTACAGAAAGAGGTGAGGTAGCTCTGTATATCGATCAAATCCCATCATCGAGTGAATTAATAACGATACGATTTATGGTACGTGATACTGGTATAGGTGTACCAATGGTACAGCAAGAAAAATTATTTGAAAGCTTTACACAAGCGGATGGTTCCACAACACGTAAATTTGGTGGAACTGGTCTTGGTTTAACTATTTCACGTCAACTTGTAGGGTTAATGCAAGGCACAATAAGTATGGTGAGTCCCCCTTGTGATTTTGAACTTGAACAATTCTCCTCTTTTAATAATGGTTCGGTTTTTTGGTTTGAAATATCCTTTAAGAAATCATCACATGTTTCGTTAAATCATCGGTATGCTGATATTAGAGGAACAAAAATTTTGTTTGTTGATGATAATAGTACGAATAGAACACTTATCAAAGAACAATTAGAGCTCTGGGGTGCACATTGTGATGTAGCTGAAGATGCAAAAATTGGATTAACTCAATTACAAAACAGTTACCACATGAACGATCCCTATAAAATTGCAATTCTTGATATGCAAATGCCAGAGATGGATGGGAAAGAGCTGGGTACTATAATTAAGGATGATGCAATACTGCGTGAAAGCAAATTAATAATGATGACATCTATAGGTGATCAAGAAGAGTCTAAACGATATGAAGAACTTGGATTTGCTGCTTATTTAACAAAACCTGTACTCCCTCATGATTTACGTCTTTGTCTAGAACTGGTACTAGGCAAAACTACAGTTTCTACTCCTGACGAGAGTGATAAAATTATTACTCAGAGTCAGATTATGGGTTTGCAGAGGAGGTATTACGATATCTTGTTAGTCGAAGATAATTTGGTTAACCAGCAGGTAGCCGAAGGGATGCTTAAGCATTTTGGTGCACGCACTACAATTGCAAACAACGGAAAAGAAGCAATTGAAATTTTAGAAAATCAGGTATTTGATTTGGTATTTATGGATATGCAAATGCCTATAATGGATGGTCTAGAAGCAACACGTATGATTAGAGCTGTAGAATCTACAGTAATTAATAGTGATATTACAATAATTGCAATGACAGCAAATGCCATGCAAGGGGATAAAGAGCGCTGTATAGAAGCCGGTATGAATGATTATATTGCGAAACCGGTTGAGCCTCAGCACTTAAAAAATAAATTGATTCAATGGGTTGATAAGAAGGGAGGTGAGACAACTCAATTCGAAAAAATTAAAGATGATTCTTTGTCAAGTAACGACCAAATATTTAACAAGTCATTTCTGTTAAAAAGAATAATGGATGACAAAGAATTATTAAAAGATCTTATGAAAATATTTCTTACAGAGATGCCTAAAGAACTCACTTTACTTGACGAAGCAATAAAGAGTAATGCAATCCCTGAGATTAATAAGCTTGGACATAAAATTAAAGGTTCATCTCTCAGTATTAGTGGTGAAATAATGTCTCGTAAAGCTTCTGAAATTGAAGTTTTTGTTCCTACTCTCAATACTAATGAGATTACTGAGTTATATAAAGAACTTTTAGTTGACTTTAATATGTTGCAGGATATGCTGGTTATTGAGTTAAAGGATTTAGCCAGGATAGAAGGGGTTTAAAAATATTTTATTTCTTCCTAGGTAACAAACGATTATTAAAAGCATATTTATCATTTCTGTGTTATACTGTAATTAATAATAATAGGGAAAATTGTTTTTATGAGTAAGGCTCAGTCATTTTCAAATGATGATACAATGCTCTTCATTTCTGATGAAGGTGATCAACAGTTCTTTGATGAAGAAACAAAAGACTGGAAGATCATTATTGCAGATGATGAAGATGAGGTGCATAAAATCACTCGCCTTGTCTTAGACGACTATAGATTTAAAAATCGAGGGTTAAAATTTCTTTCTGCACATACTGGTGCAGAAGCAATGAAATTAATTAAAGACAATCCTGATACTGCAATTATTTTACTTGATGTTGTAATGGAAAATGATGATACAGGGCTTGAGGTTATAAAGTATATTCGGGACTCTTTAAATAACCGATTTACGAGGATTATTTTACGGACGGGTCAACCAGGGAAAGCCCCCGAAAAAAATGTTATTATGGAGTATGATATAAATGCATACAAACATAAAGCAGAGTTAACGGCTCAAAACCTATTTATTACCATAACGTCATCACTTCGAACATATAAAGATCTCATGATAATAGAGCGTTCACGCAAAGGATTGGAGCATATAATCAACTCATCGTCTTCGCTCTTTGAATTTCAATCAGTATACAACTTTGCTCGTGGTGCTTTGTTGCAACTGTATGGTGTGCTACAGGTCCATATTGGAACGAATGTGGATGGATTGATTGTTTCATGTAAGAAAGATCAGCGTGTCATCCTAGCGTCTACAGGTAAATTTGGTAGTGCGGGTAAGAGTGTGATTTCAGCTGAATTACCTGTAGAAGTAATTGAAGCAATAGAGATCGCTCGGGTTGAAAAGAAAAGCTTTTATGCTGACAATATTTATGTTATCTACTTTAATACTCATAATGGTGTAGATCATATAGCTTATGTGTCAGGTCTTGGCGAATTAAGTGAGTTAGATAAAGAATTGATCAATGTATTCTCAATTAATGTTTCCGTTGCATTTGACAACTTTATGTTAAATCAGGAAGTACTTGATACTCAACGAGAGGTAATATTTACTCTTGGAGAGGTTGTAGAGAACCATTCCCGGGAGACAGCAAATCATGTCCGAAGAGTGTCAAAGATGGCAGGTCTTTTAGCACAAAAACTGGGCCTTCCTGAATCAGATGTTGAAGAAATTGAGATGGCAGCCCCTATGCATGATGTAGGTAAAATTGGAATACCTGATATTATATTAAAAAAACCAGGTAAACTAACACCTGAAGAATATGAGGTTATGAAAACTCATTCTGAGATTGGTTTTGGAATTTTGAAAAAATCTAATCGTGATTTGTTAAAAGCTGCAGCAATTATTGCTCATGAGCACCATGAAAAATGGAATGGCACAGGCTACCCAAATAAGCTAGCAGGTGAAGAAATTCATATTTACGGTCGCATTATAGGACTTGTTGATGTGTTCGATGCTCTTGGTCATAAGCGGGTTTATAAAGATGCGTGGAGTATTGATAGAATTATTGCGCTTCTTCAAAGTGAAAAGGGTCAGCATTTTGATCCGACCCTTATAGAGCTGTTCTTAAGAGATATTGAAGAATTTCTGGATATTGGAACTCAATATCCTGATTGATCCTTAGAATGATCCACCTAATCTATTGAAATTGGTGAGAGCCTTTTTAGAATATGAAATAAACTCTTCTTCAAGCTTTGCTTCTTCATCTTCATTTTCGGCATTAAAGAATTTGACCAATTTTACACCTGCTAAATTAAGCTGGGCACCCGCAGACTTCAATTTCTTTTTGAGTGCTTTTGTTGATGCATCTGGAGCTTTGAGGACTTTAATATTGTTATAGACAGTTGTCGCTTTGGATGAATATTTTTTGGCTTCTGCAACAAGTTTTTCATATTCATCTTCACTCATGTCATAGAGGTTGTCGAGGCTAAAGCCATTAATAGTTTTAGCCCAATGAGCCCCTTTCTCATTCCAGTATTTGCCTTTACTCATGAACTTTGCAATTGCAGCCTTGTTGTCTGGCTTTTTGGCTTTTACCTTAACTTGAGGAGTAGTATCAACAGGTACTTCTTCGAGAGGGGGGAGTTGTTCTACTATTGGTTGATTAGATTCTTCTATTGCTGATTTTCCAGCAACGGCCTCCCAATTAAGAGTCACTGTCATTATAGAGACTATTAAAAGAGCAAAAGCAATAATATAGGATAGGGTTACCTTTATTGGACCGTCTGCATTGATAGCAACTGAAAATGCTACAAGAGTAATTGATACAAGAAGGATGATATTCATTAGTTCAGGAAGCACAGGGACCTCTGGAAGATGTTATTGTATTGAAAAAGATATTAATATTCCACTTGAGCTGGTAGTAATTTGTGGTTGTAGCAGTGGAAAAATAAAAAAAGGCACTGTTTATAAAACAGTGCCTTTTGTAAACATTTTACCGATTAGAAAGGTAGGTCGTCTTCTGGTGCTGGTGGAGCAGAAAAACCACTATCCATAGGTGCTGCTGGTGCTGCTGCTGCTGGCGCTCCATATGAACCGCCTCCAGAGCTTTCACCTTTACTTCCGAGCATTTGCATAACAATACCACGAACTTCAGTGCGAAATTTTTTCTCACCCGTTGTTTTGTCATCCCACGAACGAGTCTCTAATTTACCTTCAATATAAACAGGTGATCCTTTATGGAGATATTGCTCGCATATTTCAGCCTGACGGCCCCAGAATACGATATTAACCCATTCAGTTTTCTCTTGTTGTTGACCATCACGGCCTTTAAACCTTTCTGTTACCGCTATTGAGAAGTTAGCAACTTTAGACTCTCCAGCCATGCGTACTTCCGGTTCTCTACCAAGGTTTCCAATCAACATTACTTTATTCAGTGCAGCCATTATATATGCTCCTACGATTTATCTTATATTATCTTTTGTTTATTGTCCTAAAACAAGAACTTGTTTCCCTATGCAAAGTAATAAAAAACCTGTTGTTTTACCTGTAGAAAATCTCGAAAAATTGTGGCCTCAGGATTTATTCGAAAAACGGGTTGGAGCAGTCCTCCATCCAGCGTCAATTTGCTCAAATTTTGCCCATTCACTCGACACTCTTCTTTCTCATAATGAGTCATTATTTACCATTTCGGCACTATTTGGTCCTCAACATGGAATTAAGGGGCATACTCAAGATAATATGATTGAGTGGGAAGGGGGAATTGATGCTGCATTGAATATTCCTGTCTATAGCCTCTATGGTGAACATCGAGAACCTACAGATGTAATGTATGCAGATCTTGATGTTGTATTAGTAGACTTACAGGATATTGGGGCACGCTATTATACTTTTATTTGGACACTGTATCTGTGTATGAAAGCTGCCGAGCGCCTTGGTAAAACAGTAGTGGTGTGTGATAGACCCAACCCCATAAATTGCAGAGACGTAGAAGGACCAGTACTTGAACTTGATCACACTTCATTTGTTGGGCTACACTCTATTCCGGTACGACATGGCAAAACTATTGGTGAGCTTGCAGTACTATTTAAGGAGGAGTGCTTTCCTGAGTGTGATCTGCGAGTTCTTGAGATGGAGAATTACTCCAAGGATATGTGGTTTGATGAAACTGGGCTCCCGTGGGTCTTACCATCACCTAATATGCCCACTCTTGATACCGCAATTGTCTATCCAGGTATGTGCCTCTTTGAGGCGACGAATGTTTCAGAGGGGCGGGGGACAACACGTCCATTTGAACTATTTGGTGCTCCATTTATTAATGCCCAAAAAATGTGTAATTATCTTAATGGATTAGAACTACCAGGGGTCTATTTTAGAGAAGCCTATTTTCAGCCCACCTTCCATAAATGGAGTGGCGAGATGTGCGGTGGTGCACAGTTTCATATTTCAGATCGAAACAGTTTTATGCCCTTTAACACTGCAATTGAAATATTAAAGTATTTGGTAAGAGCGTATCCCGATGATTTTACATGGCGTACTGAGCCATATGAATATGAGTATGATAAATTAGCTATTGATATACTATTAGGGAGCGGAACATTTAGAAAAAAGTACATTGAACCCTAGCGACTGATCTAGGGTTTTCGATTAGTATGATCAGCGCTAACTGAAACGGTGCCCTTAGCATGGTCATTATCGTCTATATCGATGCCATCAGTCTAAAATTGATATGCTTTGCCTTCGGTGAGTTTAAAAAAATAGTTTTCAACCATGGCATACCTACTTCCAAAGTCTGCGTTTAGATTACCTGACGCACTTTTATTTCCTTGGCTACCAAATAGAGGGTTCCAAAAGAATATTGAGAAATTTTAGGTTTCTTAACGTCTTTTTTTTGTACATTGCATTTTGTAATACTAATAGCAATGTAAATTAGTAAATTACAATATACCTTTTAAGACGTCGTAGTTTGTGAAATTGATGTTGTTGAACTCAATTGGCTTTATCGATTTAAAATCACGCTACGACGTCTCTTTCCTCCCTCATATACTATTTGTGTTATTTGATGTGATCATTGTCACGTTAAAGCTGAAATTAATGCAAATCTTAAAATAAAAGTGTAAAATCGTTAAAGTGATCGGTATTTGGGTCGATATATAGAATACGGTGCAGTGCATCATTAACTATGGGAGAGTATAGTATGATGATTGATAAAGCTGGTGGCCTCCAAAGAATAGGTCAAATAAATAGAAATAGTGACTTCTGGTCAAAGATTCAGGAGAAGCTATCTACGGGTAAACGCATTAATCGGGCTTCTGATGATGCGTCAGGTTTGGCTATGGCCAAAGAGCTCGAAAAAATGGTTCGAGGTATGAAACAAGCTTCGGTCAATATTGGTGATGCGAAAAGTGTGTTGAATATTCAGGATGGGACAGCAAATGAAGTTTCATCTATGGTGCAACGCCAAAGAGAGCTTGCATTACAAGCGTCCAATGGTACTCTGACAGATACTGATCGAAAAGCCCTCAATACAGAGTATCAGGCACTTAACGAAGAAATCACTCGTATTTCAGAATCGTCCAATTTTAATGGACAATCAGTTGCTGATGGTGGAACTCCCCTTTCAGATGGCTCTGGTGTGGTGCAGGCCGGTGCACAGGCTGGTGAACAAAGAAGTTTTCAAGAGTTTGATATTACTGCAAATGGTATTGGCGCTGGTGGAGATATTTCTACTGCGGCTGGTGCACAATCAGCTGTTTCACAAACTGATGATGCCATGAAAAGTTTGAACTCTCAGCGAGCTAATATTGGAGCTACCTATAATACCTTTGAGCATACGGATAATAATCTAAAGAACCAAGCGATACAGACAGCTGCAGCGCAATCATTGATTGAAGATCTCGACTATGCACAAGGGGCGATGGAGAATGCGCGAGCAGGCCTTCTGAATCAGACTGGTATTGCGGCATCTAAAAACTTTAATGAGATATCCCGAAACAATATGTTGGGGCTATTACAATAGCGTGAATTGATACTATGAGTGATCGTCGTCAAGAAGTGATTGAAGAGTATCGGAAAAGTGATATTATGACTGCAGGTAGTTTAAAATCATATGAGAAGTTGCTTGATCGGGCAGTTGTCTTAATGAAGAGCTTCAAAGAGGGAGACGGGGAGTCTCAAATTCAGATTCAAAATATCTTATCTCAAGTCCAGAGTTCTCTTAATCTTAAACAGGAGCCGGCGCAACTTCTCTTTGCGTCAATAGCACCTATCTGGGATGTTGTGGAGACAGGTGATAGAGAGCTTATAGATAAAGCAAGTAGTTCTGTGGAGTATTTACGAGAGACTGTTCGCCTACTTATGAGTAAATCTAAGTAATAAGAACGTATCCGTTATTTATGGGATGTTACTGTGGACTCTAGTGAAACTTGAGAAGCGAAGGTGCTTCTTTTTTAATGCTATCCATTAACGAGTTATAGAGCACTTCTCCATTGGCCGTTTCACGCACCGAACTCATTGGTTGGTAAAGTGGACTATTGAAAAGAGTACCAAGAGGAATAGGGTTTTTAAGACAAAAACATGCTTGAACGAGAGATCTGAGGGATTCTTGTGTTTCTTGAGCTTTAACAATGTCTCCCGCCTCAAACTGCTCTTTAATTTGAAGAAATTTTTGTGCGGCTTCTGGAATATTACCGGTAGCCGTTATAATACTTTTGCCTCCAATAGAGAGCATATGGAAATATGAGTCATCTTCACCGCTAATAAGGGTGAAATCGAGCTCTTTTGTAGCGTCTGCAACCTGCTGAGTATCAGCGTGGTGTTCGCCACCAGGCTGGAATGAGACCGCTTGTTTCATGCCAATGATACTGCTATTTTGTGCAAGGGCAATAACTGTTTCGGGTTCAATGTAGCTTAAAGTCCGGCAAGGCACATTATACATAACAATTTTTGCGTCTGTTTCTGCGGCTAGAGTTTCATAGTGCAGCTTTACTCCATCTTGTGTTGGATTGTTGTAATATCCAGTAACACAGAGAACGGGGACCGGTGAGATAGATTGAATTTTGTTAATCATCTCGACGGATTCACGGGTGCAGTTTGAGCCAGCTCCTGCAATAATAGGTACACGACCATTTACATGTTCAACTACAAATTGAATAAACTCCAAATGTTGTGCATTGGAAAGAGTTGCAGATTGGCCTGTTGTCCCTGAAGGAACAATACCTGTAACGCCAGTATTAATGAGATCATCGATCATCATTTTACTTTTGTCATAATCAATAGAATTATTTAAACGCTTTGGATCATCATTCTTGAGGGGGGTAAATAGTGCGGTAAATACACCTTCGAGTTGATGAGCGTGTTCAATAATCATAGTCTGTTCCTTTTTTACTATTTGGCTTAATGATAGAATTTCCAACGATAATGTAAAGTTGAATGTGGGGGGCAGGAGGCTATCGCCCTAAATGGTGTAACAATACTGTACCAGATTAATGTGAGAAATTCCTGTTTATTGAGGTAGTATATTTAATTCTGGCTTGAAAGATGCAATGACTTGGAATGATAAGTAAAAAGTTAAGTGAAATGGATTTCAATAGAATTAAGAAATGTGATTGAGATGCAAATAATCTACATTTGATTCAAAATGTCAAAAACCCAATATATAGGTAGAAAACTATGACCACAGCGACTATTACAGGCACCTGGAAAAAGGTGCTGAGCAAGGATTTTGATCCAAAGACAGAATGGAATCTTGTTGAAGATATTCAGGCAGCAGCACTGAAATCAAATGAACCAGCAACAGTAAATTTTGGAACATCTGGCTGGCGTGGTGAGATCGGCAGTGAATTTACACTCCGTAATGTACAAGTTGTGGCAAAAGCAATGATCAAAATGTACAAAGAAGCTGATGCAGCACTTTGGGAGCACCTTGGCATTAATAGCTTTGAGGAACTCCAAAAAAGAGGTCTTATCATTGGGCATGACAATCGTATGCTTGGTGAGGACTTTTGTCGTGTCGCAGCAAATGAATTTTTAAAAGAGGGTGTGAAAGTACTTTTTGCAGGCGAAGCATCAACACCTGAATATTCAGCGGCTGTTGAAATGCTTGAAGCGGCATGTGCTATCAATATGACTCCTTCTCATAACCCTGCTGATTATGCAGGTATCAAATTTAATCCAGCTGATGGCGGACCTGCAGGTTCTGAAATTACATCAGTCATTACCGCAAATGCTAATAAAATGATGGCTGATCATCAGTTTGAATTTCCTGGTGATGTTGCATGGGAAACTTTTGATATTTTAAAAGTGTACAAAGAGTACTTGATTAAAAAAGGTACTATTGATTTCGCAACAATCGAAGCATTTTTAACCTCAGGAAAAGTCGCGTTGGTTACTGACCATGTACATGGCTCTACTCGTGGACGTCCAGGGTATATTCTTAATGACCCAGCCTGTTTGACAACTATTAAAACTGATGATAATGTTCTTTTTGGTGGTATCGCACCTGAGCCTTCTTCTGCGAATCTTGCAGAGGTAAAAGAGGTTCTTGCAGGTAAAGATACTGAGTTGAAACTCGGAGTTATTTTTGACCCTGATGGAGACCGTATCCGCTTTTATGATGGTGAGATTGAAATTGATATGAACCGTTTTGGTGCAATGGCTTTCCATTATCTTGCAACGGTACGTAAGATTAAAGGCTGCGTGGCTAAATCGGTTGCGACATCAAACTTTGTGAACATTATTGCTGAGAAACTTGGTGTTGAACTCAAAGAGACGGCAGTTGGATTTAAAAACTTTCGTCCCTATAATAAAGTCGATGCTAATCCAAGATCTCTTATCTCATTTGAAGAGTCTGATGGAATCTCTGGTTATAACAATACCATTGAGAAAGATGCACAGTTTGGCCTTCTTATCGCGCTCGAGATGATGGCTAAAACTGGTAAAAGCCTTGGGCGATACCTGAAAGACCTTCAAGAAGAGTATGGCTATTTTTACCCTGAACGTTTTGGCTTTGAAGTTGATAAAAGTCTTGTTGGTGCCCCTCTTGTAGCACAGGTGAATGCAGTTGCTGCTAAAGCTCCTGTTGGCTCAACAGTGGCAGTTGGTGCTGAAGATAAAAAGGTTAAACAACTGGTAACATTGGATGGGGTGAAAATCATCTTTGAAGATGATTCTTGGATGCTTATTCGTCCGTCAGGAACAGAGCCTAAAGTTCGTATTTATGCAGAGTGTCGTAAAGAAGAAGAGAAAGAGGCTATGTTTGAAGGGGCCAAAAAACTCTTTTTTGAGTAACCTTCTTAGTTTTTGAGCCTAATTATTGGGCTGTTGAGGGCTGGCATTTATGTGTCAGCCCTTTTTGTATTTAAAAAGGGCTGACTCAGTATATATGTATTGAATGGATGGCTTCATAGAGAAAAGTAGGGCTGATTTGTGAAAATCTGGTATACTCATTATAGAACTCTTACTATTGAGAACAATGTATTTCAGAAGCAAACATATACTTATTGTATTAGCCTGCTGTATGATAGGGGGCTATTGTAATACTCAGCCTGATACTATACGTGTTGGCGGATATATATTTCCCCCATATGTAGAGGCTGATTATGAGTCGGGTTTTACCCTTGATTATATAGCGTTGCTCAATAAGAGTCAGAATACTTATCACTTTACCTTTGTGGAAACTTCAGCGAACCGTCGGTATAATGATATTACTCATGGATATATCGACTTGATACTTTTTGAAGATGTAAATTGGGGCTGGGCTAATCACAATGTTTTATCGAGTAATCTCTTTCGTGTTGGCCCTGTGCCCTACAATGATGCAGATATTTTTGTTGCTCTAAAGAGTGAGACGAGGGATAATTCATTTTGCCATACCCTCAAAGGTAAGTCTATGCTTTTAACTTTTGGATATCATTATGTGTTTGCAGAGTATGCTACTGATAGACAGGTACTCCAAGATAAATTTAATGCGTCACTCTCCCGTAATCCTAATGAATTGATTAAAAAACTGCTTTTAAAGCGTGGGGATATTGCGGTAATTTCTCAGTCGTTGCTACAGACGTTTATAGGTGAATACCCTGAGCATACGAGTAGTTTTAGAGTGTGCGATACTAAAGATTCTGAATATAATATGCGTGCAATTTTCAGTACTCAATCAAAAGTGCACCATCCATTTGTCGTTGAGATCATAGAACGTCTCAATAGGTCGGGTGAGTTTCTCTCATTGTTAAAAAAGAAGCATTTGGTAAAATAGCAAGACCTCCTACACGGAAAAGTAGTTGTACGGATGGTATAGGAGGCCCTGCTGGCTGGATGTTAAGTGTATATTGGCTCCGGTGTAGAAGTTGCTTCAGAGATGAGTTCCTCCTTCTCAAGGATGGGCTTTATTTGGCCGCGAACCTCAACAAATTGAATAGTTTCATCTTTAGCATTACTGTTAATAAAACTTCTAAATGTCTTTCTGATTTCAGGAGTAGTAACAGCAGTTGTCCATTCACATTGAAAGGTGTCAACAAGGTATGCCATTTCACGGTCAAGATCGGTGCAAATTTTTAGTGAATCTTTCATGATAACATCTTGTAGATGCTCAAGGCCGCCGGGGAGGTTTTCAAACCATGATGCTGTTCGGGTAAGCTTGTCAGCCGTTCTAATGTAATACATCATGAAGCGGTCGATATATTGTACGAGGGTTGCATCATCTATATCGGTAGCAAAGAGTACTGCATGTGCAGGTTTCATACCGCCATTTCCACAGAGATAGAGGTTCCAGCCACTTTCAGTTGCAATAACTCCAACGTCTTTACTTTGTGCTTCGGCGCACTCTCGGGCACAACCAGAAACTGCCATCTTTACTTTGTGAGGAGTTCTGATTCCTTTGTAACGGTTTTCGAGGTCAATAGCCATTTTAACTGAATCTTGCACACCATAGCGACACCAAGTAGAACCAACACACGACTTAACAGTTCTGAGCGATTTTGCATAAGCGTGCCCTGACTCGAGGCCAACCGCTATCAGTTTTTCCCATATTATCGGAAGGTCTTCGAGTCGTGCACCAAAAAGGTCGACCCGTTGACCGCCCGTTATTTTGGTGTAGAGCTTGAACTCCTGAGCGACTTGTCCAATGGCTATAAGTTGTTCCGGGAGTATTTCTCCACCTGGTACTCGAGGTACGACTGAGTAGGTCCCATTCTTTTGAATATTACCAAGGTATCGATCATTTGTCTCCTGCAGTGCGGCAAGATCTTCAAGAAGTATATGATCATTTGTATAAGATGCTAAAATACTTGCGATAGCAGGTTTACACAGCTCGCACCCAGAGCCACCATTGCCATGTGAGGTGATGATGTCATGAAAACTGCGGGCGCCTGTAGTTCTAATGATTTGTGCAAGTTCTATACGAGAGTAACTAAAATGTTCGCAGACAGATTTGTCAATTGACCCGCCAGCTTTTTCGATATAGTCCGAATGAAACTGCTTTACGAGTGACATACAGCTTCCGCAGCCACTTCCGGCGCCCGTAATTTTTTTGATTTCATTGGCATCTCCAGCACCATCTTCAATTGCTTTCGCTACATCGCCATAGGAGACATTAGCACAACTACAAATTTGCCCTTTTAGGTCAAATGAATTATCAGTATCTCCTGTTTGTATAAGGAGTGATTCTGCAACAGGAGGGAGCGGAGTTTTTTCAATATAATATTGATAGAGTTTATTGTAGTCGCTGTTATCACCAACGAGAATTGCGCCAATAAGGGTATTGGTGATTTTATCAGTCACGATTTTCTTATAAATGCCAGTGGACTCATTCATAATAGAGACCTCTTTATATCGAGGACTCTTTTTTAGTGGATCGCCGATAGATGAGACATCTACTCCAAAGAGTTTGAGTCGAGTAGATGAATCCATCGCTTGGAAGGTTGAATCTTTTCCAGTAAGACGTTCAGCGAGTACCTGGGCCATTTTGTACCCTGGTGCAATAAGACCATACATGATGCCATCATGGAGTGCGCAATCACCAATGGCGTATACATTGGGGTCATTCGTTTGGAGGTGATCATTTATTATGATACCACCCCGCTCACCAGTCTCAATGCCGGACTCTTTTGCAAGTTCATCTCGGGGGTATATACCCGTAGATATCAATACGATGTCGATGGGGAGAGTAGAGTTGTCTTTGAATCGGAGAGCTTCGACATGTTCTTTACCTTCAATTGCAACGGTATGTCGTTCAAAATGTGTTTTTATTTTTAATTTTCTGATTTTTGTATTGAGAAGTGCAGCGCCTGCATCATCCAATTGTCGAGGCATCATCTTAGTGCCATTATTGATAATGTGGGTTGTTACTCCAAGATCTTTAAATGATTTTGCCGCTTCGAGCCCAAGAAGGCCACCACCTATAACTGCTGCAGACTCTGCTTTTTTGGCAAACTCCTCAATGTTTTCGAGGTCAGCAATATTACGATATACATAGACCCCTTTTTTGTCTTTTCCTGGAAAAGGCGGGACGTATGCCGCTGCACCTGTTGCCATTATAAGGTGATCGTATTCAAAGACTCTATCAGTTGAAGTGAGTGCTGTTTTAAACTCTTTGTTGATCTTTATTACTGATTCGTTGATATAGATCTCTATGTTGTTGTTTATATACCACTCTACTGGGGAGAGAATAAGGTCATCAACAGTTTTTCCATTAAAATATTCGCTCAGGTGTACTCGGTCGTATGCGGGGAAGCCTTCTTCACTAAAGGTGATTATTTGATAGCGGTTATCTGTGTCGAGCTCACGAAGTTTTTCGCAAAACTTGAGGCCCACCATGCCGTTACCCACAACTAATACAATTTCTTTAATCATAATACTTTTCCTTTGTTCAATTCTAATAGTCACCGTAACCAGCCATGATCGTATGAACTACTATTCGTCTTGATTTAACACTTTTCGTAAGTGTACCGCGCAATGTTTATAAGAGGGTTGTCTCGAATATTTATCAAATGAAGGGAAGGTGAGACGATTGGTTTCTTTATAGTGCATGGGAATAAATACTTGTCCTTTTTTCACCGAGTACTTATAGTCTACCCGGGCCTTGAGTGTTCCTCTTCGTGATTCCACAACTATCCAGTCGTTGGGGAGTATGCCAATTTTTTTTCCATCTTCTGGATTAACCTCAACATAGATCTCTTTTGAATGGAGCATTCTCAAAATGCCGGATTTATTCGTCCGTGTTTGAGAGTGAAACTGTGAGGAGGCACCACGACCTGTTAATAAGATAAAGGGGTAATTGCTATCAGTTGGTTCATAGACCGGACGTGGAGCTTCAAAGAGTAATTTTGCTTTTTGATCAGGATGATAAAATTTACCATCCTCAAAGAGTCGTCGTTGTGGACTATATGGTTTATCTGTTTCGGGAAGAGGCCACTGTATTCCATGTGCTTCATCTATATGATTGTACCCTTTGATTCCGCTAAAGTCACTCGGTTGACCTTTAGAGAGCTCTTGCATTATAGAAAATACTTTTTCTGGATGAGTCCACTCCGAAAACACATCATTACCACAGTATTCTTGAGCAATAAGTCTAAAAATATTAAAATCTGAAAGGGCGGTACCGGGTGCTTTAGAAACTCTTTTCTGAATACCAATACGGCGCTCAGAATTTATAAATGTGCCATCTTTTTCGCCCCAGCCTGCAGCAGGAAGTATGAGGTCAGCATACTCTGCGCTTTCGGTGGTGTGGTACATATCTTGAACCACAAGAAAATCAAGCTTTTCGCGGACTAACTTAAATTCTGTACTATTGATAAAGGTGTGAGCAGTATTTGTGGCAACAAGCCAGAGGCCCTTAATTTTATCCTGAAGAATACCCTCAATAATTTGATCATAGGCTAAACTGTTTTCTTGAGGAATACGTTTTTGATCTATTCCTAATATGTCGGCAACATGAGTACGGTCTTTTTCTTTAAGAAAATCATACCCACCCAATAAATTGGTGGTGTTACTGTAGAGGCGTGAGCCCATTGCATTACACTGACCGGTGATTGAGTTGGCTCCCGTACCTGGTTTCCCAATGTTCCCTGTGATAAGGGCTAGGTTTATGAGGGCTTGAGCAACCCGAACCCCTTCATGACTCTGGTTGACACCCATTGTCCACCAGAAAGAGACTCGTTTACCTGAGTGTATCATTTCAGCCATATCATATATGTCTTGGGATGAGAGCCCGGTATGTTCAGCTACGTTTTCTGGTGAATATTCTGATAAAAATTCTTTGAATTCATTGTAGCCATTTACATTGGCTTCAACATACTCAAGATCTACCCAGTTATTTGATATGATAACCGACGCTATGCTGTAAAAGAGGTAGAGGTCGCCTTTGGGGGCGAGTGAGTAGTAGTGTGTCGACATCATTGCTGTTTCAGTCTTACGAGGGTCGATACAGATGATCTTTGGATTGTGCTTGTTGTTTTTAACTCGGTTCCATAATATAGGGTGAGCGACACACATGTTTGAACCCACGAGAAAGATAGTATCTGACTCTTCAAGGTCTTCATAACTGTAGGGTGGGGCATCAAATCCAAAAGACTGTTTGTATGAAACGACTGCTGTGGCCATACAGAGCCGAGTATTACCGTCACCGTGAGTAATGTTCATGCCAAACTTAGCGAGCGCGCCAAGAAAAAACATCTCTTCAGTGGGGATTTGTCCTGTACTTAAAAATGCAACAGAGTCATTGCCATAGGTTTTCTGTATTCGTTTTACATTTGAAACAAAGAGGGGGATGGCGCTCTCCCAAGTGGTCTCTTTTAATTTACCTCTATTGTCTCTGAGATACGGTGTTGTTGCTCTATCGTCCGCTTGGAGCGCCTTCATAGCCTCCCACCCTTTAGGGCACGCAACACCGCCATTAACGGGGTAGTCAGGATCTGGAGTGATGTTGATGAGTTCACCGTCTTTTAGGTGGGCATTGAGTGAACATCCTGTAGAGCAGTAACCACAAATCAATGAGGTTGTTGCTGTGGGTGCTTTATGTTTGTTTGTCTTAGAAAGTCCGAGACCAGGTGAGGTCAGCTCAAGCTGATCGGTGAGGGGTCCTTGTTTTCTAAAGAGAATTTTTTCAAGTGGAGTAGGTAGTGGTAATTTCATTAGAACATCTCCCGAGGCATACGTGGTTTATCGACCGCAGCAAAGAAGGCAAATCGCTCAATTATCTCTCCTACTGTTCCGGATAGAACGGCAAGGACAAGAAAAAAGAGTGCACCGTTGAGGTCATTTCCTGATGAAAGTATTTGAATGGATAAAAATGGAAAGAGAATGAGGCCCGCAGCACCAAAGGTCATGCGAGTAATGCCGACAAATTTGAGTTTACCCGCAAGGAGTATTGCGGCTCGTTTCATAGGAGAGAGGTCCTTCTCTTTAAGACTTAATAATACAGAGAATTCCCATGCTAGTTTAAGCGTTCCCGTAATAATGGTAATAAGAAGTATTACGGGGAGTATTGTTGGTGCTGACCCGGTGAGTATGTATGCAAGTGAACATCCAATAGGACCAAGGGTGAGGGTGGTTAAGAAAAACTTTGGAAGGGTCTGGTTTGCTCTCCAGAAGGGGCGTTTTGTTGCGACATATATCATTGCAGAACTGAGTACTGCACCAAGACCGAAGAGAAATGCTATTTCGAGTATCGGAAGTGCTGACACTGTTGGTTGGACCATACTGTAGAACGGGATTTGAATACCGAAATAGTCAATTACTTTTATAGTAATTCCGGTAGCAAGTGCTCCCATGTAGTTGCCTAACATAAAAACCTCACGACTCATCCATGATGTTTTAAGTCCAAGAATTGCTCTCCAGGCTTGGGTAGGTCTACCGAGATGAAACATGCTGAGGGCCATGGCGAGTATTCCCATACCAAAGGTGCCAAGAAGTACAATAATATCTATAGCCTCACTGCTTTGACCGACATGACCACTTATGAGATAGCTCCCAAGCATCCCAACAGAAAGTTGAGAAAATACGAGTAAAAATATGAGTGAGAAATGTGCATGCTGCAGTTGAACATCATAGTAGTCACCGGCAATACTGTTCGTTGGTATCGGCTTATTAGTAACATACTGTGTTGTAGGTTTGGTTATTTCTGGAGTGGGGGCGCCAGAAAGAAAATCCCCTTTTTTACCAAGAGTTACCGCTTCTTTGGTATCCACAACCGTTATAGTAATAGCTTGTGTTGGGCATGATTGTGCGCATGCAGGAGCTTCGCCGTCGGTGAGGCGTTGGACGCACATATCGCATTTTCTTACAATACCAAGTTTTGCATTAAACTTTGGTACATCGTAGGGGCACATTAGAGTGCAGTATTGACATCCGATACACTGATCATCAAGGTGTTTGACAATACCTGTTACTGGGTCTTTTTCATAGGCTTGTGTAGGGCAGCCTTTAAGGCACGCAGGCTCAACACAGTGGTGACATGCGGAGGTTACTGTTTGAAGATACGGCTCAACAGGATTGCCTCCATGTATAGTGCCGGCAACTCTAAATGATTCCTCTTCGTGAAGACCATTCAAAGAGTGGCATGCCGCAACACACGATTTACAGCCAGAACAATTATCAAGATTAACTTTAAATGCGTATTGTTGGCCTGCTTTAGGTTTTTCAATAGGGAGAAGCTCTTGATAGAGATCGCTCAGAGATGGGGTTGTTGATGTCGCATGTTTTTGTGAAAAACGATCAACCGCTGTGAGGGTTTGTTGTTCTTCTAAAACTTCATTAATTAAATCGAGTGTATTGGTACTCATTGGTTCCAGCCATTGTATGAGTTAAGTCTGTATTATTCTAGTGTGGTGTTGAGAGTACCTTCACTAGTTATTAATATGATGATTTTGTATCCGTATTTACTTTCCTGGCTACATTTAGAGCATAATGTGTGCCAAGAATATCCAAAGTTGTAAACGTTAAAATATTGATGAACACTGCTCATTGATGACGAAATCTGTAGTTGGAATAAAAAATCTACGAAAATGTGTCAGACAAAAATGTCGATCGACACAAAAGGAGAAACAATAACGTGTCTAAGCTCTCCCAAATTGGATTAAACAATCTTAAAGTGAGTTGGCTTGAATATTGCATATACTAATAACTGGAATAATAACTGGTAATCCAGTTGTACTTGTACTTTAAAAGGATAGATGATGGCTTGGACCGAAGTTGCCCCTGCAGAAGACTTCACCTTAGATGGTGGTGAATGTGTAAAATTGGACGGAAAACATATTGCAATATTTAATATGAAAAGTAAAACAGAATGGTATGCGATTCAAAATACCTGCCCCCATGACAGTTCATCGGTGTTGTCGAGGGGGATTACCGGAGATAGTGCAGGTGAACCCAAAGTAGCGTGCCCGCTTCACAAGGCAACCTTTGACCTTAAAACAGGTAAATATACTGGAGAAGGCTCAATTGCAGATGTAGAGACATTCGGCGTGAAAGAGGAGTCTGGAGTTATTTACCTAAACATGTAAAGGAAATTTAATGTGAGTGGTGTGTACAGACAACCCACTCGGTAGAACCATCAGTATAGTGCTCATTTTTCCATATGGGCACTCTCTTTTTTACATTATCAATTATATAACGGCATGCATCAAACGCTTCGCCCCTGTGCGCTGCATTGACCCCAACCCAAACGGCAATTCCACCTATCTCAAGCTTTCCAACACGGTGATCACAATAGGCTGAATGAATACCAAATGTTTCTATTGCCTCGTTTATAATACGGTTTCCCTCTTTCTCGGCAAGTTCTTTGTAAGATTCATACTCAAGCCTGAGTACTTCTTTACCATCGTTATGATCGCGAATCCATCCTTCAAAGGATGTGAAGGCTCCGCTTTTAGGATTACGGCATTGTTCTTGAAGTTCAGATGGTTTTAAGGGGGTATCAATAATTCGAAACATGTTAACCTCCACAGACGGGGGGAATGAAGACGATTTTATCTCCGGTGGTTATTGTAGTGCCATGTTCAACAAAATCATCATTTAATGCAACTCTAAACATGTCGAGAGGAAATTCAAATGAATACTTCTCTTTTATGAATTCAAATAATTCGGTGGTATTTACAAAGCCGCCAGAAAGAGTTTCGTCAGTTTTGTTGGTTGCATTTTTAAGAAGCGCAAAGTAGTTGATGCTTACGGTGATCATGGGTTATCTCTTGTTAAGTTTTTTTATTACAGCATCGCGCTCTTCAGGGGTGTTTGCATTAAAGAGTGGTTCGCTATCTTTGAGTGTGAGATTTTCAACTGCAGAGTTGATAAGTACTTTCCTGGGGCATGCGTAACCAAGTCCTGCAAATTGAAGAGCAATTTGATAAAATTTGGGTTCATAGATCGTGCAAAGAGGTTCGGGGAATCCTGACTCTTGGCTTATGAATGTCGTCGCAGCCTTGAATGGGTTGCGATTTTTAATAAGGTATTCGATTGTTTCGCTATTCAAATAGGGGAGGTCGCACGCTATAGTGAGAAATGCATTGGTACGATGTTCTCTGAGCGCAGTGAGTATGCCACCCAATGGCCCCATGTCGGTAAAAGTGTCGACAAGTTCTGGTAGCTGATTCTCAGCCGTATCTGTTGAGTGAGCGACAGAAAGAAAGGTGTTGTGACAAATGGAGGAGAGTATTGAATAGAGGTATTCTTGCTGAGGGACCCCATGGTAGTTAAGATTCCCTTTGTCTTGTTGCATTCGACTACTTTTCCCACCGGTTAATACAAGGCCGTTGAGATTGCACTCTGTAGCGCGAGAGTACATATAGTTGGAAATCATCTTCTTGATATTGCCAATGTCATCACGAGAGTATTGAGGTATTTCTTTGAGTGATTTTGTGTTAAAGGTAACGGGCGAGTCAGGGTAGATTATGGCAATAACATTAGATATTGAACCATTCTCAATGGAAGAGATAATTGTTTGTTTACTATCAATGACTACAATTTTAGGTGCAGTACTTTCTTTAAAGCCTTCAATGAAAACCCAGTCATTTTGAATAAGGGATTGTACTTGATTAAAATGATTAAATGAGGTGGTAGACCCCATCAGGGCAAAGGAGTCTTTGTTTTGGATAAGTACTTGTGAAGCGCCTGCAGTTGTAGCTTTATGGGTATCTTTCCCTGGGTGATCAACATCAAACGTATGTGCGTCGTGTTTTACATATCCAATGGTTCTCTCTTTAAAAAAATGAGAGATCAGGGTAGAGATCAATGTTGTTTTACCCGATCCTGAATATCCACAAAAAAGAATCTCAAATGGATGAAAAAGATCTCTCCTTTTTTTGCTCTTATTCGATTTATCAATGCCGCAGGTTGATGTCACTTTTACCTCCTGACTTTGAAATTAAGCGAGTGTTTGAAATGATAATATCATGAGTTAACGCTTTACACATATCATAGATAGTGAGAGCAGCTACGGAAGCGCCAGTTAAAGCCTCCATCTCGACCCCCGTTTTACCAGTGATTGAAACAGTGCATTGAATTATTACCTGGAAGGTATTGGTAAACTGAATCTCAAAGGCAATCCCCTCTATTAAAAGTGGATGACAAAAAGGGATGAGGTCACTTGTTCTTTTTACCGCTTGAGTACCTGCAATAATAGCGGTATCCTTTATAGGACCTTTGGGGGAGGTAAAACTATCTCCTTTTAGTTGTGCAAAGGCAGCTTCGGGGAAGGTAACAGTTGTTTCTGCAGTGGCGATTCGTTTAGTAACTGTTTTTTCTGATACATTGACCATTGAAGGGTTGTTCTCACTGTCTATATGACTTAATTCTGTTTCCATTTTATCCTCCAATTGTGTGCATTGCTTGTTCTATGTGGTCAATCCGCGAGGTCGGTTTTTTTGCAATGACTTGTTGCATAGTATTGGTGAGGGCATCACCCGTGAGGTTTCGTATGGAAGCTCCCTCTTCGCTCATTAAACAGCTGCGCAGTATACCAGTTGCAGTCAATCTGAGTCGAGAACATGAATCGCAAAATGGTTGAGATTCTGATGCAATAAATCCAATACGGGCACCGGCATCTGTTGAATAAATAAAAGATGTGGAATCTTTTTCGACTGCTTCACGCGTTAATTGAAACTGAGGCTCTAAGTGTGCAATCATCTCTTGAGCAGATATAAAGTATTCTTCTTTCTTTTTATAGTCACTGCCGATTTTCATGAGTTCTAAAAAACGGACCTCTATTTTTTCTATGGAGGAGAATGTGTGGAAATCTAAAATTTCAGAATCGTTAATCCCTTTAAAAACAACACAATTTATTTTAACAGTAAATCCCATGTCACGTGCGGTAAGAATGTTTTTCAAAACCAAAGAGAGATCACCATTTTTGGTTATGCGACTAAATTGTTGGGGGTCTAATGTGTCAAGACTTATATTAAGGTTGGTGACTCCTGCCTCTTTTAAAAAAGTGAGGTGTTTATGGAGCGTCTGACCATTGGTCGTAAGGCCATATTTTATATTGGGGTATTGTGTCAGTACAGAGACAACCTCTTGGAAATCTTTGCGAATAGTCGGTTCGCCCCCTGTAATTTTAATCTCTTCAATTCCATGAGTTATGAGTTCGGGTATCACTCTCTGGTAATCGTCTACAGTCATAAGTGAATGAAATGGCTGAAAGGTAATGTTTTCGGGCATGCAATAAAAACAACGGTAGTTGCAGGCGTCGGTAATTGAAACTCTCAACTTTCGCATGGATCTGTTATGAATATCAATCATAGTCCTCCCGATTTTGTGATCCAAGGATAGAATGGTGCAAGATATCCTTCTTCAAAAACTTTCTCTTCCCAGGTAAGTTCAATAAAGCCATCGCTGCCTTCAAGAGCATAAAAATCTCCAGAGCCATTGCCAAATACTGGGAGAGCGGTAAATCCTCCATCTGATTTTGGAATTAAACGTACCGGCACAAAATATTGGAGTGCTGGATCAAATGATATTTCATTGCCAACCTCTACCATCATGGGAGCAGTAATAAGAGGGGCGCTACTCATATTTCTAATCATGGGGGCAATATATCGATGATAGGTCATAATAGTCGGGACTGGATTTCCAGGAAGACCGAAGACCATTTGTTTTTCGGGGCCTACCCCAAACCAGAGAGGTTTGCCTGGACGTTGTTTAACCATGTGAAAGGTTTGTGAGACACCAAGGCTTTTCAAGATACTGGGGACATAGTCAAATTTACCTTTTGAAACGCCACCCGTAAGAATAATGACGTCTGAATTGGTTAAGGCTGCCGTGATTACTTTTGTAATGGTGTCTTTAATATCGGGTGCATGGAGGACTGTTGCAGTGGCCAATGATTCTGAATCTATAAAGGCGTTAAGAGTGTGGTTGTTTGATGAACGAACTTGGTATTCATTGGGTTGGGTGCCGAGGGGGATTAGTTCTGTACCTGTTGATATGATAGTTATGGCAACTTTCTTGGATACTGCAACCGTTTCAGCCCCCACAGAAGCAAGAATTCCTATGTGAATACCATTTAAAATAGTGCCTTGAGTAATAAGAGCAGCGCCTTGAGTGTAGTCGGACCCTTTGGGCTGAATATTTTGTCCCTCTTTGACCAAAAGACTCGTGTTGAGGGTTGCTGTTGACCCTGTAATAGTAAGATTTTCATAGCGAATGACGGCGTTGCAATTTACAGGAGTGGCGGCGCCGGTCATAATTTCAATACAGCTTTCTAGGGTGTCTCGTATATGCGGGGGCTCTCCTGCCCCCTGAGTACTCGAAATTGTAAAAGTGGTTATTCCCTTGGAGAGTGCATCGATATGGATTGCAATACCATCCATGCATACTCTATTGAATGCGGGGTAGTCACGGTCAGCATAAATTGTTTCCCGTAATACTCGACCATGAGCCGACGAGAGTGCAACCTGTTCAATGGGTTGCTCAGGGGTACTGTTTTGAATAAAAACATCTGCATCGGTAGGATATATAGGGTGTTCGATCATGGTGATACACGGGAGAAAAGTCACTTCTTAATGTAACAATTAAATTGATGTCTTCCTTAAATATGGTCGTTAATCTGGCGAGATGGCTTTGAATTGTCAATTGTGAAATATACCGATATATGTAATGAGTCCATAGTAGGCCTCTGTAGGTTGGTTTTAAAAAAAATGCTAAAATTGAAATTTAATTTTTCCTAGATACTCCTGTTTTTAATGGGTATGTACATAAGTGTAGAGATAGGGTGCGGTTTAGTTTATGTACAAAATTTGTAGAAAGGTAGCAACTGATTGGTTTAGGAGATAGATAGTGTTTGGTGGGTATTAATTTGTAGTACTCTTTTGTTGCTGTTACTGGAAATTCTACACACAATTGTCGTTTTTGGGCGAATTGACAAGAAATTGGGAATTTATAATATTCCTTAGTAATGAAATAAGCTGATGGATACTCCTATCTGTTCTGTTCGCAGAGTGTATCACAACATGGCAAACATCGAGTTCTTAACTATTTGGTTTTAGTTTTGGGTATTATGCTACTAGATACTATTGATCTATCAACTTATACTCCTACAGGAATACATACATGAAAATAATGCTCATTAACATGCATGGCCTTATCCGTGGTCATGATTTACAAATTGGAAAAGATGCTGATAACGGCGGACAAATTCGCTATGTAATGGATATGGCCGAAGCCTTGAGTGAACACCCTAACGTTGATAAGGTGTATCTCTTTACTCGTCGTATGGATGATCCAAAATTATCATCGGACTATAACTTGGCAGTAGAAAATGTAAATGAGAAGTTGGAAATTCGTCGAATCCAATGTGGAGGTAAAAAGTATCGCCCTAAAGAGCAGCTCTGGGAATTTTTAGATGAGTTTGTGACAGAGACTATTAAGCATATGAAGCGGTACAAAGTAATACCCGATTGGGTACATTCACATTATGGTGATGCGGGGTACGTCGCAAAAGAACTTTCAACATTTCTTAATATTCCTTTTGCTCATACAGGACACTCTCTCGGGAAGCATAAATACCAGAAGTTGATTGAAGAAGGTTTCGATCATGACCTCGTTATGAAAAAGTTTAAATTTGAGAAAAGGTTTGAAGCCGAAAATGCAACTCTTGCTTTGTCGGAATTTGTGGTTACCTCTACTCAGCAAGAAGTTGGATCTTATGAAGATTATAACAATTTTAAACTTTCAAATTATACGGTTATACCTCCAGGAATTAATGTCGAAAAATATTTCCCTTACTATGAATACTCCTTGGGTAATGCGGATATTTCAGAAGAGCAAAAACAAGCGCAGTTTCATATTAAAGAAGAGCTTGAAAAATTTTATACCCATAAAGAGAAACCTATTATTCTTGCTTTGGCACGGCCTGATAGGAAGAAAAACCTCCATGCATTATTAGAGGCATACGCAACTGACCCACAATTAAAGGGAATGGCGAACCTCGCCATTTTTGCAGGAATCAGACTTGATATTGAAGAGATGCCGGAGGGTGAAAAAGAAGTTCTTACAGAAATTCTTTTGATGATGGATAAATATGACCTTTACGGTCGACTGGCTATTCCAAAATCTCATGATGCAAATAAAGAGGTTCCAGAAATTTATCGTTACTGTGCGATGAATAAAGGGGTCTTTGTTAATCCGGCTCTTGTTGAGCCCTTTGGCTTGACCATTCTTGAAGCGGCTAGTTGTGGTTTGCCGGTGGTTGCTACTCAAAATGGTGGCCCGACAGAGATTCTTGCAAATACTGGCGCAGGTGAGTTAGTTGATCCGTTTGACATTGCTTCAATTCAGAAGGGTATTAAGAATCTACTCTTTAATGAATCTCATTGGAAACAGTGTTCCGACAATGGGGTGATTAAAGTACGTGAAGTCTATAGTTGGAAAGCGCATATTGATAGATATCTTCAGCTTGTGCAAGAGAATCTTGAGGCATCTCAGGGTAAAGGGTTGAAGAACATTCACATTTCAGCAGCAAAAAGTAAAAAACTTATGAAAACAGAGAAATTGTTTGTAACGGATATTGATGGGACCCTTCTTCTCGAAGAGGATGGGAACCCTGGGCTTGACGATATTAAGGAAACTATCAACAATAGAGGGACTGACTTTGCATTTGCAGTCGCATCAGGAAGAAGCCTCTCTCTGATACAAGATGTTTTTAAAAAATATGAACTCCCAACGCCTGATGTGTTAATTGGATCTGTGGGGACAGCAATCTATTATGGTTTTAATCCAGATAGTTATGACAAAGGGTGGCATAGTTATATCTCAAAGTATTGGGATAGGGAAGAGATTGTTCGGGCATTAAAAGGCGTTAAGTGGCTTGAACTGCAAGAGAAAGAGGGGCAGACGCCTTTGAAAGTCTCATATATTGTTGATAATACCAAATACAATGAAGAGGACCTTAAAGCGTGCCTTGGTAAAATGTGGTATCAACTCAATATTATATACTCTCATGAACAGTTTCTTGATATAATACCTAAGCGCGCTTCTAAAGGGCGAGCTATTCGATACCTTTGTCAAAAATGGTCGATTTCATATAATTCTGTTGTGGCAAGTGGCGACTCAGGAAATGATCGGGATATGTTTCGAGGGCAAACAAAGGGTATAATAGTGAGTAACTATTCTCCAGAGCTTGGTGATATGAAAAGTGGGAAAGGTAAAAATATTTTCTTTGCGAGTAAGCCTGCGGCTTCTGGGATTATAGAAGGGTTTAAGCACTTTAATTTTTTATAGTGAGATAAATATGTATTCAGGAAGAGGATTTAGTGAATGGGAAATTGGTGATATTGATGTTATTAAACACAATGGCCTGTATCATCTGTTTCATTTGATTATTCCCAATCACGATTATATTGCTCATGCCGTTTCAGACAATGGAATCTCATGGCGTAGAGTTGAAAACGCCGTCTTTGTTGGGGATCCAGGGTCTTGGGATGACGATATGCTCTGGACAATGAATGTTGTGTTAGAGGACGACTGGTTTATCATGTACTATACGGGCCTTATGATGGAAGATAAAGGTGCGGTACAGCGTATTGGCAGGGCTCGATCAAAAGACCTCTATCACTGGAAAAAAATAGAAGGTAATGGCTTTCCGCTTGAACCCGGACCTCCCTTTTACGAAGATATTGACGATAACCCTCGTGGATGGGCAAGTTTTAGAGACCCTTTTATCTATAAAGAGGGAGGTGAAGAGTACATGTTGATTTGTGCTCGTAGTAATACAGGGCCTATATCGAGACGAGGTGTCGTTGCGCTTGCTGAAAAAATGGGTAATTCTTTTAAATTGACACAACCACTTTTGCATCCTTATGCTTATGATGATGTGGAATGCCCTTGTCTATTTAAAATCAAGGATTATTACTATTTAATTGGGTCTATAAGAGAAGATGTTAAAGTGCGCTATTGGTATGCCCCAGACTTAAAAGGTGAGTATCACTCATTTCATAATGATGTGTTGCTACCGCCAGGGAACTATGCGGCTCGAGTAGTTAACGATGGCAAGCATCTATTAATATATTGTTTTTATGTCATGGGGGATGATGTGAATTCACATAGAACATTGCCTCCGCCAAAAGAACTTTCAGTAAATGACCGCGGGCAGCTTGAATTGAAGAGTTATTATCGATGGGAGTTGATGAAGCAAGCAGCGATTCATCAATCTGAATATTTGGGATTTTTCCCTATAAATTCTAATCCGACTGGGTCATACAAAAAATTAGAAGCGACTCATGTATTTGAATGCAAAAGTGGCTATGAAGTGTTTCTCATAAAGCAGATCTCTCCGAGTTTTATTTTTGAAGGCACCATTACTATTGAGGGAATGGGTAAGTGTGGATTAGTCTTTGATATGGATACTCAGGGAAATGGGTATTTTCTTTCTCTTGATTGTGTAAACGGTTTGGTTCAGATCCGTGCCTGGGGTTTTGATGAAAGTAACCCGAAGAGTAACTTTATCTTTAAAAATTTACAGAGTAATGTTTTCAAAGTAAATCATAATAATACTTATGAATTCAAGCTGGTTAACTATGGTAATTACATAGAGGTTTCAATTGATGGAATTGTTAAAATATCATTGGTAGATTATATCTATGAAAACGATTATATAGGGTTGTATTGTGCGAGTTCTAAAGTTTCGTTACATGACTCGCATATGTATAAAATTAATGAGCCACAAGAGGAGTATGCATCACAGCGCTGCACGTTGGCTGATATTCACAGTGAGATTTCAGGACCTGAATAGGAGGGTTACATATGATAGGATGTTTTGGAGAAATTGTAGTCGATTGTTTTCCCGATAAGCAGGTCGTAGGTGGCGCTCCGCTCAATGTAGCTGTTCATTTGAAACGCTTAGGAGTTGATGTAGAGCTTATTAGTGAAATTGGAATGGATCATTATGGCAGTCTTGCAGGCCAATTATTGAATGGGTTGAGTCTTGATTCAAAAGTTGGTGTGAGTCCTGATAAAAAAACAGGTGTTGCTACTATTACTATGGGGGAGGAGGGACATTCGTTTTCTATTGATCGTGGTTCTGCTTGGGAACATATTGAAACAGACGGGGCAGGTGTCTATGTGATACTTGTCTTTGGGACCCTGGCAATGATCAGTGAAGATAATAGAAAAAGCTTCGATCAGCTTCGTGGTAAGAGTAGAATGACCAGAACGTTTTGTGATCTTAATTTAAGAGCTCCTCTTTATACGAAAGAAACTATTGAGTGGTCATTAGAGCGAGCAAACTATTTAAAAATGAGCGACGAAGAAGCTCTAACGCTTGGAAAGTTATTTGATCAAGGAAGTGATATCCCGACAATTCTTGAATGGCTTAAAAGTGAATGGGATCTTATTGAAGTCTATTGTACATTAGGTGCAGAGGGGTCCATTAGTATTTTAGAGGATGGACTTTTTGAATGTGCCTTTGTTCCGCATTCCGATATGGTTGTGGTCGATACTGTAGGTGCGGGCGATGCTTTTAGTGCGGCGCTTCTCTATGCAATGTATTTTGGTACTGAACGGAGAAAAGTGATCCCTAGGGCTCACTCTTTTGCTGCATCAATCTGTACATTGCCCGGCGCAATACCTCAAGATACCTCACCCTATAGTGCTCTCGTTGACCAAAACCCGCTTAATCTGTAGTACTGTTTTGTACAACAGTTGTACTGTCTGACCACCACTGAGTGGTAACTACTTGGTGGTTTATTAAAAAGGATTCTCCCATAATGGGAGTATAGACAGGGGTATGTTGCTCTTTACCCAGTGCGGTAATCTGTTTAAAAGGGTCATCCCAGCTATGGAAGGCGAGGTCAAAGGTGCCATTGTGTACCGGTAATATCGCTTTGGCCCTAAGATCAATAGTGGCCTGTATACTTTCAGTTGGCTTCATATGTACATCAGGCCATTGAGGGTCATAGGCGCCAGTCTCGACAATTGCAATATCAAATGGCCCAAGGGTTTTGCCTATTTGTTTAAATGTATCAAAATAACCGCTGTCGCCAGTGTAATATATATTTGCGCTTCCTGTGTGAAGCGCCCAGCCACACCAGAGGGTTTCCATGCTGTCAAATAATCCTCGCCCACTAAAGTGTTGTGCTGGGGCGGCAGTGATATTCATGGTCCCGAGTTGTTTGTTTTGCCACCAATCAAATTCATTAATTTTTTTAGGATCGACGCCCCAATCAATAAGTGTTTCGCCAATTCCTAACGGAACAGCAAAAAACGTCACTTTTTCATGTATTAATTTGATGGTGCCTTCGTCGAGATGATCGTAATGATTATGAGAAATAACAACCCCTTCGATGTTAGTGAGATTTGCATAATCAAGCGGGACGGGGTGGAAACGTTTGGGGCCCGCCCATTGTACTGGAGATGCTCGCTCACTAAATACTGGGTCAATGAGCCAAACTGCATCACTGTTACGAATTAAAATACTTGAGTGACCAAGGCGGGTTAATTCGACATCTCCCTTGTGGATAGGGGATAAGTCTGAAACGTTTTGTTTGTTGATAGGAATCTCTATTGAAGGTACACTATTTATTTTTTTTTCAAATATCCAGCGCTTAAACATGCCTAATGCTTTACCTAACTCGAAAAGGTTAAACTCTTTGTCGTTGATGAATTTACCGTCATTTTTTTTACTACTAACGAGTGGTGGAATGCTTTTCAATTCTATGTTTTTCTGTGAGAGTGAGTCGATTTTTGGGTTAGAGTATGCAGTAGACAATAGTACTCCTCCGAGTAGGGCAATGGCGGTGTATCGATTAAGGTGTTTCATAGTGTGTTCTACGTATGAGTTATTCTCTTAATACTACGTTTTAAACCTTTAGGTAGGTAGTGGAAAATTGCCTAATAGGCCATACGTTACACATTGTTACAGGTACATAAAGTTTCGACTCATTTATTTGAGGAAATGTAGATTGTAGGGAGGTGGTAAATTAATTGGAGTTTTGTAGTGTTGAAGATAAGTCAAGGAGTCATTGGTGTTGTGATTTGCACATCGGTATTCTGTTTCGCTGATGGGTTGTATAAAAAAGAGATTGAGCTGCTTATGGGGGTGGTACAAAATACCAAGTGCGCATTTGAGAGAAACGGTGACCGTTATTCTGGTGTAGATGCTATTAAGCATATTCAGAAAAAATATGACTATTACTCTGATGATATTTCTTCTGCTGAAGATTTTATTCGTCTTGCCGCAAGTAAGAGCACCTTTTCGGGGAAGGAGTATTATATTGTCTGTGACTCGGCTCATACAAAAAGCAGCCAATGGCTTCTCGATACCCTTCACGCTTTTAGAAAAAGTTTAAAACAATAAAGGCTGTACAGTGAGTACAGCCTTTTGATATAGTATAATGATTCGTTCATTTTTTGTGCTTAATTGGGGAAGCTATCTCCAACTTCGCCATGGGCTTCTCTGAGTATCGAACGAATGAGTTTGCCTGATTCTGTTAAGTGTTCTGGCCCCCAATTACCATCGGTAGGGGCTCCTCTGTATAAGGCGCCATTGGCTTCGCTTTCGCCGCCACCTGGGTTGTGTTTGTCACTGATAGCCCAGTTACACCAGCTCATCATGCGATTTGGGTCTTTCATAAAATCAATCCATATTTTTGTACTTTCAACATCTATAGATTCTTGTTTAACAGCATCACTGGTGCCCCATTCTGTTGCAAATACGGGGTACCCTAAGTCCATAGTTTTTTGTGAGTTCTCCCTATGTCCTTCTTTGTGAGCTTTCGCATAAAAATGCATAGTGAAAGAAAAATTGTTTTCTGGATCATTAATTTTTCCATTCTCTACACTTGTTGCCGCAGTAAATGGTTCTGAAGACCAGGTTGGGCTTCCGATCACAATATGATTAAAGGGGTCATTTGCGCGAATTACCTGAATAATCTCATCCATATAGGGTTCTACAGATGCCCAATTGAAGCTGGGGTCCATGTTCCAGTCAATAGGCCCTACTGATGTTGGCTCATTAAATATTTCATAAATTACATTGGGGATATCTTTGTATTTTTTAGAAACCATATCAAAAAACTCTTTTGACTTGTTCCATTGTTCTGGGTGGTTTGCAAAGTGGTCATGCCAATCGACAATTACATAAATGCCATTGTCTATAGCTGCCTGTACTACCGCTTCAACTTTAGCAAATTCAATATCAGGGAAAATAGTATACCCTGTAGCCCCTCCGCCTTTTTCGTGGTCAACACCCATAGCGGCTCGAACAACATCAATTTTCCAGTCTTTGACTAGCCAGTTTATCACATCCTCATTATAAAAGTCCCCTTGCCATTGACTCCAGAAGAGGCTCATGCCAATGAGTTGCACAGGAAGACCATCTTCGCCTACAATAAGGTGGGCATCTGTTGAGAGTCTACCATGAAGAGCGACAGGGGAGCCTTCAGGGGCGCCATACTTTTCACCAAAATCAATTGGTTCAGGTTCACTTGATGAGGATATTTTTTCTGAAGAGCTGCTGAGTGCTTCACTACTGAGTGGTTTTTCAACTGAAGAAGACGAAGAAACTTCGATACTTGATGAGAGTTCTTCGGAGCTTAGAAGGTTGTCATTAGATGATTCTAAACTTTCAGAGCTTATGCCTGATGCACTCATCTCTTCAGTGGATGACTCTTCTTCGGAACTAAACTCTTGAAATGATGATTCTTCAGTTGAACTATATACCTCTGAACTATCTGTCGATGATTCTTCGGCGCTTGAGGATGAATTATTATCTGAAACTGTTGTGCCTAGACAGGCTGACAAGCTACTTGCAAGAGTTATTGCAAGAAGTGTGGTGTAGAACTTCTTCATTTGTGTGTCCAATATAGGGTGTGTATTTAAAATCTAATTATGATTTTGAATAAATGAGGAAGGAAATAGAAAGCAGATGGATTATTTGGAATTTTGACATATTTGAAAAGTGGGATAAAAAAAGGGGCCAATGCGTTAGCATTGGCCCCTTTTTTCGAAAATAGTCCTCTGGGTCGTGCCCTCTAAAAGGAGGTATTAGTTTGGAAAGTCTTCACCTGGCTCACCATGTGCTTCACGAATAATTTTGCGTATGAGAAGTCCAGATTCTGTAAGTTCATCAGGACCCCAGTTGCCTTTTAAGCTTGCATCGAGTACCAGTGCTGAATTTGCTTCTTCTTTGTCGTGGACTGACCAGTTACACCAGCTCACTTTGTTGTCTTTCATCCATTTAACCCAAACTTCTGTCTCTTCAACGCCAACTTCTAATTGAACAACAGGGTCACTTGTACCCCATTCTGATGCGAAAACAGGTAAGCCTTTATCAAGAGCCTCTTGTGATCTTGGGATGTGTGTTTCTACATGATTGAAATCCCAGCCTTTGCCTGCATCCATTAATTTGTCTGCGTATAAGTGCATAGCGCCAGAAATGTTGCCATCGGTTAACACGCCGTTTTCGACAGCATTTGCTACATCTATTGGATTAGATGACCAAGCTTTACTGCCAACAATAACATGGTTTTTAGAGTCGATTGCTCTAATAACATCAATTACTTCTTGTTGATGGGTCATTATACGGGCTTCATCCCATGAGAACCCTAGGTATCCTGGTCCTTGAGAACCGTCAACTTTTGGCTCATTAAATGTTTCATAAATAATGTTTGGGTATTCGCCATATTTTGTTGCAATTTCTGTGAAAAATTCTTTTTCTGCGATTGCATGCTCTGGTTCGTCAGCATGGTGATCATGCCAATCTACAATTACATAAATGCCATTTGCTATTGCGGCATCTATTACAGCAACTGCTTTTGCCATTTCAATATCTGGCTTTTGCATATATCCAGATGGATTATGTTCTTTATCACCGGTTGGGTTGCCATCTGCATCTGTAACATCGCCTTCCCCTTCTTCAAAAGTTCCTATTGCCGCTCTTATAACATCAATTTTCCAATCTAGTGCTAGCCAGCTCACGATTTCTTCCTTGTAGAAGGATCCTGATGTTGTTGCACCCCATTGGCTCCAATAAAGGCTCATTCCAATAAGTTGCACTGCTTCGCTGGCTTTTTCTGACCAGAGTGTATTATCTTTTGTGGTGAGAAATCCGTATTTTGCTACTGGGCTACCTGCTGGGGCACCGCCAGTGTCAATAGAGGTATCACTACTTACAGGGTCTGGCTCAGAAGAAGAAGATATCGCTTTGTCTTCTGATGAATCTGTTCCTGGATTTGTCTCAGAAGAAGAATCTTTGTCAGGAGCACCTTCAGAAGAGGAATCCTTGTCTGTACCAGCACCTTCTGAAGATTCATTGTCGGCTTTTGCTGAAGAATCTTTGTCAGTGTTTACTTCAGAAGATTCATTGTCAGTATCGTCTTCCGAAGACGACTCTTTGTCTGTGCCTGTAGCTTCTTGAGATGATACTGCGTCATCAGATGAGCTGTCATTTTCTGAAGTTGTTGATGTTCCTGAGTCAAAACATGCCGATAGGAAGGCAAATGTTAAGATCATTAACATAAGTGTAAGTATTTTTTTCATTGTTTCTCCCTGGGTATGTCGTGTACCCAATTTATTTTGTTGTAGATAATCTAGGTTAATATATAGGTAAAACAAAGTAAATGTTAAAAAATAGTCTACACTTTGGACTGGTTTGTCCATAAAATAAGCCTTAAATTTGTCTTATTGGTGTTTCTCTTTAGATTGCCATGGAATATTTGATTGTTGGTAGTCTACAATGGGGATCTTTGTTTCTATTTGTGGATCTTGTGGATTGTAAATAGTTGATGTGAGGGAAGGCGGGCGACTGGTTCTTTTGGCTGTGGACAGGGGTGTCCTTGGATTTGAGTTTTTGCTGGTGAGTTTGTAAGCAATTCACAAAGAGATAAGTATTTTTATGACACATATACACACGGCTTATATAGGGTATACATACTTTGCACAGTATAGCACTATAAGTCATAGCTAGATAAAGAGAGAGTTATGAAGAATTTATTTGTAATAGGGCTTGTAGGGATCTTGGGGGTTGCTGTTCAGGCAAAAAGTATTGTTGAAGTGTATGGACAGTTGAGTGTTGATGGTCAGTATATGGTGAATGAGTCTGGAGATCCAATTGCGCTTCCTGGGGTAAGTCTTTTTTGGAGTGGTGATTCAGAGCAATACTATAATAGGACAGTAATTGATTATTTCGTTGATGAATGGAAAGTGACTGTTGTGCGGGCGGCTATGGATTCTCATGCATATAGAGATAATAATGATGTGGAAAAACAAAAGGTAATAGATGTTGTTGATGCATGTATTGCGAGGGGTATTTATGTCATAATTGACTGGCATTCTCATGATGCTCATGAAGAGACGGATGACGCTGTGGCATTTTTTGAAGAGATGGCTACAAAATATGGTGAAGTACCCAATGTAATGTATGAGATTTATAATGAACCTGAAATGATTGATTATGGATCACTTATTAAGCCTTACTCTGACCGAGTAGTAAGTGCTATTCGTGCAATTGACCCTGATAATATTATTCATGTAGGTACATCATTTTGGTCTCAGAAGCCTGAAGAAGCTTTTAATAATCCACCCCTGCCTTCTGGTAATCAGGTCTACTCTCTTCATTTTTATGTAAATACTCATGGAGAAGGCCTAAGAAGCAGCATTGGGAATTGGATAAGCAGTGGCATACCTCTATTTATAAATGAGTGGGGAATTTGGGGTAGTTTACGAAGTCCTCAAAACTTAGAGGCAGAGTTTGATTTGTGGTTGCAGGCCATAAGAGATAATAAAGTGGGCTTTACCTATTGGTCGGTTAATGATAAGGTTGAGCAGTGTAGAACAATTGGGGGCCCAAATACTTGCAAAGATGGTTGGCAGGATAGTGCGGTCGATGACTATGAGTTTGATTCTATGTTAAAAAAAGGGACTGGTGGGGATGCAGCAATGTGGTCTGATGCAGATTTCTCTGATGTTGGTCTTAAGATGAAGGAATTTCTTTTGGAGCGCTGGAATGCCTTAGATACTCTTCCTGAGTTTGATGAGTCAAGTGAGTTTTCTAGTGCTGGAGAATCATCATCTTCCGTGGTGGTTGAGTTCTCCTCTTCTGAATTATCGAGTGAGGATGTTGTTTCATCTTCAAACATTATGAGTAGTTCATCTGATGCTATGTCTTCGGGTGAAGAAATAGATGAGTTGTCTTCAATGCTTGAATCGTCTTCTATTGAGGATGAAGAGGATGTTTCGTCTGAATCTTCAGAAGAAGGTGGGTCAGAAGGCGTTGTGTCACTTTATGGGGCCATGAAAAGTGTTTCGGAAATACAGTCTTCATCATTAATTGAGCGTGTTCAGGTGTATGACTTCAGTGGCAAGCTATATGTTGCACTTTCTAACGTTAATTTTGCCGATGCAAGAATGGCTATTAATAGTCTTGAATTGAATCAGGGAAATTATTTTGTGAAATATAGTGTGGATACAGGGGTTTATGCTGAAGTAATTATCAAGTAAATACGTAAATTGTATTATAACAGAAAGGGCCAGAT
>JAOPTW010000001.1:0-93040 GCA_051532035.1 Fibrobacterales bacterium | reverse complement strand
CAGGTGGAGGGATAACATGAGAATTACAAAAGACTTATTAGAAAAACCAGCTGACATATTGATGAACCTTACGAAAGAAGGTCCATTCAAAAAAATGCATGCTATGGCCGACGCACTTGATACTCTTATTAGAACTCCTAATGAGACGACGAGTTCAAGGGTACATGTAAGAGATGCACTTGATTCAAAGCGCATGATGTCACTCGTTATTATGACCATCATTCCTTGTCTACTCTTTGCCTTTTATAATGTAGGGTTTCAAAAACTGAGCAGTCTGACTGCCAGTAACGATCTCCTTACG
Source organism: Fibrobacterales bacterium (assembly GCA_051532035.1). Lineage (GTDB taxonomy): Bacteria > Fibrobacterota > Fibrobacteria > Fibrobacterales > JAOPTW01 > JAOPTW01. The sequence goes on along the minus strand of JAOPTW010000001.1, from coordinate 92,739 downwards.
GTATTTACTGGTATTGAGCCAACAATCATTAATTCATTCATTCACGGAATGTGGGCTATGCTCCCTATCGTCATTGTAACGTATATGACCGGATCGGTGATAGAGGTTATTTTTGGTCAGATTCGTGGACACGAAGTAAATGAAGGATTCTTTGTAACAGGAATGCTTTTACCACTTACCCTTGCTCCTACAACACCACTTTGGGTTGTTGCTGTAGGAACCGCATTTGGTGTAATCATTGGTAAAGAAGTATTTGGTGGTTCAGGAATGAACTTCCTTAATCCAGCACTCACCGCACGTGCATTTATCTTCTTCTCATATCCAACATTTATCTCTGGTGATGGTGTATGGAGAGCGATAAATACTACAACAGATAAACTTGTTGATGCCTACTCAGGAGCGACTCCGCTTCTTGTTGCTTCACAAGGTACTGGTGCTGCAGTTATTGATTCACTCAATAGTGCAGGCTTTACATTCAGTAATCTCTTTCTGGGATTTGTCCCCGGTTCCGCAGGCGAAACATCTGCACTCCTCTGTCTCCTTGGAGCGTTGGTCCTCGTATTTACCCGCCTTGGAAGTGGCCGTATTATGCTGGGTACCTTAGTTGGTTCAACTATTGTTGCTCTTATTTTTAACGCATTTGCAGGGGCAGAATCAAATAGCCTTATGCATCTTCCTTTCTATTACCACTGGGTAATGGGTGGATTTGCTTTTGGTGCAGCGTTTATGGCTACCGACCCAGTGAGTGCCTCAGGTACTAACACGGGTAAGTGGGTGTATGGTGCACTTATTGGAGCACTTGCTGTTATCATTCGAGTTGCAAACCCTGCATACCCAGAAGGTATGATGCTTGCAATTCTATTCATGAATGTATTTGCGCCACTGATTGATCACTATGTGATTCAAGGGAATATTAAAAGGAGGCTCGCACGTGCAGGAAAATAAACGAGCAATTAGATTTGCACTGATTATCTGTATTATCAGTTCGGGGTTGCTCTCTTTTGCAGCCCAGTATCTCAAGCCCTACCAGGAAGAGAACATTCGAATCGATAAGATGAAAAATATTATTAAAGCACTCGACGTACGTGAAAGCGGCCAAGAAGAGACTGAAGATTATTTTGGTTCAATTCAAGCTACTACCATTTCAAAACTCTATACCGAGAACATTACTGGTGTAGTGGTAAATGCAAAGGGTACTATTATTGACGGTGTTAAACCAACAGACCTCAAAGAGGATGAGACAGAACGTCGTGCACTCTACCTGCATAAGGTAGGAAGTGACATTAAAGCGTACTGCCTCCCTATCTCGGGTAAAGGTCTCTGGTCTACTATCAAAGGTTATTTAGCTCTTGAGAAAAATCTCAATACTATTAAAGGATTGACCTTTTACTCTCATGGTGAGACACCAGGGCTTGGTGGCGAAATCGATAAAAACTGGTTTACCAATAATTACAAAGGTAAAGAAGTACTCGGTGCTGATGGCTCTATTGCTTCGGTAACCATTGTAAAAGGAAAAGCCCTTGAAAAATCAAAGTCGTTTAACCACGAAGTTGATGGAATTGCAGGCGCTACTCTTACCGCTAAAGGGGTCAACGAATTCATGAAAAAAGATCTTGATTTCTTTGCTCCTTATATGGCACTCAATAAAACTGTATCAGAGGAGGCTTCTCATGAGTAAAATGAATGATATGATTAAAGAGTCTACCCTGGCTCAGAATCCTATTTTAACCCAAACACTTGGCGTCTGTTCTGCTCTTGCGGTAACAACACAAGTAAAAACAGCGTTAGTGATGACAATTTCACTCATGGTTGTGGTAATGCTTTCTAATGGAATCATATCACTTCTTCGTCATGCAATCCCTAGTAAGATTCGTATGATTGTTGAGCTCATTATTATTGCAACACTCGTAATATTAACAGACCAAATATTAAAAGCATTCTTGTTTCAAACATCAAAAGAACTTTCAGTATTTGTTGGTCTTATTATTACCAACTGTATTGTTATGGGCCGTGCAGAAGCATTTGCTCTCGGTAACAAACCTTTGGTTTCTGTCTTAGATGGGTTTGGTAGTGGCATTGGCTACGGTGTAATTCTCATTCTTGTATCAACGTTTAGGGAAATTCTCGGCGCAGGTTCATGGTTTGGTTTTAAAATTGTTCCTGACTTCTTATATGACCTTGGATACACAGACATGGGCCTTATGGTTCTTGCACCTGGTGCATTCTTTCTTGTAGGAATCATTGGATGGTTACAAAACAACTACCTTATTAAAAAAGGAGCTAAATAATGGAATTAGTTAACTTAGCTATTAAGGCGATATTTGTTGAGAACATTCTTCTCGCATTCTTCCTCGGAATGTGTTCATTTCTTGCCTGTTCAAAAAAGATTGAAACCGCTATGGGGCTCGGTATTGCAGTAATTTTCGTTCTTACTCTTGCAACACCCGTGAACTGGCTGCTCAATTCATATCTACTCGAAAATGGCGCTCTTGCATGGGCTGGTTTTCCCGAAGTAGACCTCAGCTACCTCACTTTTATCTCATTTATTGCGGTAATTGCGGCATTGGTACAAGTAGTAGAGATGATCATCGAAAAATCATCACCGGTACTCTATGCATCCCTCGGTATCTTTCTCCCTCTTATCACAGTGAACTGTTCTATCCTAGGAGCGTCACTCTTTATGGTTGAGAGAAAGTATGATATTGCTGAAGCAACGGTATTTGGATTTGGATCTGGTGTCGGTTTCTGGCTTGCAATTATTGGTCTTGCTGCTATTCGTCAGAAACTTGAATATTCACACATGCCCAAAGGTCTTAAAGGTACACCAAGTATCTTTATCGCTTCTGGACTCATGGCTATGGCATTTATGGCATTTGCCGGCATTAGCCTTTAGGAGATATGATGGTTGTAATTGGAATTATAATTTTTACGGTAATCATTCTCGCACTCGTGTTTGTGCTTTTGATTGCAGAAAACAAATTGGTAGCACAAGGTGAAGTTGCTCTTGATATTAATGGCGATGCGTCATTAAAAAAAATAACATCGCCGGGTACTACACTCTTGAACGCTCTTACGAACAATGATATCTTCCTCCCCTCTGCATGCGGTGGTGGTGGAACCTGTGGTATGTGTACCTGTCAGGTTCTTGAAGGTGGTGGTGACATTCTCCCAACCGAGACTGGTCACATCAATCGCAAAGAGGCTAAAGAACACTGGCGTTTAGCGTGTCAGATGAAAGTCAAAAATGACCTGAAGCTCCAGATCCCTGATGAGATCTTTAATATTCAAGAGTTTAAGGCAAAGGTTAAATCAAATAACTCTGTTTCTACCTACATTAAAGAGTTTGTTATTGAGCTCCCCGAAGGGCTTGATCTCAACTATAAAGCTGGTGGTTACATACAGATTAAGATCCCTGCCTATAAAGACCTTTCATTCAAATCGATGGATATCCCCGAAAGATTTAAACCTGAATGGGATAAATTTAAGATGTGGGATCTCTCTGCAACGAATCCACAAGAGATGGTTCGCGCGTACTCTATGGCATCATACCCTGCAGAAAAAGGTATTGTAATGCTCAACGTACGAGTGTGTGCTCCTCCATGGGATCGTGCAAAAGGTGGCTTTGCTGATGTACCTCCAGGACTCGCGTCATCATATATCTTTAATCTTAAAGAAGGTGATGAAGTTACTGTTTCTGGCCCCTATGGTGAGTTCTATATTCAAGATACTCAAAACGAAATGGTATACATCGGTGGTGGTGCTGGTATGGCTCCACTCAGATCACACATTTTCCACCTCTTTAATACCCTTAAAACTGGCCGTAAAGTAACGTACTACTACGGTGCCCGTTCTAAAAAAGAGATCTTTTACGAACCTCTCTTTAGAGCAATCGAAGAGCAGTACGACAACTTCAAGTTCCACATTGCACTCTCTGAACCAGAAGAAGGTGATAATTGGGAAGGAGCTGTTGGCTTTATTCACAATGTCGTACACGACTTACACCTGAAAGATCATGAAACCCCAGAAGACATTGAATACTATATGTGTGGACCTCCAATCATGTCTGATTCAGTCCACGCCATGCTCGATAATCTTGGTGTAGAGAAGAAGATGATCCATGCGGATGACTTCGGTATCTAAATAAAAAGAATCAGTGACATAAGCCCCATTCTACAGTGTAGAGTGGGGCTTTTTTATTTTGCATTCTCAATTAAAAAGTATCTATCTTATCACTATGAACCAAACATCACGCATTCATGGCTTAGATCTTTTTAGAGGCTTCGCACTGATTCTCATGGTAGAACAGCACCTAGGGTCGTGGCTCTGGCGTGGTATACAAACTGGAGAGACGTTCAACGACTACCCAGCAATTGTTATTCTCTCAATATTGGGTGGGTTAGCGGCTCCTTTTTTTATCACAGCCACAGCGTATAGCTCCCTATTACTCTTTCAAAAACAACCATCGTGGGTACTCTTTGCTAAACGTGGTTTACTTCTTATAGGCTTTGGCTCCATCCTTAACCTACTCGTCCCCAGTTGGTTCTCAATGAAGTCATGGTACATACTTCACTTTTTAGGGGCCATGCTCATCATTACCCCCTTTTTACTAAAACGTTCTTCCCTCTTTTTAGGCTTCTGTGCTTTTACGGTGCTTATGCTCTATGCTGCACTTATCAATCACTTTTCTATACCAGATATGCTATCTAATACCGACATGGCGGGTACCAGCCCTTATACTATGGCATTCCCTCTCTGGGAACAATTGCTTAGAATTTCATTTATTCAAGGTCACTTCTCTCTCTTACCGTGGGCCCCACTCTATCTTCTCTCTCTATCCCTTTTCAAACCCTCGTTTCATCCACAGCCAGAAGCTCACTTTTTTCCGGTGATAACAAAAAGCTTAATTATACAAGGAACCGGACTCCTCCTTATGGTCACAGGCCATTTTCTAAAGGAACTACCCCTTCCCCCTTTTCTGAGCAGACTCTGTAGCCCCTCCCCCCTCTTTTATCCTATCAGCCCCGGAATGCTCCTCTTCTTAACAGGCACCGCCACAATCACTCTCAGCCTTCTCATGCGACTCCCTGCCCGTAAGCCGTCACTCCTTCTTACTGGCATTGAATCAGTTGGTCGCTGTTCACTGACGCTCCTCTTTGTACACATCTTACTCTTCAGAGAGTTGCTCGTCACTCTAAGCCTCTTTCGAACAACGTCAGAAATTACAGCACTATCCATAACGCTTCTTTCTATTTTCGGGCTGTTAATTGCTACAACCTACTGGAAAAAATATTCTTTTAAATATGGACTCGAATGGCTCATGCGAAAATGGTAATGATCCTCTATAGAACAGAAGTAAATAGGCCTGTTACTGCCGTTTAAGACCAAATTTAGGCCAAAATAGTTATATTATTGAACACTCCCCCACCTGGACTTACCCATGCATATAGCCGATATCTTTAAAGAGCACAAAATCACTTTTAGCTTTGAATTTTTCCCTCCCAAAACAGACAAGGGATGGAGCAAACTCTTTACCACTATTAGTGATCTCATGCCTCTTGAGCCCGCCTATGTAAGTGTTACCTATGGTGCGGGTGGCTCAACCCGAGAGAAAACTCATGATATTATTCTAGAAATCATGGAAAAAACCGACCTTACCGTAGTATCCCATCTCACATGCGTCAATTCGACCCGTGCCGAGATGAAAGTGGTGCTCGACGATTATGCTAAAAATGGCGTTAAAAATATCCTTGCCCTCAAAGGTGACCTTCCTCACGACGGAACCCTTCGTGATATTGCAGCCGAAGATGGATTTGAGTACGCGAGTGACCTTGTTGCATTTATAAAAGAACACCATCCCGACATGGGTATTGGTGTCGCCGGCTTTCCTGAAGGACACCCCGACACTCCTAATAGACTCAAAGAAATGGAGTACCTCAAAGCAAAAGTAGATGCCGGTGCTGACTACATTGTGACACAACTCTTTTTTGACAACCGTGACTTTTATGATTTTAAAGAACGCTGTGAGCTCACAGGAATTACCGTCCCTATAATAGCAGGCATTATGCCTATTGCCACTAAAAGTAGCATGGTTCGCATGGCTGAGCTTTCTCTCGGCTCTCGTATTCCTGCACGACTTCAAAAAGCAGTACTCTACGCTAAAAACGATGATGACGTTGAAAAAATTGGTATGCACTGGGCTACAGAGCAGGTACGCGATCTCGTGTATAACAATGTTCAAGGTATTCACTTTTACACCCTGAACAACTCCAAAGCGACTCTCAAGATATATGATACGATCAACCTTTTGGAGGCAGATAGACTGTGAAGATTGTAATTCTTGATAGCTATACCACTAATCCCGGCGACCTTTCATGGGAGCCATTACAAGCAATTGGTGACGTAACTCTGTATGATAGAACAGAGCTCAGCGAAATAGTCGACCGTGCTCAGGGCGCCGAAGTTATTCTTACCAACAAAGTAGTATTGCATAAAGAGATACTTATGCAGCTTCCTGATCTTAAATATATCGGTGTCCTCGCTACTGGATATAACGTAATTGATATTGACTTTGCCAAAAAGAACGGTATACTCGTAACAAACATACCGGGCTATAGTACCGACTCTGTTGCGCAACTAACCTTTAGTTTTATTTTGGCACATACCCACTCCACCGCTCAACACTCTGAGAGTGTCCATAGCGGCGACTGGAGTTCTTGCCAGGATTTCTCATACTGGAACCATCCATTGCTTGAACTCAGTGGAAAAACTCTTGGCGTAATTGGGTATGGAGCTATTGCTCAAAAAGTTATCGCTATTGGGCAGGCATTTAATATGAAAATTATTGTACATACCAGAACCGTACCATCAGAAAACATTCCAGGTATACGCTTTATCTCTCGAAATGAGCTTTTTTCAGAAAGTGACTTTATCTCACTTCATTGTCCTCTCACTCAAGAAACAACAGAAATGATAAACAGTCAGACTCTTAAAACGATGAAACCCTCAGCTTTTATTATCAATACTGGGCGTGGTCCCCTTATTGATGAACAAGCACTCGCTGATGCACTCTCGAAAAAAATGATTGCAGGTGCTGGACTTGATGTATTGACAAAAGAACCACCCTCAAAAAACAATCCTTTGTTATCTCTCAATAATTGCCTTATTACTCCCCATTTTGGATGGGCAACGGTAGAGGCCCGAAAACGCCTCATTGAAATGGCTACAAACAATATTTCCGCATATACTACGGGTACTCCAATAAATGTGGTAAACTAATATGGTGTATCAACGGATTTTTAAAGGACTACTCGAAACAACTATTGCCCCTGTGATCTTTTTAGTTATGGTGCTTGTTTTAAACACTTATCTTGCAGGTCTTTTAATTACACCCCCAGAAATTCTCTTCTTACTCCCCTATGTTATCCTTGGGGTTACAGGGATCATAACCTTACGGTTTAATAAAAACAATGCACTCTTTATCATTGTTACCATAGCCTTCTGTTACTGGTGCCTCGGGCAAACCTTTCTGGTCCCTCATAGTATTTCGCATACCGCAATACTCTTAGTAACAGCAACCCTCATCCCTTTGAATTATTTTATTTTTAGTGCTTCAAAAAACAGAGTACTGATGAGTAGCTCAGGCCTTATAAAAGCCCTCCTTCTCGCTCTCGAGCTCTTTATTCTCTACTCCCTCACTCACCGTAATTCAGGTATTGCGCGCAACTTCTTTGGAATGGATATCTGGTCATCAACGAAGGGTGCTTATGAAGGGCTCCCCGACCTCGCTGTTATCCTCCTTGCCCTAGCATTAGTAGTTGGCATTGCTAAATGGCTCTATAAACACTCTCATATTGAAGGAAGTATTGTTGGTTCATTAATCATTTTAATGGCTACCTACAGTAGTGCCCAGCATGACCTTCAGTTCCTGATTGGCTATATGGGGGCAGCTTTAACCCTCCTTATTGGAATATTGCAAACATCATACAATATGGCCTATCGTGATGAACTGACCAATATTCCAGGTCGACGTGCGCTTAACGAGTATTTACTCTCACTCGGACGTAATTACTCAATTGCCATGGTCGATATTGATCATTTCAAAAAATTTAATGATGATTACGGACATGATGTAGGTGATCAAGTACTTCAATTGGTTGCTTCAAAAGTACGCCAAGTTACCGGAGGTGGTCAAGCTTTCCGATATGGAGGCGAAGAATTTGCCGTTGTCTTTAATAGAACATCGATAAAAAAGGCTGTCCCTCATATAGAGGACCTCAGACAATCTGTCTCTGAATATCAGATGTCAATACGGAGTCGCCTCAGACCCAAAAGAAACTCAAAAGGTAAACAGCACCGTTCAACCTTTAAAATTGCGAGAATTGTTCAGATTACTGTAAGTATGGGGGTTGCAGAGCGCAGTGACCAACTGATTACCACTGATGAAGTGATTAAAGCTGCAGATAGAGCTCTCTATAAAGCAAAAAACAAGGGACGCAATCAGGTCTGTTTTTAAAGACCTCTTATCGCCCTACCGCAATCTCTTCTTCAGTGAGTTCTCTCCATTGCCCAGGCTGTAAATCGTTATCAAGTACAATACCTGCAATTTCGGTCCGATGCAGTTCCACAACCTCATTTCCAATTTCTTCAAACATACGTTTTACCTGATGATAGCGGCCTTCAGTAATGCGGAGTTCAGCCTCACACCCACCTTTGAGTATCAACTCCGCAGGCTTACAGGGGGTATCATCCCCGGAAAGAGTTATTCCCTTTTTAAAAAGAGTAACATCATTTTCAGAAAGAAGGTCCCGAGCAATCACTTGATATATCTTAAACTTGTCTTTTCGTGGAGAAGTGATGTTGTGGTTCCATACTCCATCATTGGTAAGGAGCACGAGCCCTGTAACATCTTTATCAAGCCTTCCCGCAGCTGCTGGTGCACGCATTTTAATATCCTCATCCAGAAAAGCAAGAACCGTCTCATTATGAGAGTCTTTAGTACTACAAATGACCCCTTTCGGTTTATGCATCATAATATAAATATCAGTACGTAGGGTGAGTAGGTCATCGTCAATCGTCACTTCAGAATCAAGATCTACGTGATCAGAAGCCTTTTTATTCACCTTGCCAGCAACGGTGATACGGCCTTGTTTGATAACTTTTCCCGCCTCTTTTCGAGACAAGTTTGTGGTATCTGCTATAAATTTATCGAGTCGCATATAGCCCTTCTGCTCCAATTACGGTAATTATCATTATTCTGAACCAATTTCGCAATTATAGGACGGCTTTTAAGTGAATTTCTATATTTGCTATAAATATAGAAATATTAGATGAGGCTGTATGGAAGATCGCATAATCGAGCTTGAGAAAAAATTTAGTTATCAAGAGGATATGATCGACACCCTCAATAACATTATAACTCAGCAACAAAACCAAATTGATGCACTTGAGCAGCTTATTTTTAAGGTTCAAGAGGGTATTGGAGAGAACGGAAGCGTCGAAAACACCCCGCCACCTCATTACTAAATAATAATTTTTTGAACATCACACACTGAGTACCTATCTGTATAATCTGATTTATTATATTTCAACTAGATAACCTAAGGTAACCGTTGTGATTGAGCAGTACCTCGAAATAATTTTTAAACCAAATGAGAGTAAAGAAAGTTCTATTGAAGAGCTTACCTTCACCATTGATACGGTCATTAAAAACCACTGCTATAGAATTGCCCTTAACATTGCACTCCTTCACGAAATTGATTACCTCTATATCATATCACTCGTCTCACTCCTCTCTGATTACGAAGACCGTGGTGTAAAATTTTGCCTTGTCGGTGTTGATTCAGAAATTGAAGCAGCCCTCAATAAAGCATATATCAATGACTCAATTGCAATGTATCAACAGAGGGGTCAATTTTTTGCAAACAAGAACCATAAAATAGCCTTTACTCACATCATGGGCACTCCCATTGATCAATTGAGTATTGTCGACATTTCTAACGGAACTGATTATTCAGACAACCCCACTTGTTGTGCGATTGCAGGGCTCTATGAGTGTTCTCAGTGTCATAGTACTGAGTACTTTATGAAAGGGGTCAATTTTGAGCAATGTACAGGTGAGGGGTGCACCGCCCATCTTCTTGACTGGGTTCTGATAGAAACAATTTTTTAATTACACGAACGCAGCGCCATTCTATTCCTTATTTATAAGCCAAATTGATTCAGGGCCTCTTTTAAGTCATCGGGAGTGAACGGTTTATTTAAAACAATATTTACTCCTGCATCAGTTGCAGCATTTTTATCTTGAATATCACTTTGAGTAGTCACCATTACAATAGGAAGCTCATCTTTTGTATATGTCTTTCGCAGTTCTTTTGTGAGATCGATTCCCGAATAGACTGGCATGTTGAGATCGGTAAAAATCAATTTGGGCCTATCGCTCTCAACCTGTTGAAGTACGGTTTCAGGGAATTCAAAAAGCTTACACTCAAAACCGAGTTTATGGAGTGCGCTTCGATAAATATTCAGTATCATACGAGAATCATCAACTGCATAAATCAGTACTTCTGTACTTTCCTTCTCTATCACATTTTGTAACTCAAGAACTAACTCTGCCTGATTATTCTTAGTTAATATTACCGTAAAAAATTTGACTACTTCAGCATGAGCCTGTTCACGAATATATGTAAATATTCTCTCTTTAAAATCATCATCACCAATAAGAGTCATAAAGATATGGTCAGATTCAGACTCTACAATTGCCGAAATAATTTCATCACTGTTGAATGCTGATGAATGGATTAAATTTTTAACTCCCGCTCCCAATACTTCAGAGTAGTTGTTGTTTATCGCTTTTGCAGCCGCTACTCGTACGTTATCAATGGGATCATTGAGTCCGTCTGCAAGTGCATATGCAACTTTTTGAAAGGGTAGTTTTCCGAGTGCTTCATAGGCTGCAAAACGAACATTCGCATCATGAGGCTCACTGTGAAGCAGGTCTCTAATGGGCTTAATAGCCGACTCATCATCCATCTCGGCCAAGACATTTAACGTATGAATCACAAAATCACTATCATCACTTACTAAATTTTCTAAAATAACGGGCAGTACTTTGGGACCAATATCTATGAGCTTTGTCTTACCATAGGTTCTAATATGAGCAGTATGAGAAGCCATAGTCTCATTCAATTTCTCGATACTCAAGTGATCTTGTACTTTAGCAAACTGATCGATAATAATTGAATCAAATTCAGCGTCTGTCCCCATCCTCTCTGCAAGTTGCTTTATTGCAGTGTGACTCCCAATTGCACCGAGAGCTCTAATAGCTTCAGTTATGAGAGATCGACTCGGAGCATATAAAAAATCCGAAATCATACGAGCATCTGCCGCGTCCCCTACCTTCCCCAAGGCCTTTATAATAAAAACAATATAGGATTCAGAGGTTGTACGGGCTAGTTGTTTTTCCAACACCGGTATAGCCATTTCTATACGAAGCTCACCAATAACATAGACATAAAACTTACGCTCTTCAGCATCATCAGTTTTTTCTAATAAGTCAATTATGGTGCTTGGACTGACGAGTATTTTTGCAAATAAAATTTCCTGTAATACCGGAACTTCATTAATGGTGTCAATATTTCTCGACAAATAGTATGAGAGCGCTTCAATAAGGTTTTGATCTATCTTACTAAGCTCTACAATCACTTTCTGGATTACTCTTTTATCATCACCTTTCAAAAGGTCTTTAATAAGAAGTTCAACCGTTTCAAAATCTACTTCTTTAATAGCTTCTGTAAGATCAAAAACTTTTTGCTGTATATCAGGATTCATCAGAGATTCCTACTGTTTAGTGTGAGAGTAATATTCTAGTTCTATCGCACTATTATACTACTCTCTTGGAAAGGAATCGAGACTTTTACTTTTTTTAGAAGAATAATTTCAATTTAATATTTTGATCTTTCTGAACTACCTATAAGGCCTCAATGATTAAGCCCTTTGACTGAGTCCCTAGCGGTTCTCTCTCGAAAGATCCGTAGAGTGAAATCCCATGAAATCCAGCAGTTTTGAGATAAAACACCAACTTTTCTTGAGTTATTGGATTGAGCTGTATAGTCGATTTCGACTTTTTTCCAGTTGTTATATCTTTCAAAACCATGGAAAAGTCAATGAGACCATCAGTGCGTACTTTTGAATAACTGCGTCTAAAGTGATATGATTCTGTTTCTATAAGGGGGAGTTCTTTAATGTCATCAGACAATACCCAATCATAATTGACTATCTGGAGGATAAGAGGACACCCTTGTACCAGAGTGTGCTTGCAGGCTGTTAAAAAAGCAATACATTGTTCATCGTTATGCAGATGTGGTAATGTATTGCCAATACAACTGATAAGGGACTGTGAATTAGAATTCACATACTCTTGCAGGTCAACCATAGAAGCTTTATGGAAATCGATAACAACACCTCGTCGGTGCGCTTCATTAGTTGCATGCTCTAACAGTGCTTGGTTTACATCAAGTCCTACTACTTTTTGAACCCTTTTTGCAAAAAATGAACTCAGTGATCCTGTCGCGCACCCAATATCCAATACGTGTGCATCACGATTGAGATAACAATCAAAAAAAGTCTTAGTCACCTCTTTCAGAGGAAACAATTCATCATAGGCAGTATTCAAAAGAGTGTAAAAACGATTCTGGCTCATAAGTAGTTTCGATAAAAGGTATGGTACTAATATAAATCATTACCTGAACTATGGTTACATTATTCAAATGAGAGCAAAACAATTGCATTAATGTAGAATGAGAGTCCCCCTTCACTCCTGCTTACAAAGCAAACTATAATAATAGGGTAACCTTCAATTTTTACCCGAATAAATTGAATAATTTGGCATTTTTATAGTAATATCATAAAAAACACTCCTAAAGGCAATCATGGGAAAAACTATAATCCTGATTGATGATGACAGTTCGATTCTTTTTAGTGTCCAAGCCTATCTAGAAGATTGTGGTTATCAAATTTTTACTGCTACTAATGGCCGTGCAGGTTGTGAACTTATTGATTCTCAAGCAGCCGATCTTATAATAACTGACATGCGTATGCCAGAAAAGACTGGTATGGAGTTAATTGAATATACACGTGGCAAAAATATCAAAACCCCAATCATTGTATTATCAGGAAATGGCGTAGCCGAGGATGTTATAGAAGCACTCCATAAAGGAGCCTGGGACTATGTTCTAAAGCCTATCAGGGATTTTTCAATTCTCACTATCACTATTGAGCGACTTCTAGAAAAATTTGAACTTATCAAGGAAAAGGAACAACATCAGGAAGAGCTTGAAGAGAAAGTAGCGGCACAAACAAAAGAGCTAACGACTAAAAATAGCGAACTAAAACATTATCAAACGCATCTCGAAGATATTATTGAAGAACGAACCAGTGCTCTAGGTAAAACACAAAACTTACTGATAGATAGTGCACATAAAGCTGGGCAGGCAGATATTGCCATAGATGTAATTCATAATATTGGTAACAGCATGAATAGCATTAACACTGCAATTTATGTTCTCAATAAAGATATAAAATCACTCCCTACAGACAAACTTAGGGAAGTGTGTACCCTCCTTGATGATCATTCATCCGACCTTTATGAATTTTTAGTAACACAAGACAAAGCAGGGCATCTCCTTGCATTTCTCAACTCCATAAAAGATAGTTTCGTGAACACTATCAACACCATGGAAGTAAATCAAAATAGAATCATTTCAAAAAGTGATGAAGTCACTCACATTTTAAACTCATACCGAAAATTTATCGATGATGAAAACATCAGTAGCATTACTGAAATTAATACACTCATAGAAAATACACTCGACATTTTTATGAAATCATTCCAGGATAATGGCATCGAAATCATTGTAGATATGCCTGCTAAATATTTTGTAAAGTCTTCAAAAGAGCTCTTTATTGATCTGTTATTTAAGTCATTCAAGGCGGCAATAACTTTAGAAACCGTTGAAAGTGAGACGAAAAAAATTGAACTTTCTTTACAGGCCAACTCCGAAACAACGACCGCTCTCATAGCTATTCATCACTGCATCATTTCACCAGAGTTAATTTCAAATCAGTTAGCCTCAATTTTTGGGCCGTCAGACAACATCCAAATCATTGACGAAAATCACTGTACAATAACCATGCTTCATTGGAAGATATCCATCTCTCAATCAGCCGAGCACTCCCTCCTTTTTGAATTTTCAATACAGAGTCTTCATTAACCCATTTGAGGCAACCATGCAAAAAATTACACCACTGATACTCACCCTTATTATTATAAGTTGTGTCGTGCAGTGTGCAAAGTCGCCTATAGAGATTGGCTTCATGAGTAATTTGTCAGGTAGAAAGTCTCAACTCGGTACCAATGCACGAGCAGGGCTCTCTCTTGCTATTGAACAAATTAATAAAGACGGGGGAATCAATGGTCACCCTATAGTATTAATCATAAAAGATCACGCAGGAGATAGAAATAAAGCAGAGCAACATGTTCAAGAACTCGTAAAGAAAGAAATCCCCCTAATAATTGGTCCCTTTTTAAGTACAATGGCCCCAACAATACTCAAAGAAACAGAAAAGGCAAATACGATTGTCTTTAGCCCAACAGTGAGCTCAGATCGTTATTCCGGTATAGACGATCATTTTTTTAGAGTTATTTCAGCAGCAACCTATCAAGCAAAATGGATTGCAAAAGATATTCTACGGAAAAATTTAACTTCTATTGTCATAGTAGTCGACAGTACCAATCCAGAATATGTAGGCCCCATAATACAGGGAGCAACACAAATGCTCTCTCCCCATAAAATAGCAGTGAATATTGTTGGATATCACAACAAAGATTCTCTTATGATCTATGCCAATCAAGTACAAGCATATAAACCTGATGGTATTATTTTCGCAACGAGTGGTATAGATGCTGCGGGCATTACTCAACAGTTATACAAAAATAATTATAACGCTCAGCTCTATGGAACAATGTGGACCAAATTGTCAAAAGTGGAATTGTATGGGGGAAAAACCGTTGAGAATATGATACTTGTGGATTCTTATAAATCTGCAATACCCTCAAAGGCTGAACAAGCTTTTAATAGCCACTTTAGAGTTCGATTTGATATGGAACCAAGTTTTGCGGCACGCTTTGCCTATGAAGTGCTTTTTCTTTACAAAAGAGCAGCAACAGAAGCGCACTCTTTTAATAGAGCACCAATAAAAAAAGCACTCACCTCCATTAAGAATTTTCAAGGTCTTACCGATAGCTATTCCTTCGATACATTTGGAGACGTTAATCGTAAATTTTCACTCTATCAAATAGTTAATAACCACTATGTTCATATTCCTGAAAGCAATTAACATTAAACAGTTCTTTATTGGACTATTCCTAGTAGGTATTTTGGTGCCTATTGTGCTTCTCGGGGCATTGGGTGCATTTATATCATCGAACACTCTTACTAATGAATTATCTCTCGCAAATAAAGAGCATGTCTCAGTGATTGCCCGAAGTGTAGAGCGCTACATTAGGGAGCCCCTTGAAGATTTAAAAATAGTAGAGACCATACTCCATGCACATAATGATAGTATCACTCAGCAACTTAAGGAATCAATTGGGTTTATTATTGGCGCTCACTCTCATCTTCTTGGGCTTCAAATAGCGAACGATACTGGAACAACAGAATATTTTTATCCCGAAGACTCTGTGATGATAGGTATAGATGTCAGTGGACACGACTACTATAAAAAAGGAATATCCCAAAACAAGCCCTACTGGTCTTCAAGTTTTATGTCTGATCAACTCAATGTTGTCAGTACAACCCTTTCTAAAAAACACGACTCCAAGCTCATCACACTTTTTATTTCACTTCAAGAAATTGAAGTCCTCTCTGCTGCGGTAGCCCATGAAAAATTTGAACACAGATATATTGCAATCACCGATCAGCGGGGTGTTTTTATATCTCACAATAATAAAGAGAAAGTGAGGCTTAGAGAATATGACCCTCATTTTATAGATAGTAAAAACAGATGGAATGGCAACATACTCGAATCAATCCTCCCGTATGATGGTATTGATCAAATGGTATACTCTCTCTTTTTACCATCAACTCATTGGAAAGTATCGGTTTATCAACCTGTAAAACAAACAACAGCTCCTATCTACGAAATGCTTAAATGGCTCATTATTGCAACATTCGTTATAGGGGCAGTCGCACTTATTATAGCACACCAATCGAGTTCCCTTATTACTCGTTCTCTTAAAGTACTTACACAAAATAGTGAGGCAATATCTCATGGAGTCTATCAAACTATAAAGACCCCAATCTTTTTTAATGAATTTTCAAAACTCGCTCACACGATGAATCAAATGTCTTCTGACATTAAGAGCCGCGAAAGTGCACTGCACTCATCCAAAAGTATGATAAAAAGTGTTATTGACTCAATGCCTTCAATGCTTATTGCCCTTGATTCTAATCTCTGTGTCACCCATTGGAACCGAAGCACCATTGAAGTAACAGGTCTTGCTTATAATGATGCGTACGGTAGGTTACTCTTTGAACTCATACCAAGACTCAAATACATTGAGACAAATATCCTTGAAGTTATTACATCATTAAAAGAAATCTCTATTCCTAAACAGCTGTATATGCACAATAATCAGACCGATTATGAGGATATCACTATCTACCCTCATGTTAATCAAGGTATCTCTGGTGTTGTAATCCGTATTGATAACGTAAGCGAACATGTTAAAATGGAAGAGGTCGTTGTACAAAATGAAAAAATGCTCTCTGTAGGTGGACTCGCAGCTGGTATGGCTCATGAGATTAACAACCCACTCGGTGGCATATTACAAAACGCTGAAAATATTATTAACCGACTTACGAATAGTGAACTCAAAGCGAATGTAGCGGCCGCAGAAAAAGCCGGACTCTCTTTTTCTGCACTACAGACTTATATGGACTTGCGTAACATTCCCCGTATGTTTTATCTTCTTAAAGATGCGGGGAATCGTGCAACGTCGATTGTTCATAACATGCTCTCTTTTGCCCGCAAAGATAGCGACCGATTCTCTACACATAATATTACAGAGCTATTAGAATCAGTTATCGAGATCGCTTCAACAGATTACGACCTAAAAAAATCTATTGATATCAAGTCAATTTCAATAGTTCGTAATTATGAAGATAACTTACCTGAAGTTCCTTGTGAGGCATCAAAGATACAACAAGTGCTCTTTAATATTATTCAAAATGGAGCAGAGGCAATGACTACTCACCATACTAAAATCGTTGAAAAAGGTGAGAAGCCCTTACCTCCTGAATTCACCTTTACACTCAAACGATCTGAAGATCAGGCCTCTGTTGTCATCTCTATCCTTGATAATGGCCCAGGAATGAGTGACGAAGTGAGTAAAAGAATTTTTGAACCATTTTTTACTACAAAATCAGTGGGAGTTGGAACCGGCCTTGGACTGAGTGTATCCTATTTTATTATTACCGAAAACCATGGAGGGACTCTCCATATTGAGCCATGTCTAAACCATGGAGCACACTTTGTAATTTCCCTCCCTATTAATCGCACCCTAAAAAATAACGGCCCTCACTCTATGAGCTCCTTAAGCTAGGCAGGACAATAATGACCCTTTCACTCAATATTAAAATCAACCTGCTCATGATAATTGTTGTGTCTCTTTTTACCACAGGCGCCACTGTCTATTGGTACCAGAGTAAAATCGAGTCTGACACCTATATGCTCAAAGAAGAGTTAGAAGCTATTACAGCACGTCTGAGTCAGTCTCTTGCAAAACCTGTATGGGATATTGATTTTGATATTTTACAAAATACCCTTATTGCTGAAATGCAAAACAAAAACATAGCAACTATCAGTATTCATTACGATTCATCAAATACAATCATGCTCAGCAAAGGACGCGATCTTACTTGGAAAATTATCTCATTAAATCAGGCAGTACCAAAAACAGAGTACAAACACACCCTTCCTGTATTATATAAAAGCAGACACGTTGCCACTGTTTCTGTCCAATTAACCGATCATTTTTTAAAAAAGAACATTCTTGAATCTGCCCTAGGGCAATTACGTTTTATTTTATTTGTTGTACTCTTCTTTATTATTGCGCTCTCCATAACACTTTTTTATTCAGTCATTCGCCCAATTAAATCACTTGCACTCTCGATTGATTCCGATTCAGAAAGTAAATTTAATTCACTTAAGTATCAGAATAAGAACGATGAAATCGGTCACCTTGCAAGACGCTTTCAGGCGATGCGACATAATATTCAAGAAAAAATATCGAGCCTTAATAGAGAAATTGTAGAACGTTCACAGATTGAAGCCCGTCTTAAATCGAGTGAATCAAAATACCGAACCTTTTTTGAATCCACTAAAGATACCATTTTCCTTATCGAGCCTTCAGGAATTATCACTGATAGCAACTCTACTGCAATTTCTATGTTTGGTATAAAAAACAAAAATGAGCTCATTGGGAAAAGTCCAGTAGACCTATCTCCTATGCTTCAACCTAATGGTGAAAGCTCTCATGCCCTTATTAATACATACTTTGCTAAAGTTCTTTCAGAAGGAACTCATTATTTTGAATGGACACATATCAGAAATAACTCATCTGAATTTGAATGTTCTATAATACTTTCTCGAATTGAGCTAGAAGGAAAAACGACAATACAAGCCTCAATTCGTGACATTTCTGAATTTACTAAAACTAAAGAAGCACTCCAGACAAGTGATGAAATATATAGAACCCTCTTTGAGCGTTCAGATAATGCTGTATTTTTGGTAAATCCTCTCACGGGTCTCCTGACTGATGCCAACAGTGCCGCAGAACAACTCACCGCACGATCAGTCGAAGAACTTAAAACACTTACCATACAAGATGTATCTCCAAAAGACGCAGTAGACCGTCTCAAAAAAGCTATCGGAACAAGTGCTCCCATAGACATGGGTGAGGTAGAGTTTATTCAACCTGATGGATCGAAACGTACTGCACTCCTCAGTACGACAGCTATTAGTGATACCCTTCTTATTGAGATTGCTCGTGACATTACTGAACGAAAAAACTCACAGGAACTTTTAGTGCAAAATGAAAAAATGCTTTCTGTTGGTGGGCTCGCCGCAGGTATGGCTCATGAAATAAACAACCCTCTTGGTGGTATTATACAAAATACCATAAACCTCGAAAACAGACTCACCAATAAAACACTTTCTGGAAATATTATTGCTGCGAAAGCCTTCAACATCGACCTTGATGCACTCCAGCATTATATCAATAAACGTGGAATAGACCGAATGATCTCCTCTATCAAAGAGGCAGGTGGACGAGCAGCCCATATTGTGAGCAATATGCTCAGTTTTGCCCGTAAGACTGATGATGAATTTGAA
This sequence comes from Fibrobacterales bacterium, assembly GCA_051532035.1. GTDB lineage: Bacteria > Fibrobacterota > Fibrobacteria > Fibrobacterales > JAOPTW01 > JAOPTW01. The sequence continues at coordinate 73,290 of JAOPTW010000001.1, read as the reverse complement.
CTGCACGATATGGCATCCCTCCTTGATAGAACCCTTGTACTTGCCTCTACCGACTATGACATTAAAAAATCTTACGATTTTAAAACCATCAACATTATTAAAGAGTATGAAGCCACAACTCCACAAGTGCAATGTGAAGAGGTAAAAATTCAGCAAGTACTTCTCAATATACTCCGCAATGGTGCAGAGGCAATGTATGAACATTTTTCTCAGTTAGCACCATCAGATCTCGATACTCCATCACCAACATTTATTATTCGACTTAAAAATATCGTTGACCTTGATGTCGTGCAGATTGAAATTGAAGATAATGGTCCTGGCATCTCAGAAGAAGTACGCTCAAGAATTTTCGAGCCATTCTATACCACTAAAGCTGTTGGTGTGGGTACAGGCCTCGGCCTAAGTGTCTCCTACTTTATTATATCAGAAAATCACAATGGCGAAATGTTTGTTGATTCTGAACCAGAATCAGGATCAACATTTGTTATACGGCTCCCAATCACCCATTTAAATGGACAATAAATGTATAGTGTACTTATTATAGATGACGATCAAGCAGTAAGACAAAGTCTCGTAGACTACTTTGAAGATTGTGAATGGGAAATTTTTGAAGCAGCCTCTGCCGAAGAAGCTCTCGAAATCGTTCAACAGACAGAAGTATCGAGTATAATTGTCGACCTCAGACTCCCTGGTATGGGAGGCCCAGACTTTATCCGCACGCTTATTAAGCAAAACAAATACATCCCCTGTCTCCTCTGTACCGGTTCACCTGAATATCAGCTTTCTGATGATTTCTTAACGATCAACACCATATCTAAAAAGCTTTTCCATAAACCTGTTATAGAGATTCATTTACTTGAAAAGGAGCTCAGAAACCTTGTTGAAGCAAATAATTAAGGATACAGAAACGTTCAATCCTATACTAATCAGTTGCTAAGTTGTACGAATACTTATGAATCCATATAATCCTTACTAGAAAATATATTTTTTCTTTTTCAATTAATAAAGGATAACTCTATGGCACTTAATGTCCTTGGCACAGAGCTACAATCGTGTAGTATAGAACCTATGACTGGATTTTTTAGAACAGGTTGTTGTGATACTCATTATGATGACACAGGGATGCATACTGTTTGTGTTCAGGTTGACGACGAGTTTTTAAACTTTAGTGCATCTGTAGGTAACGACTTATCAACCCCAGTACCAGCATGGCAATTTCAAGGTCTAAAACCAGGAGACCGTTGGTGTCTCTGCCTACAACGTTGGGTAGAAGCATTTAATGCGGGAAGAGCTCCTTTAGTCTACCTTGACGGTACTCATATCTCAGCACTTGAGTTTGTTGACCTCAAGACACTAAAAGGCTATTCAATTACTCAATAATTAAGTGCTTCAAGGTTGTAAAAAGGGTTGAGAAAGCTATAGAATCCTAACCATTTATTCTACCCCAGTAAAATGGTATGTATATTTTAAAAAACAAGTCGGAGTCACCTATGTGGAACATTGCACTTCTCATTCTCTTTATCGTACATTTAACAGTTTTTTCAATTCTTTATATAAAGAGAAAAGATCGTAAATATATTGGCCCTGTCATAACCTTTATTTTATTAGTTACGAGCTATGGCCTAAAAATTGGTGCAAGTGATATTGTGTTTGGATCAATACCCCTCTTTGAAATAGTTCGGTACCTCGCATGGGGAACACTTGCAGGCTCTATTATTTATCGTCTTTCTTGGTACAGCCCCAAGCCTCAGCTTGAGGGTTAGTACCTTTACTCTTTACATCCTATTTTTTTATAAGAGTTATATTGAGATCAAACTTAATTTCATCAAGAATTAATTTATCACCTAAACTCTTAATATCAAAAAAACCTTTTGAATTATAAACGACCCCCCATTTAGTTCTATCAATAGAAAACCGAGCATTCAATTTTTTATGTGCCCCTTTTGGGGTTACAACAGCATCAAAAGTAATAGGGTGTGTCTTATCTTTGATGGTTAAATCACCATCAAGAACATACGACCCTTGCTTGGTTTCACGTGCCTTAGTAATAACAAATGTAGCAGTTGGGTATGTTTCAACATCGAAAAAATCTGCATTTTTAAGATGCCCCTCAAGTTTTGCTTTATAGGTAGGGTCCGTAAGATCCCTATTCTCTATAGAATGCATATCTATTATGATAGTACCTGCAACCGTGGCTTTATTTGTGGTCACCATCCCTTCTTTAATTTTAACGACCCCATCATGTCCCCCAACTACTTTTTTCCCTTCCCATCTCATAACACTACTTTGAGTGTCAATACTATAGGTATCAGCCCAACTAGCCACACAACCAACGACCAATAAGATTCCTATCATTTTTTGTATACTTTTCATACTATCTCCTTTGTGTTTATATTGTTCCGTAAATTTTCAAGTACTGCAATTGCAGCCAAAACCCCCTCGTTCCCTAACGGAAGGGTTACTGCATCAATGTTTTTATCTACCATCTGGGAAGCCTTTGTTATAATCTTCTCTCCACTATCTGATATAAATACCCATATTACTCTTCTATCTGCAGTGCAGCGTTTACGATAGAGCAATCCTTTCTTCTCCATTCTGTCTAGAAGACGGGTAACATCAGGAACTTTAGTCAGTAACCTATCAGATATTTCACTACATGTGATACCCTTCCCCCGAGAACCTTTACAGATTCTCAAAATGTTAAACTGTGTTTGAGAAAGGTCGTAAGATTTGAGGACTGAATCCATATACCCTTTTAATAGATCTGCAGTTTTTACCACATTCAAAATTAGTGACTCCCCTACTGATCGTAGGGGTTGAGTCTGCCGTAACTCCTCTTCAATACTCATACTATCCTTTATCTCAATTACTCTTCTGTTAGTGCTCTATGGGCTCCATCACAGAATGGGCCATTTTTAGTGTGTTTACATGCGCAGAGTGCTGCCTTTTTCGTTTCTTCAGCAGTATATGCCAAAGGCGAAAATTCACTCCCCGCGTGTGTTCCATCGCAAAAAGGTTGGCTTGCCGATTTGCCACAGGTACAGTAGAAATAAGTTTTCCCGGCTTCTAATTCTACCATGACTGGTTTTCGGGCTGCTATTGTTGGCTTTGACATTTGTAATCCATAGTTAAAGGCTTCCATATATTATAGTTGTTTAAACAACCTTTGTCTAAACAAAAAAATGTGTTTGATTCATTTTGGACCGATAGTACAACATTGTAGACTTAAAAGAATTTTAAACCTGGTAAGAATCCTCAAAAGGCAACGGTTATTCGTCAAAACATCTTAAAAATTTCTAGCATTTTCAAAACACTACCCTACCTAATACAAGGAAACCTAATGGATATCTTCGAATTTGCTCTTAAAATGGAGAAAGATGGTGAACTCTTTTATCGTGATTTAGCTGAGAAAAGTACCACTCCCGGTTTTAAAAAAATATTTACTATGCTTGCCGACGAAGAGATTGAGCATTATCGTATTATTAAAGAGCTACAGAATAAAGTTTCAGTGCCGTCAAAACCAAAAGATTCCCTTGCTGATGAAGCTCAAAATGTTTTTGAAACAATCAAAAAAAGTGATGAACTCTTTGGTCTCAATAAAAAACAGAAAGAGCTCTATTACAATGCTGCGAAAGTAGAGGATGAAGCTGCTGATTTCTATACAAAACAAGCAGAAGAGACTGAAGATTCAGATTTAAAGATGCTCTTTTCTGCCCTTGCTGATGAAGAGAAAAAGCATAGTAGACTTTTAGAAGATATTGGAGATTTTGTAGGCGCACCTGATCATTGGGATGTAGACGCAGAAAGTACAAATCCAAGAGAAGAGTTCTAAGCTAGAGCCACCCCTTATCCAGAGTTGATTTTTTTAGAAAAGTCAACTCTTTCCGTTCATTTCTCCATGAAGGGCCTGCTCACTTTTCCTATATTTGCCCCTTATGAAAGTTCACCCTATTTTTCAAAGATTAGAGCTCATTACAGGGAGCACTGCTATTCAAGCACTCAATACCACTGATGTCATCATTTTTGGTGTTGGTGGTGTTGGAAGTTGGTGTGCGGAAACACTCGTACGCTCTGGCATACATCACCTGACAATTGTAGACTCCGATGTTGTCTGCATAACCAACATAAACAGACAACTTCAAGCTACGTCAAAAAACATTGGCCGTTCTAAAGTTATGGAGCTCAGAGATCGCCTTCTTACAATAAATCCACGAGCAACTATTGAGACTATTCACGGAAAATATGACGATACGACCCGTAATTCATTCAATTTATCACGCTATGATTACGTTATTGATGCCATTGACAGCTTAAGCCCTAAAGTATCACTTATTGAGCATGCCTGCAGTAGTAATACCACTCTATTTTCTGCCATGGGTGCAGGTAATAAAATGGACCCGCTCCAGATTAAACAAGACTCAATCTGGAAGACTCGCCATTGTGGTCTAAGTAAAATGTTGCGAAAGCGCCTCAGACAACGGGGATTTACCGGTGATTTCCAATGTGTCTTTAGTGATGAATTCCCTTTAGAGATTACCCACACCTCTTCACAAGACGGCACACATCACTGTTTCTGTTCTAGTACCGTTAAAGATGCCCCTGATGAAACCTTTGAAGCTCACGACTGGTGTCACACGAAAGCAGAAATTAATGGCTCGGTTGCTCATATGACAATAATATATGGGAATGTTCTCGCGAGTATGATTATAAGAGATGTCATTCAAAAAGTAGCTAATTTAGATCCTAGCGAGCAAATACAGCAACTCTCAAAAGCGGAATAGCTCTACAACATTACTATTTTTGTACCACAGGTCTCTCTTTTCTTTTCATTACGGCAATCACATTCATCACGATTGCAATAATGGTACTCAAACAGAGGATTACGATAAGAATGTAGAGAGCTTGAATATAGTCAATCTCTTCGAGCAGTAATTCACTATCTACTTCAAGCATCAGGGTATAACCCGTTTCTTGAATTGGTGCATAAAAAACAACTCTTTCTCCTTCACCATACGACTCATTCAGTTCAATATATCCGATGCTACGGTCAAACAATATGCTCTTATGCTCATCTCTGATCCGCGGATTTTTTTCTTGATAGAGTGAAAACGATTCGGTAATTACTTGACCATGCTCATCGTAGACGAGAGCTCCCGCTGTATCTCGTTTTAACTTAAGTGTTTTATTTTTATCCCAATGATACCAGTAGGAGCCATTACGAGAAACTATTGCAATTTTTGGTTCCCAGCTATATTGACTAAAATAAGAGCCTGATAGTTTTTTGAAGAGTTGTTCAATTCGTTGCCAAGTGATACTCACCCCTACCATTCCGCTCACAATTCCACGTTCCTCAATTATTGAGCTAGCTATCACAATCTGTTTTGCAGCGGTAGTATAGGATATCATTGGTTCTGAGATGATGGACTTTGTCACATGAAAATCGTTATCACCTACAGTATATTTCCAATAGTCTCTTCCTGCGATAGACTTAGGCTGTGCATCATGAGCTGTATCATCAAAGGTACGAAGGTAACCTACAGAGGGATTGCCCCCAGCGGTATTATAGAAGTGGCCATCAATCGTACCCACAATAAATTTTTCATAGCGTCCTTTTTGTCGGTTAAGCTCTCTTTTCAAGAAGGGTAAAAATGCCTTTGGCTCCATCTCTTTTAACATGTGTAATTGTGAATAGAGTTCAACTTGAGCAACAGTACTTTGGAATTCCGATGAAATAGATTGAGCAGCAAGTACTACTGCGTTCTTGACCGACCCAATTGCCTGTTCTCTCATTGTCAATGCCGAATTCCATAGCATCAATACTATAACCAAAATTGAGACCGACATAATTATCAGCATTTGATGGAGTAATTGTGGTTTACTTTTCATCTCTTTATAATACCATTATTAGGGTCCCTTACGCACCGATTATAAGTATTTATTGATAATACATTCCCCCAAAGCATATAACAATACAAAGAAATTCTCTACACTTTTACTACCAGTATCAATGATTATAATTTAGGAACAGTGACCAATAATGAGTCCACAGAAAACCCACCGTTTAAACCATATTGGAATCATAGTTAGTAAGTGTTTTTGCTCGTGAGGTTCTAATGATTCAAAAATAACCGCTAAGGCTTTTTCTAAGGAAGTACCTTTGTATAAAAGGTGTAGAAGAGCATACTCTATTTCAGACAGTTTTATCACATCGAGCACATCATTATATTGATAGAGAGCCCACCACCCATTCACTTTTTTAAAATGAGGAGTAATAGTATCTTCAGAATCCTTAAATACCAATGCTCGATTCTCTAGAATATCCCATGACTCATGAAGGAGTGTGAAGGGTTTTTGAAATAATAGTCGTTCCCCTCCAACCAAACTCAGCTCTTCTTCACTCAAAGGAATTAACCCTGGCTCCTGTAATGCCGAAAAAGCAGTTACAAATGCAGACTCAATAGCTATTATCTCTCTATTTAGTGGGGTATTCCAGCAATGATCCTCACTCATAAATTCTAAAAAATGATCAGTGAGTTGGTTTAAAGAGGGGTGTTCAGAAGGGTATTTCGTTAAATATACGGTAACCAACTGATTCAACCCCCATGCAGAAAGTGTGTGTCTCAGTAAAGGAAAATCACTCTGCATTGCAGTAAATAACCTGAACCAATACTGTTGATTATATACATCAAAATGTTCTGCCGCGGTTCGTTCACCTTGAGTCTCAATAAGGGATAATAGACAAGGTTTATATAAAGAATGCTGATGCTCAACTCGTCCCGTTGAAAAATCATAGGGGGTGGTAAGGCTCTTACTAAAATCCCGTTGAAAATCAGTAAGGTTCTTTGGGGGATTTGGTTCTTTAACCAACTGAGACCCCCTGATACCCTTTTGCTTTTTCTGCTTCAGCAACGGTTTCAGGAAAAGGTATAAAATTTCCATCCCATTCCAAAAGCGTTGAAAAACCATTTTCTGATTGTTCCCAGCTCATTCGATAGAGTTCCCACACAGCATCGCAAACAGGCATATCATGAGTATCCAAAATTGTCCCATCGGGGTTTACTGTATGGCCAGCTATATGAACCTGAGTTACTTTATTAAAATCGATCGAAGCAATGTACTCTTTAGGATCAAATTTCTGATTCGTTGCCGACACATAGACATTATTTATATCGAGCATATAGTAACAGCCCGAAAGTTCAACGACACGGTTATAGAAATCCCACTCTGTCATTGTTGAGTTCTTAAATGACATATAACTCGACAAATTTTCTAGGCCTAAAGGACGCCCTAAATAATCTTGTACAATTCGGGCCCTCTCAGCTATATACCTTGCATTTTCTTCAGTATAAGGCATTGGCAATAAGTCATGATGATGAGCGCCACCAGCACCACTCCAGCAGAGGTGATCGGTCACATACGGGGTACCTGTTTTATCTGCGAGTTTTTTTAAGTCTGCGAGATAGTCAAAATTGAGTGGATCAATAGAACCCAAATTCATTGAGACCCCATGCTGTACCACTCGATATCGTTCAAGTATTCGCTCGAGATTGCGAATGGGTAATCCACCATCAACCATGAAGTTTTCCGAAATAATTTCGAAAAAATCCACGTGAGGATTATGCTCAAAAATATAGGAGTAGTGCGGTATACGCAACCCCACTCCTACTCCCATATTCTTAAAAGGATTTGTCATAGAGTTCATCTCTTAACTTTCAACAACACACGTTGCCCCTTTACACGAAGCCATACCTTTACAATCATGAGTTGACACTGCTCCAGTGTCCTCATTAAATGATTGACCCTTACAGTCATTATGCCCGGCACATATATGCTCAGACACAACACCAACGTCAGTACAATCGGTTTTAAATTTCGCAAGGGTCATAGCTGCGGCAGCTGAACTCATTGGTGCTGTTGTTGCAGCACTCGATGGTTGATCTACTCCATTACATACCGCCGAACCATCACAGCCTGTTTTACCTGCACACTCACTGTCAACAATACCATCTTTACTGATAGCAAGACCGGCACATTCATGGTTTGCTGCACAGTTTTCATTAAATTGATAGGTTCCACCCTTTTCTTCACAATCTACTTTAAAAGCTTCATGGGCAGCCGACGGGACGTTTGTTGATGTTTGCAAGTCTTCTGAACAAGCTGATATTCCTCCAGCGAGCATGCCAGCGATTGCGAGTTTTACGAGTTCATTTTTCATTATTATTCCTATTAGGTGAGTTATTCTCTATGCATTCGTCACTCGAAAACTCCAATACTTACAATTACTTACGGTTCTTTTTTTGTTTTACAAGTTTGTATGCACATTAATTTTTTACAAAAAAAACAGTAAGGAAACCTTACTGTTTAATACACTTTAACAAGAACGAAATTTAGAAGAATTTTAAAGAACCCCTTCAGATTTTTCTTGTGTAGCACCACGATGACATTTTGGTTTTTCATCATCTTTCATTGCGCTTTTAGGGCACTCTTTTTTGGTACACTCTTTCTTTGCTTTTGCACACTCTTCGGGTGTTTTATCACATTTTACTTTGTCGCACTTCACTTTGTCGCACTTTGAATGATCCTTTTTTGAACACTCAATTTTTTCACTTTTTTTGCATTCAGGCTTATCACAACTTCCGCAAGCAAGTGCAATCGATGCACTCCCCAACAAAGCAATAAGTATTACAATAAATAGTGGCATTTTCCTCATGGTTACTCCATATATAACAGTTTATTCTACCCAATAAATCTACAATGCTCATCAATATCGAGAGCGAAAAAAAAAGGAGACTATTCATAAATTACAAGATTGCAACCCCTATTCTATCTCTCCTATTGTTATTTAGTCCTCCCTTTCTATACTTAGAATATGAATAGAATCGACAGACTCACTGCAATACTCATACAACTCCAGTCCAAGCGGATTGTCACAGCCAAAGAAATTGCTGAACGCTTTGATATTAGTGTACGTACCGTATATCGCGATATTCGAGCACTAGAAGAAGCAGGAGTTCCAATTGGTGCTGAGGCAGGCCTTGGATACTTTTTACTTGAAGGATACCGCCTCCCCCCAGTTCAATTTACCCAGGACGAAGCCGGCTCACTCCTTATTGGTAAAAAATTTGTTGAAACAATGACCGATTCTGCAACTTCTGAAAATTATCTCTCCGCAATGATGAAGATACAAGCGGTACTCCCCCATTCAGAAAAGGATTTTATTGAACAGTTACAATCAACCATCACCATTCATCATAGAAAACCATTTGAAAAACAGCGCGCTCCTCAAACGATAAATAAGATACAACAAGCTATAGCCCATTCAAAAAACCTTACCATTCTCTATGCCTCAAAAAAAGGTGAAACAACTGAACGCATTATTGAGCCAATAGGCCTCATACACTATATGGATTACTGGCACCTTATCGGCTATTGTCAGCTCAGAAATAATTACCGTGATTTCCGTAGTGACAGAATTCAACAGATTAATTTGGGAAAGAATTCTTTCAAGCCGCATAACCGACTCACTCTCTCTCAATATATTGAGCAACAAAAAACTCAGAGTCCTTTAATTAAGGTAACCCTACAAATACATTCTAACAATTTGGGAATCTTAGATTCAAGTAAACAATTTTTTGGCTTTCATTCACAAGTAATTGAGGGGTCGCAGTGGAAACTCACCTTTTACACTCCTGAGCTTGCCCATTTTGCACGATGGATAATGAGTTTTACTACAGCAATATCTAATGTATCACCACCGGCTCTCATCGACCATATTCACACTCATCTCGATCAAGCATATAAACACTATGCCTTCCAACACACACACTCCTAATCACTCCATTTAATAGTACCTAATGAATCCCTACTGACATAGGGTTGTCATACTGCCTTAGTATACTTGTACAAGATACAACAGCGCTGCTGTGTATCATTATCAAAACACTTACCAGGAGACAACAATGTCACACAGTACAATAACAAAAAAAACAACCGAATCCTTAACACTCATTACGACAACAACAACAGCGACATTAAAAACATTAATTGCAGCAATTGGAACCCTTCCCGAACAGCTCATGCAAGATATTCAAGATGCAGGCATTGCCATTACAGGCCCAGCTTTGTTTGAATATATTGGCTGTTCAGAGGATATTGATAAAGAATTCACCCTCAATATTTGCTTTCCAGTTGCATCAGGGACTACCTATGCCGGTAACTACACATTAGTAACAACAGAACCTTTTATCTGCTTAGAGACTGAATACAAGGGCACTCTTGCAGATTTAGGGTCTAAAGGGTGGGCGCCTTTTATGCAGGGTATAATGAAAGACGGCACTCCCCTTACCGATATCTCTCGTGAAGTGTATGTAAAATGGGACGGGCCAGAATCATCAGATAATGTTGTATTACTTCAAATGGGAATACAGTAATTCATCATAACCCAATAACACTGTACTGTGCTTTTGCTATACGGTAGAAGCCGGTACCATTTGATTCGTTGCAGTAAAAGCTCCATATTCAAGGGCTGTAAATGAACTAAAGGCCTCTGGCCCTGGATAAACAAACTCACCACGCCAGAGAACCGTGACCTGATTAGTAGGTTTATACACTTCAACCGTTTGAAGAGTTGCTTCAGCTTCACGAATACCTGAGCCAGTATTCAACCAGAGCATAGGTCGTTCAGTAGGTAATTGAAAATGAAATTTAGGATGCTCTGGGTCCATATACATCATAGTTATACGTTCGCCACCTTGTAATAGTGGTAACGTCATCTCCATAGAGGCACCATTATAAAAAGCAGGGTGTACATATCCTTTTATATCAGCATCACCTTCTCTCCCAGGCTCAACAGCCTTTTGGGCATGTATCATTCGATCGATACCATGCTTTGATCGATATCCCAAAGCACATGGTGCCGGCATACTCTTCCATCGCTCGTGGTTTTTGAGCACTAAAGTATCAGGACTCAGTAAATGATGTGGATCTTCCAGATTAGGCAGTTCCAACCCATTAAGAACCAATGGGTTGTTTTTAACAATATATCCCTTTCCTATGGGGTTAGGGCCATATACGTAATCATATTCAGGGTCTGATTCACTATCACAGCCCCCATATGCAAGTCCAAAATGAAGAGGCATTGACTCAAAAAGTTCTGGTTCAGTAAAGGTAAGGCCAGAAGGTGTTACCACTGCAGTACGGTCACCTATTACCCGAACCGTCTTAAAAAGCTCGTTAACTGCCACAGTTAAATCAAAAAAACGTGCTTTTTTACCATTCGGGCACTCTGCCTTCCCAATAAAAATAACATCAGTCGATGGCTTAAAAGCTACAAGGTCCGATTCATGTTTTAAAGGGTCCTTTGTGGGGTCCCCTTCACCATAATAACTATCCTCTTCATAGAGTTCAATGGGGGCATCAGTATCAACTTCAGCCATGGTCCCATTGGTATAACGATAGGTCTCTTTAGCAAGTACACTCAGTATTGGTGTGCCGTCTGGTTTATAGCCAGGAGTAAACGTTGTCTGCCACATACGAACCCCTAGTTTATCATAACCAAACCACCTTTAACGGTCATCATTGCTGAGCCCTCAGTGGTTACCATTGTCCCAGTAAATTTACCTTCAAGACCCGCTTTGGCCTCAAGATTTAATCCACCTTCTAATGCAAGATTCATACCGCCTTTGAGATTTGCATTCATTGCTGCTTCGATAGCAACATCCCCTGCAGAACTTTTTGCATTGAAATTCATCCCTTCAATAGAAACATCTCCCATATCAGAGGCGATATTGACTGCTGAATGGCCTGTAATATTAACTTCATCACCATCCATATTAATTGCGCCATCTGCTTTCATTTCAATATCACCACTCGTGGTAACACTAATGGTACCAGAAGCATCAATTTGAATCACGTGAGAGCCATCAGCATCTTGTAATGTAATTAAGCCATCGCCATCATGAATCTGAATGGCATGTCCTGCACCACTCTGAATCCCAATAAATTCATTTGCATCATCCATCTTAATAAGATGCCCTGTAGCAGTCTCGATAGATGTAAACTCATTAGTATTATCCATGGTAATGGTCGACTTATTTTCTTTGGTATTAATGACAATTTTTTCATTGGTATCATCAATCAAGACTTGATGTTCACCCGTTGAGGTAATTTTAATCTGTTGTACATCGACATCATCATTAAACTCAAGGGTATGACCACCCGTAGTCATCAAATCAATTTTTGTCTTATCTTCAAGGTCATCCATACGGAACTGATGCCCAGAAGCAGTCTTAATAATACTTTCACTTTTATTAGCACTACTTACTGGAGATGTTTGTGATGGGTTGGGCGCTGTACCTACCGCAATAGGTTTATCAATATCTCCATTCTCAAATCCGATAACAAGATCACACCCCATGTGTACGGGAAAGTGCATACCGTAGTTGCTCCCCGAGTAGGGTTGGGATAAACGGACCGGTAGACTTGCTGTCCCGTCTGAAGCATCAGAGAGATCATACGGCATTTTTACTTTATATCGCCCAGTGTCATCTAAATACGCATAGTCATCCTCTGGGCCATCAACTTTTACGGTCATAAGCCCTTCAATTTTAGGCTTTTTAACAGTAAACATTGGTCGAAAAGTAACCGATGCATCGATGCAGTGAAATACGTTCATATAAGCTGTAGCAGCTCCTTCACCTAAGACTGAGGCCTCTTGTGAACCGCGATGTTCAACACGAAGAACTAGATAATCAGAGTCAAACCCATAGACACCATCATCATCAATAGTACATTGGTATCCCGATTTAACTTGATGACAACTTGAACGAATTCGAATTACATCTTTGCGGCAGACAAGCATCTCTTTACGCAAAGTGGCAAGAGAATTTGCTTGGTCAGTAGTACCCATAGTATCAGCAAACTGATAAAATTCACCGACACCAACATCTGCTTCAGCAGTACCAAAAATATTCGTTTCAGGCTGACTATAATTATAATCTTTCATGGTGACTTTGCCTGTTACCATTTTACGCTGTCGATTAATAGAGCGTACAGTATTAAGCTCTGGCACAACCATATCTGCATTGGGCTGATAGCGCAGTTGTGATTCGAGTTGCATCTCACCAAACGCAGCATTGTCATCACAAATTTTTAGTATTTCTGAATCACCTTCATGGTCAAAAAAGTAATAAATACCATTATACTCCATCAAGCGCTGTATAAAATTAAAGTCCGATTCATTGTATTGAGCCGTAAACTCTAATGGATCATAACTCCCATTTAATTCAAATGAGAAATCGTTTGATGTAAGACCAGCACCTTCAAGTACTTCTTGAATAATTTCTTGAACACTCATATCCTGAAATATTCTACTTTGAGTTGTATACTTAAGAAGAGAGTGTTTGGGTTCAATGGTCAAAGTATATTGAGCTCTATTATCAATAAACGGTTCTTCATCAATTTCAGTTACTATTCCATGATGCATAATTGCTTCATCAGAAATTTTTATTTCAAATTCCGTCTGAATTCCTATAAGCTCATCATAACTCAGGTCAGTTTCATTACTAATAGCAATAATTTTGTAACTATACCCAACAGCAACCTCTTCAATTCCAGAGAATGAAAGTACTGTAAACTGATCTTCAGGAAGTCCCGAAACAGTTAATTTATAAAGTGTAGTATCCGCAGAACTCATAGTTCCTCCTACTGTGCATCAGTAGTCTCTTCAGAGACTGCATCGGGTTCTGCTTCGGAATGGTCTTCCGAAGTCAATTCATCTTCACTCTCTGCTACTTCACTTATATCCTCGGCGGTTTCATTGAGCTCAGGGGCATCAAAATCACCTTCCGAAAAGTAAAACTGATACTGACCCTCATCATCAACAGAGATAAAGAGATGAGTTACCACCTTCTCATCAGCAACATTAATCAAAAGATTTCTAGAAATCTCTGGCAAAATTTGTTGATCGAGAATAGTATCAATATTACGTGCACCCGACTGCATAAGCGTACACTGATTGACCACTTTATCAATAATTTTAGGTGATACTGCAAAGGTAATCCCATGAGTATCCATAAGTGTATTTGCTACTTTATTGAGTTTAATCGCAATAATTTTTTGGAGTGAATCGTATCCCAATGGAAGAAATGGAACAACCTTACAGCGTGCTAATAGTGCTGGTGCAAAGTGTGCTGTAAGTTCATCTACAATTGCTTCTGAGTATTCACCATATTCATAGTCGTTCTCTTCATCAACAGCCATGTTACAGATAGTATCAGTACCTAAATTACTCGTCATCAATATAACCGTATTACGGAAGTTAATATCACGGCCTTCACCATCTCTAAGTATACCTTGATCAAATACTTGGTAAAACATATTCAGTACATCTTTATGAGCTTTTTCTACCTCATCAAGAATCACAACAGTGTATGGGTTTTTACGAACACCCTCAGTGAGTATTCCGCCATCACCATAGCCAACATACCCTGCACTTGCACCTTTCAATTGTGTGACCGACATACTGTCTTGATACTCAGACATATTGATTGTTACCACTGAGCGTTCTCCACCAAACATAAGATCGGCGATTGTACGTGCTACTTCGGTTTTACCAACGCCAGATGGCCCAGTTACAAGAAAAACACCTATAGGAGCTTCAGCTTTAGTAAGGCCCATTTTTCCTGAACGAATAGTATTTGAGATCTCAGCAACGCCCCAAGGCTGACCAATAACTCTATTATTAATAGTCTCACCTAGTTCTAGGAGTGTCGCCGCTTCTGATTTCATCATATTTCCGGCAGGGATTCCAGTCCACTCTTCGATAATTTGGGCAATTACTGCAGGAGTAACGTGAGCGTGTACCAGTGGTTTTTCATGTTGAATCTCTTCAAGAGACTTCCACAACTCTTTCAGCTCTGCTCGCAAAGCTGGCTTATCGGCATCTGAAGCGGCTTGTACCTTCTCTTCAAATGCAATAATTGCATTTACTTGTTCAAGTTCTTTACTCCACTCATTTGTGAGTGTCGCAGCAACTGTTTGAGCATTTTCATAGCGATCTTTTGCATCGCTTAGTTGTGTTTCATCAAGAAGAATACCTGCATTTAAATCTTTCTCAAGAGTTTTAATCTCAATTTGAAGATTCGAAATACTCTGTTCTAGGTTTTGCAATGCTGCAGGCTTAGTCTTAAGACCCATTTTTACCCGTGCTGTAGCAGTATCTAAAAGGTCAACTGCTTTATCGGGTAGTTGACGACCCGCAATAAATTTATTTGAAAATACACATGCCGCTTTCACTGCTTCGTAAGAAATTTTTACACCGTGAAAATCTTCATATTTTTCTCGAAGCCCTCTCAGCATAATAGCCGCAGATTCTGGATCGGGTTCTGCAATAGTAACCGCTTGAAATCGACGTGCAATAGCAGGATCTTTTTCAAAATATTTTCTAAACTCAGTAAAAGTCGTTGCAGCTATACACTTAATATCACCACGTGCAAGTTCAGGTTTTAAAAGATTCGCAGCGTCATTCTTTCCTGCTTCACCACCCGCACCTATCATAGTATGCGCTTCATCAATAAAGAGAATGATATGTTTATCCGACTCTTTTATTTCATTAATAATACCTTTCAAACGGTTTTCAAATTCACCGCGAACACCAGCACCTGCCGAAAGAGTTCCCATATCAAGGCTTCTCAATTCAACATCTTTAAGGGCATCAGGAACATCTCCCTCTGCAATTTTAAGAGCAAGCCCTTCAACAACTGCAGTTTTACCAACGCCTGCCTCACCAATAAAGATTGGATTATTTTTACGTCTACGAGAAAGGATATCTATAGTCTGACGAATCTCATCATCTCTACCAAAAATAGGATCAATTTTTCCAGTTTTTGCAAAAGCAACGAAATCTTCTGTATAAGTCCCTAAGAAAGAGTCGTCTGAAATGTCATCATCTTTACCTGTCGAATGCTTAGTCGCTTGTCCTTCGCGAGAAGCAGCAACAATTTCGCCAAATTGATTTACCAGCGTCTCAGCTTGAATCAATTTAAAGTAATCTTGTAACCCTTCTGGTACAAGATTCATATTTTTTCTAAGTGCCACCACTACTGAACCAGTTCTAATTTCAAGGCAATTCAAATTAAGTGTCGCTTCACTCCAAGCCAGCTCTAAGGTACTTAAGAAAGAGGGAGAAAAAACAGGTTTCCCAGAATTACCAGACTGATACTCTTTAAGTTCTTCATTCAGTGCTTTTCTAAAGAGATTTGGGTCAACTTTAAAGAAATTAAGAATCTCCATAAGATCACCAGAACTATCTTCTAGGCACTGTGAAATAAAGTGCATTGTTGTTATTTCGTAGTGCCCTCGGGTCACACAAGCCCCAAGCGCTCCTTCCAAATTCTTTTTAGAAAGTGTATTTAGTTTTTCAAGAATATTTTTAATACTTGCTGAGATCATAGGTTCCTCTAAAGGTTAAGTGTAATTTCTTCATTAGGTAAGCCAAGCCAGGTGTTCCAACCCAAGGCTCCACTACCAAGTGTTGTCTCTTCTTTCATACATTCTGTATCAGTATGGTCCAAAGCGACTGTTATTCCATATTCTAATGGTGCATCTAAAAAATCTTCAACGAGCTTTTTAACTTCACCACGAAGTACTCCAAGTTCACCTGTTGAATCCGGGAGAAAACGTTGGAATTGTGTATGAGACAAAGGACCAATATCAACCTGAAAGGCCCCTGTCCGGTCTATTATTTTACTTCCTAATACTGAGCCACCCAGTATCGCTCGCGAATGTCCAATGGTACATGGGGCTGGATTATTAATCTCTTTTGGTGCAAATTGTCTAACTGCGACTTTAGGAAATGCAAAATAGTGTTGGAGCGTTCTTTTTAGGTTTGCCGAAGAACGTACCCTTTGAAAGACCTGTTTAGAAAGAGAAAGTCGAGCCATCTCTTTTCGATACGCTGGACTTTCTGGTGCATGAGTTGTTTGAGCGGTACGGCCGATAAGAGTATACAACGCCTTTGAATAATCATCAGGACGTTTAGGGTTATACTGTATCTGATACCTGTATTTTTTCCATGACTGATAAAAAAGCGAGTAAACACGATGAGAAAAGATATCAAGAAATTTTCTCAAAGGTGCAAATTCTTCACGACCTCTATTAAGCGGTTCAGTAAAATATGATGGAAGCGGTGAAGACACTCCATAGAGCCCCATAAATGAGAGAGACAGAGTATACCCTCCACTCTTTGGGTCCTTTTCAACACTCACAACATCGTTACCAGGAAAAGAAATGGAGTTATCAGTTTTGAATTGTATCAGCTCCCTATTTCTCATACTAGAACGAAAACTATTTGAAGATCCTTGCTTCACTAAATAGCTTTCAATAAGATGGACTGACTGAAAAAAGTTATAGTCGTATGATTCAGAAATAAGCTGTTCTTCTAAATTGTGTGACATAGAGCCCTCCCGGGTTGCCACTCAAATGTAATCATTGCTGGTTTTACTATAACAGACAACGAGACAAAGTAACTTGCTGAAACAAAGTTTTTAATAAATAGGTTAAGTACTTCACCAAGTAAACGATACTGTGCTAACATTTCATACGATG
This sequence comes from Fibrobacterales bacterium, assembly GCA_051532035.1. Classification (GTDB taxonomy): domain Bacteria; phylum Fibrobacterota; class Fibrobacteria; order Fibrobacterales; family JAOPTW01; genus JAOPTW01. The sequence continues at coordinate 55,686 of JAOPTW010000001.1, read as the reverse complement.
TGCGTTGACATTGTGAATCAAATAATGAGAGCGAAACTTTAGTCCCGCGAACAAAATGACCATTGTCAAAAAATGCATCTTGACTACAATCTACAGCCTCAATAGTATCAATGCATTTTCTCTGTGCTTCTGTAACTCCCCAAGCATATAAATCCAAAACCTCTTTAAATGTATCAACGTTACAGAGTGTTTTAATATTCATATTAAACTGGTTAAGTACTTTCCAATAATAGTGTTTCTCTTGAACAGAAGGAATCACTGGAGTAGGTCTTGTAAAATTTGAAAATTTTAAATAGTCAGGAAAGCCGGGTACTGGATTGCATATATCCTTCTGCATCAGTTTTTCTCTCGGTAACAGTCCATTAGTACAGTACGCTTTAATAGAGAGAAACTCATCTTTATAATGGCGAATGCCACCATGACGTTCAATAGTAATGAGACTGTTTTTCCCTCCACCGCGCTTCTCTTCCTGCTTTATTGCAAAAGTAAATCCTTGTGCAGCAGTTCCTTTAGATGCACTCACCTGTCTAAAATTATGGTATGCTTCATAGGCCCTAGAAACCTCATGAGCTGCCTTACCTCTACCTGCGACATCTATAATACTATAGACTTCTTTATCATTATTATTATCAGGATAAATGATATATTCGAAGTGTTTATTATTTATCGTAATTGGATCTACATCATGCTCAAAAACATTAACCACCGGAGTGCAGTAAAGTTTAAAATGTTCATTACTTATTTTACGTACTATCGAGTCTGGGAGACGTTCTGAAAACCTAAAAGTCAAAGTAAATGATCGCGCACTATTTAATCGTTTAATGCAATCAAGATTATTCACTCGTACAAATCGGAATTTTTCAATCGCGCAAAAATATTCTCGGAGCAAGTGAGTATTAGAGAAAATTGATGACGTTTCAGGTAATATTTTAGTTGCTTCATTCAAAGAAGGAACTACAGTACAGTTCTGTGTAAACGTTTCCGTTTCTCCTTCACCATTGTATATCACCTCTGTAATGGCATGAGTTAAAAAATAGTGAAGGGTCCAAGCTATTTCGGCGTCACCAGAAAGGTGTAGATCGAGATACTCTATAAGTAAATCTGCTGGTTCGACGGTTTCTTCTATTTCAAATAAAATTTTAATCTCTGACCCATGGAGTGCAGAATGTTCTACAGCCGTTTGTTTGAGTTGCAAAGGGTGTATCTCAACGTCTTGTGTTGTCCGAAACTTACATGGCTTTGGTACCCCTGGCTTGGGATTTGAAAGTATCTCTGTCCCTTTTGATATTGAAGTACTCTGAGGAAGCATACCTCGTGGAGAGTTAAACTCCACCAATGCAAGAGATGGGAATGAACGTAAATAATCAGGAGCAACCATCTCCATTACGTTGTGGGTTATTTCAGGGAAGTCATCATGCAGCTTCTCTTGTATTCGAGAACCTAAAAAAGCAAACCCTTGAAAAAGTCGTTCCACATATGGGTCACGATCTTCATTGGCAGACATATTCAGGTAATGAGCTACATCGGGATATCGATCAGCAAACTCTTTTCCTGAGTCACTGAGATAGCGAAGTTCTTCCTGATAATAATGTAAAAAATCAGCCATAGTTCTTTCTCTTAGACTCTACTGAAACTTGTCCATTGGCGCTAAAAGCTGTTGTTAAAAATACCCGTTGTCCCCCCTTAATAACTCCATGTATATTAAAATCAATTTTAAAACTGAATGGGTCAAAAGGAAGTACTTCGACTCTAATTTTTTCGAGTCTTGGTTCATACTTTTTAATTAATGTTGTCATTTCTCGTTGAAGTTGTTCAATACTTCCCGGTAAATTGGAATATATTTCACTTACATCAGTGAGTCCATAATCCGGCATGTGAGGAACAGTTCCTTTACGAGTGTTCAGTAAACGCGTCACATGGTCACTAATACTTTTTACGAGTCGTGCTTCCTGAGGTACTGCACTGAGTGGAGTTCCATCAGCATAATGCTGTGATATTTTTTCGAAGAGACTCTCTTCTATTTTACGTGATCCAACCATAGTTCTCTGTACACATTAAAAAAGGGCCTGCCGAGTATAATAGCCAATAATTGACCCACACGACAGGCCTCAATGTAGATGAAAGACCTCAAAAGAGGTCATTCAAAACATGAGCCGTTATTAACGTGCATTCCACTGGTCAGTGTGCTGCAAGTTACCATCAAGGAAGTTCCAAGTGATTTTTTCATAACGGATTGTTACTTCTTCTTGATGAACAAATTGCTCTTTGCTTTTGTCTTTAACATTGTGCATGTAAGACTGAACTGAAGAAATTTTACAGTTTTCAAGAATGTGTTCATAGTATGCTTTTTCTTCACCTTGATCAGTGATTTCATACCATGTGATTTTGATGTTTGCAATTGTTTCACCAGTACAAACACGTTGATAAAGAATTGAAGATGATTTATCGAATGCTTTATGGATAACAAGAGCACCATGTTTACGTGTACCAGTAAGGCTACCGTTATCACGGTCTACTGGGATGTATACTTGGTGATCAAACTGGAGCACTTCTACAGTGTCTTCACGACCTGCTACTGCTACTGATCCTGGGATGCCATCGATTGTCATATATGCTGGAATTGCCATTTTTATATCCTTTTTTAATTATTTGTTTAGTTAGTGTTTAGTGGTTAAGTTTAAGTTTAATTTTATTTGCCTTGCGGCATTTTAGATACCAATGAGAGGTTTACATTAATACCTTCTACTTGAAAGTGTGGTATAACCGACATTCCTACTTTGAAGAATCCTGGATTATCCTCATTTTCTTCAACAGTTACCTCTCCATAACTGAGTGGGTGTGTCGCTGCAAGTTCCGGACTTGGATTCTGCATCTCTGTTACAAGACCAGATAACCAAGTATTCAACTCTTGTTGTAACACTGTAGCACTTTTTGTTGCACCAATGTTTTCACGTTGAAGCACTTTGAGGTAGTGTGCTAGACGTGATGTCAAGAATATGTATGGAAGACGTGCATTGATTCTGCAATTTGCAGTTGCTTCTGGTGAATCGTACTCTTCTGGTTTTTGAGTAGAATTCGCAGAGAAGAAACATGCATAATCAGAATTTTTATAAAAACTGAGTGGAATAAATCCTTGATTAGCAAATTCAAATTCTCTTGTTTCAGGAATAAGAATCTCTGTTGGGATTTTCATTTGATTACCTTTACCTACATCATAGAGATGTATTGGAAGGTCTTCAACTTTACCACCAGCTTGTGGTCCTCTGATTTGAACACACCATCCGTTGTCAGCAAATGAACGAGTCATATTTGCTGCAAATGAGAATGATGCATTACCCCAGAGATATTTTTCATGATCATCGCCGGTAACTTTTTCCTGATAGTTAAACTCACGAACCGGGTTCGCTTCAGGATCATACGGGTGACGAAGGAGGAAACGTGGAAGTACAAGACCTACATAACGAGAATCTTCTGATTCACGGAATGAACGCCATTTTGTATACTCTGCACGATCCATATAGTTTTCAAGGTCTTCAATTTGTGGTAATTCATTAATATCATCTTTACCAAAGAATTTTTGGCCAACAGCACCAACAAATGGACAGTGAGCTGCAGCAGAGACGCTTGAAAGGTTTTGAAGAAGGTTAATATCCATTGGAGTAGAACCAAATTCATAGTTAGAAACGATTGCACCAAGAGGTTCTCCACCTGGGGTGTCGTATTCGTCTGTGTACACATGTTTGTAGAGTGCAGATTGAATAATTTCTGGTGAATCTTCAAAATCTTCTACCATATCTTCTTTAGAAGCGTTGAGTACTTCGATTTTGATATTCTTTTTAAAGTTTGTGCGATCAACAAGAAACTTTAATCCTCTCCAAGAAGACTCAAGTTTTTGAAATGTTTCATTGTGAAAAATTTCGTCAAGTTGTGCAGAAATTTTTTCATCAATATATGCAACTTGCGCATCGATCATTGCTTTATCAATTTTATCAATTGATGTAGCAGATTCAGAAACACTTTCGATAAATATACGAAGTGCTGCTCCGAGGCGCTCATTTGCTGATTGATCAAAAAGAGCTTCTGATTCTTTGTAATTATTGAGGTCAACTTCTTGTTCCGGAAGATCAAGATTCATTGACTCATAAATATATTCTAAGCCTTGTTCAGCCATTATACTCTCCTCTATTCAGCTTCTGCAGCTGGTGCATCTTCTTTAAGTGGTTGTACTTTGTCGAGTTCAGCTAAGAGACTCTCCATTGCAGTTTTATCTTTAACAATCGCTTCCATTCTTTTACGGAATTCACGATTATCAAGTAAATTCGACCCAAGATCTCTGATAAGATTTCGTGCAGCCATTAGTTTTGAAACTTCTGGCACCTGACGAGCAACCTCAGCAGGAGTAAAATCTTTCATGCTTTTAATATCGAGGTTTACTTTAATATCTCCGCCATCTTTACTTAATTTATTTTCAACAACAGTACTCACTTTGAGGTCGAGTGATTCCATTACTTGATTAAAATTATTTTTGTTAATATTGATTTTTTCACGGTCAGTAACTCGTGTAGAGTCCTTTTTACCAGTGAAATCACCAAGAATTAGCATTTTTAGTGGAAGTTCCATCTTTTTTTGACCATCACCTTTATCGACGCTCAATTGAATATTGACGCGAGCCGGTGGTATTTCATTTTGATAACTTGAGCCTGCCATAGCGCTCTCTCCTTTTTAGTTTATGTTCTAAATTCACACAAAATTAAGTTTCGTTGCCGAAAGGGGGTTTACATTACTTAAACGTTTATAGGTATTACGTAAACGAATCTTAATAGCCTCTTTATCTGCAACATCAACGGTACTCATCTCGGTAATTGTAGAGAGTACTTTGATATGCTGGGTCCAAACTTCTATACAGAAGTCAGAGTCCCACTCTACGAGCGATCTTTTCTGAATTTCTTCATCAAGTTCACTCAATAAACTGTCAGCAATAAAATGCTGGTTATTCTGATAGCACATACGTGCCATAACTGTTTTTCTTTCGCACACTTCTTTTAAACTTCCATAGGCACAACCTGACTGAATTAAAAAGAGTGCATCTTCAAATTTCCCTTTTCCAAGCATCTCTTCTGCTGTTACCATATCTGTTTCGAGGTCTGCAGATTTTTTAGTCGATACTTGAGAAGGAGTAGAACTCCCTCCTCCCACTTCGGATGCGATTTCATCAAGCCATTCTTTTGTTTGGCTACTCGCAAACGGGGTGTCATCTTTATACTTTAAATCTTTAAGCGTCGGAACTCTACTGAGAAGCCCAACAAGTTCTGTTTTTATTGCCGTAGCACACTGAGCATAGGTTCCACCTTTTGCTGTGAGAGCCTGACAAACATAGTGCTGTAAATCAAACCAAAAGTGAAGTCCCGGTTCAGTAAAAACTGTTTCAGACTTTTCTATAACTCCATCCCAATTTTGCTGCTGTACTAAGTTTTGATAAAAACTTACACGCTGTGCAATAGGAGGGGCAAAAAGCGTTTTACCTGCTTCTGCTTTAGGCTCAGATTGTAATTCTTGCCATTTAACCATACGGAGCAGTTTGTACCCCAAAGGATTTGAATTTTCTTGAGCTGAAAGGAAAATGGCTATTTTTTGAAGATTTTTCTGAGCATCTGTCTTACTCCCCATATCAGCCATAGGAGTACTTCCCTGACTTGAAGGAGCTGCTGCTGAAGAGGTTGTTGCTGTAGGTGCAGGAGCATCAGCTTTTATCTCTTGTGGTTTTGTCGACTTAACCCATTTTTCTACCCGCTGTACCAACCCTTTAATAGATGGTGGTGAGTCAGGGAATTTTTCGAATGTGAGGGTTTTAATACTCTCTAATGCATCTTTTGCAGAAAGGAGTAGAGAGTGATTCGCTTCTGAAACCTCAACCTTTTCAAGCATGCCAAGAGTACGTTCTTCATTAAGCCATGAGATCGAATTCATACGCGCACGTTCACGGGTAGGATGTATTGTTTCCCAATGTTCACTTAACTGTCGTGAGAAAGCGATTATGACAGAACAAAAATCTTCGATGCCATTATCCATTGCCGATGCTAAGATATAATATGAAAAGGTGGTAATATCTTTAGCTTGTTTTGTTAATACAATATGACAGTTTTGAGCTACTACCTCAAAATCACGAGCACCAGGTTTTGCAATCTCACCTTTAATAACCTCAAATTCATGATTATACTTTGGATCTTCTCCACAAGGTTCACTGTCTGAAATTGGTGTACAGAGTTCAACAGTCAGAGCAGTGTCATCGACAACGGCCTCAGAATTATCTTCAGAATTTATCGCCTCAACTGCTTCTTTTGAAACTGCTTCAGTGACTGTTTTTTCTTCTTCTGCTACTGCTTCACTCATAATTTTCGTCGTATCTTTTTTTACTTAATGTTTATAATATCAGCTTATGATGAAAGAATATAACAACTATCAAGATAAAAATGAAAGTGTTAATTCTAATTTACATTCCGACACCTTTGAGTGTGACGGTCATCACTTTTTACTCTTTTTCTTCTAAATTCGCCTCTTCAACCAATGTGTATTCTATTGGTAACACGAAAAAATCTCTGACAATGAGTGGGTTAAATCGGCGATCAACCTGAATCTCTCCGTCAACACTGATGTAATAAGACTTCGCTTTTATTGGCCAATTAATCTCTATACTGTTTTGATTTCGCTTCTCACCAATATCTCTAACCATAGAAATCAAAGCCCATACACCTTTGTAATTTTTTGTGTAAGTATCGTCAACGGTCTCTACTTCAACTGAAATGCCTTCAAGTTTTTGGTCAGGCCATTTCATAGTAAATACCTTTTGATCTTCGCCACGCATAACAGAGTACTCTTCATTACCATAGCGCATTACAAGGTTTGCCCTTTTAACTGCCATAAACTTTTGTTTCAATTGATATTGTCTCAATCGATCAACATTGGGGTGAAAGAGTGCTTCTTGTATCTTAAATGCTTTATGAATACCTTTAAGAGCTTTACTTGAAAAGGGCATTGAGATTCCTTTCCACTCCCTTAAACCACAGTAGTCATTCTTCATGTCTATAAAGTCATAGATTTTTTTATAAAAATTCGTAAAAGTCCCCGATTTTCCGCCAAAAATAAAGGTAAGGTCTTCAAGGGATGCCATCTTTTCTCGCTCTTCATGATCAAACGGAAAAGATGATTGCAAATAGGACTCATAGTTAGTTACTACCTGTTTTTCATACTCTTCTTGTAAGCCAATCGATGCATACGAAACCACTGAGTTAACAACCTCTCTTACAATAAGAAGAAGCGTACTTTTAAGGAGATCTTGCTGACGTGCAGGTACTTCATCAATATAAGCCTGGGCGGCCGCATAGGCATGATTTGCTGGGTTCTTTCGGTCTCCTTTAAAAAGTTCACCTAAAAAGGTGACCGCTTCATCTGGATTCCCTGTAGTTTCAATCAAAAATTTTGATGTTTTTACAAGGTCCTCAAAATAGTCATCGAACTTTTTGCCCCGAATTTCTCCTGTAAGTACTGAAAAACCACTAAACTTTTTTGCAAGTCGCTCTTGTGGAGAGAGCATCGATTCCGGTATATCATCTTGATAGCGACGCACAATTTTCATCTTATTATTCAGCTTTTTATTAGGACCACTCACTTTATTTACAAGATTTTTTGCCCCTGATAGGTCCACCACAAGATTTGTATTTCGAGAAACATTTTCTATAAACGCCCGAAGACCAAGTAGTGTTTCATCTTGAGATGCACTTGCAAGCGCTATAAGCTTTTCTGAAAGCCTTTGAAGATCTGGGGTCCGTTTTGTCTTAATATTTTTAATAAAACTTCTCCAAGTATAGGCATAATCGCGATAATACTTGGTCATCACTTTCTCTTCCAAATCCTTACTTACCGTCGACGTCTCTTTATCTTTACCTAAAACCCAATCTCCTTGAGCACTATTTGTTTTAGTAAAGAACGGCTTGATAACCGAATCGTACATTACTTTTGTATAAGCCGCAGGAATTTCACCCGAGTTTACAATAATACTATTCTCTTCAACTCCGAGATCAGATAAGCGCAGTGCTGGCGCACTATTACCCGCCTCTAACATTGCTTGATAAATAGCTTCAACTTCACTCTCACCAGCTAAAGCTCTCCGTGCCTTTTTAACAAGTGCAGGGTTTGCAACATAGAGTTTACTTCCTTTATGCACCCGCTCATCGATTAAGTACTGAACATAGAGGCGCGCATTCAAAGGCAGCGTCTCTTTAATATGCTGTGAAGCAGTATATGGGGTAATACCTAAAAGCTTATACCACTTTCTTGCAAGGCCCGCACCAACAGAATCAACATTCATTTTATCATAATGTCCCTTCCCTGCTGTAGTCAATGATGCATACAATCTAAAATCGTTATAGACTTCAGTTCTCTCAGAATCTCTGACCCCTGCAGTCAATTTATTATTGAGGTCTTTTTCGAGAGTCTTAAGGCAATTTCGCGTTAAGGCATGAGAAAGTACAATATGTTTTTTCTCTGCTTTCGGTAAAATCTTACCATCGGGATAAAAGCCTGGAGCAATTGTGAGCGATCGGTTCTCTTCGATATCTTCAATTGCCAAGCGCAATCCATCATATTTTGAAAATTCTCGAATAATTGTTTTGGGTTGACTCCACTTAAGCCGACGTGCATCATTGACGAGTTCTTCCCATCTATTCAGCAACACCTTACTCATCGTAAAACCATATACTCCATACCCTGCAACGCCTGCAGCCCCAAGAAACAATAAAAATGAGATGAGCGCAGCAGAGCGAGACATACTACTTTGACGATATTTTGGATAGCGAACAAGTTCTTTTTCACCCTCAACCCACGCGAGAAAAGCATGTGCAAAATAACTGAGACCACCAAGTACCGGCTCCGGCTCTTCAATAGCACTCATTTCTGGTGCTGCCGCAGAAACCGCGCCTTCGTCTTCAAAAAAAGCAGCCCCTCCAAAAGGGTCGAGTGCAGGTGCAGCCGGTGCTGCTTGTGGCTGATCTTTTGCAACTGATTCAACACCAGTGAAATAGAGTCCGCGAAAATAACTTATTTCTTTAGTCAAGCCTTTTTTACAGAGTATCTCTACATAGTCACCAATAGTAGCTCGACGTTCTTCAAGGCCGCGAACAAATGCATATGTCTCAACAGGAGCAATGCCTTTTTTCTGTTGAGAATACATACTAAACATCTGATTATCATAGAGCCCATCAAGGAGCTCACCATACCGTTTATCAAAAACTGACCGGGTATCCTTTGCTTCAGAGTGCTTAATAGAAACACCAAAACTTTGATTTAAAAAACTCTCTTCATGGGCATCACAATATAATTTAGCGCCAGGAAGGGTGTCGAGGTTGGTGAGCGCAACATAGACAGGAAGTTCAAGTTGAATCTGAGCCATAACTCCTTCAACCGTTTTTCTATTAACTTGAGCACGAGCCTTAGCATTATCCTTATCTGCTAAATCGTGTACTTTCTCTGTTACAATGATACCATCGAGAGTTTTCTTCTTCGGTTCATCTTTGAGGAGCTCTAATAAAAAGAGGAGTTCTTGGGCTACTTTATCACCATTTGCAAGGTAATCAGCCGGTGCTTCTATATAGACAGCATTATCAGAAACACTCCAATTAAAAAATATTTTTCTTCTCTGTTGTTTATCGCGAGCTGTCGGAAAGATATAGCGCATATGGTGGCCACTTTCACGAATAAGGGTACTTTTACCTGAGCCTTTTTGTCCAATAACCAGAAAGAATTTCGTTTTCTCGATACTAACATTGGTCTTTTTATACACCTCTTGAATACGCTTGAGAATTTCTTTGGTTTCATCAGCCAAAGGCTTTTGCCAACTCGTCTCCCACTCAGCAGCATTTGACTGAGGCTTCTTTTTTTGAATAGAGTTATAATGCTTTTTCATTTTTATGATAAAACTTATTGAGAGCCCAAGGACTGCAATAGCAGCGGAAATGAGTATGTTATAGAGAGAGTCTTCGAGGCCCATCATAGGTGCCGTAAAGTAAAAACCTACAGCAAGAGCTATGATACCTACGCAGATCCAAAAAAAGAGTGATTTTATCGCTTTCATTAATTTTCCTATTTCTGTTATACCTGAGCGAGTGTAAGAAGTGCCATATATGCAATTCCCGAGAGAATTACCAGTCCAAATGCGTAGAGTAGAAACGACTTTCCACTTTTTTCACGAGGGAGCGCCCCTGGAGCTATGGTTGCAAATTTTGAGAGGTCAGGGACCGCCCCTTCTGCATTAGGGTACAGTAGATCTGTTACCTCTTTAATTTTAAGCTGGAGCCCTTCAAGGCCCTCGAGCTGAAACTTTCCTTGAAAACCAAGAAGCATCAATACCCCATAGAATTCAGCTAAATCTCGTTTCGTATCATCCTTCACATAGGTATCAAATTTTGTGAAAAAGCTTTCACCAGCGAGCTGATCGTTAAATACCTTCATCATAAGGCGATATTCAAGCCATTCATACCCAATACTACTGTTTTTAAAAATGAGTTCATCAAGAAAAGATAAGAGGCCATATTTCGCCTCTTCAATTTCACCTCCACTCTTCCCCATTGCTGTTGCAGCTTCGACAAATGCTTCGGTTTTTTCAAGGATATCTTCTTGCAACTTTGCTGGCGACTCAAATTGAATGCTTTGAATCTGAACCCCCATATTTATTAAGGGAGCAGCGTGCTTTATAAAAGAACTATTCATTGTCTGCCTTTTATACTCTTTTAAGATTTAAGTCCAATAATTTCAACTGCAGTAACAGTAATTGCAGGAGGAAGATGCAGCCCAAACATTCGAGTTGCAACCACTTCATTCCACAGCGGATGAGTATTGGATAGTTTAAAATAGGTTTTTTCTGGTTTAGGGCTAATTGTAAGTGGTGGATCGAGAACATAATCAATATCAATTCCCGGAAGAGCCGATACAACAAGGCTCTTGAGTTTAGCGATTGGCGCCGCTCTACCAATCTGCTTCACTTGAGTTACCAATGTCTGGGTATCAAGTGGAGAGTCAATGGCAAGAAATACTTCAGAGTATATTGATGGGTTTGCATTGGTTAAATCACCCTGATACTCACCTGCTGTGCTCTGTTTCATTTTTGTCAATTCATAACGTAGGTCCACTGATGCTTCGAGCAGTGCTTTAAGTCCATCAAACAGCTTTTCAAAGCAGTGCTGCTGACTTGCATGATTATAAATAGGGAGTTCATTAGATTTTACTACAGGATTGGTAGTACAAAGGGCTCCGGCAAACTCCAAAAGCTTAATATAGAGTTGCTCTGTCGATGTATTTGAATTTATATAATAACTATTCAGCACCGGTAAAAACTGATTCAGTGTCAAAAGAAGCAGGCAACTGGATAGATTCTCTCCGCCCATCACCAAATTTTGACCGATAAGCCACGTCTGTTTCTCAGTAGCTTTATCAATGACCTTTTTCAGACTCTGCTGCACATACGGAGATGCTATCGGCGCCAAAGTAATAGGCATAAATGTATCACTCACCGCAATTTGAGCCTGTAAGTTTCTTTTAAGTTCTGCAACTTTTAAGACCTCATACCCCGTTATTTGTTCACCTTCAAACACAATTTTCAAGTTTAACTTTGAATAAGTGACCGCTTTTGAGTTAGATCCGGTATTAACATCGGGAACCGCTTTTTGATCTTTTATAAAAAGCGCAGAGCTTGATTGTTTGTCATCAGTGACATTTGCTTTAGTTTCTTCTTGGAGTGGTGCAGCAAGAAAGACATCAAGAGATTCTTTCTCTGCAGGGAACATCTCACCTACTGAACGGGATTCGACAAGATTTTCCACGTCATTAGACTCAAAAAAGAGACCACTCGGGAAAATCCCTTTGCACTCTTGAATAGAAAACACCCCATTTGAAAGGGCATAAGAGTCTACAGTTAAGGAAGTAAAGCCAAATGAATTTGGATTAAGCGCAATAATTTTAGAAGAAATAAGTGATTCATAATACTTTTCTGCCTGCTGAAAATGATGGGGAAGCAGTGCCATTCCCTCTAACCAAGAAATTTTCTTTATCATAAAAGTTAAACCGTATATAGATGATTTGCGAATTTAACATTAAATTTACTCGTTTTATACTATTTTTGAAGTGCTTATTGACATTTATCACTATAAAACGAAGAGAATAGTAACAGTGAAAAAAATAACTATAATTACCGCAACAGCATCATTACTTGCCCTAGAAACTTTTGCTGCAAGTCCACGATTTGGCACCCTCGAAGTAACCACTACCCCTGATAGTGCTACTGTAATATTAAACGACATCACAGAGCAAGAGGTAACGCCCTATATTAATGACAAAATGGTTTTGGGCACACATAATATTACTCTCAAACCCGTGAAGCCTATTTTTAAGTCTGCCAAATATAAGGTGAACATCGACCTTGATGAGACAGAAAAAATAGAGCATGACTTTCTTTACCGTAATAAATCATTCCTCAATGAAAATCTTTCTGTAGCTCCAGGCTACCTTCAGTTTGAATTAGGGTATGCCTATCAACATAGAACTGGCATATATAATGGAAAACTAGGAGAAGCAAAGGGTGACACTACTTACTCAAATGATGCTCTTGGTAAACAATATATGATGCCTATCATCCTTCGCGTTGGTCTCCCTATGAACATTGAATTTCATGCACATCTCCCTTATGCTACCATTGGCAAAGATAGTGCTGAGAATGCATTTTCAAGAATGGATATTACCACAGGCTTTAAATACACTCACCGACCAATAAACTCAGCAATAAATGTTGACTTTAAATTTGCAAATGGTGATCAAAATGAAGATGAACATACAACGAATGCCTACTCTGTTGCAGCTGACCTCATTACCCTTCAAAGTTTTTATGGAGCAGAGTTCCTTGGCCAAGTTGGTTACGAATATAACTTCCCTGACCTAGACGATAACAATAAACAACTCGGTGGTGTTGCTACTGCTCATTTACAAGCAGGATATCTTCTTGGACCAGTTCTTCCCTTCTTAGGTTTGGATGGGTTCTATTCATTAGCAAATCAAGATTCTGCAGGTTCTGTTAAAGACAGTGAATCATTTAGAGCTGCCTTGGAAATTGGAGCTATTTTTGATGCAACAAACAACTTCACAATACAAGCCGGCGTTCCTTTTGCTGTAATGGGTGAGCAATCTGAAATATTTTTCGGCTTCAACCTATCTGCAGCTCTCTCTTTTGATCTTGTTGGTAAAAAATCTAAGTCACGCCCTGCTACGCAAGGTGAATACACTCCTAGCTTTAACTACGACTCAACAGCTGCCAAAAATGCTGAAGTTGCACTTATTTTTGACCAATCAGAAGTAACCAATGCAGAATATAAAGAGTTCTGTGACCGTACACGCACCACCTACCCTGTTGATCCAGGCTTCCCTGAAATTGAAGACTATTTTAGAAATCCAGAGTATAAAACCTATCCTGTTGTGAATGTAAGCTATGCAAATGCAATGGCCTATGCGAAATGGAAAAACAAACGCCTCCCCACAGCAGAAGAGTGGAAAAAAGAGTTTAGCACAACCAGTGTCGCTCCTAAAAGTATTGTAAACTCTACTGACAAGCCTCAAGCAGTTACCTCAATTAACCAAGGCAATACCCTCAATCACATTTTGGGTAATGTTTCAGAATGGGTTGTGGAAGAGGGAGTCGGTGAAAGTGCTTCAACTGCCTTTCACGCAGGTTGTTCATACAATATGCCTTCTGAGCGTTGCACTAACCCAGACCGTCTCGTCGATATGGCCTCATCAAAAGGTGCAAAATTTATTGGCTTTAGATGTGTAACTGAACTTAAATAGACTCAAAAGAAATGGAGAACACAATGAAACACCTGATTTCTTTACTCATTATTATTGCCCTCTCATATTCACCAGTATTAAGCCGTAGCTTTAAAGCTATTGGAAAAGATGCTTTAACAGTAGGTATGCTCAGTAGCACTGCTCCTTTCGGTAAAATGAAACAGAGCACCCTCAAAGGTATTGAATATGAATTAGCCGCAGCTATTGCTACAAAACTTGGAGTACGCTTTAGAATTATCGAGATTTCTAACCTGAGAGAGGGTAAAAAGAAACTCAAGAAAGACCGTATTGACCTCCTTATCTCTTCTGTGAAAGAAAATAAAAAAGATGGCATTATTTATACTATGCCTTACTATAAGACTGGTCTTGGAATAATGACTAAGAAAAAAGATAATCGCGTCTTTTCTGCCATTGACCTTAACGGTAAATATGTGGCAGCAGTAGCCGGATCAACAGGTAATACCTTTCTTAAAAAGTTTATTAAGAAAGCAAAGGTTGAGTTGGTCACTAAAATGTCTGAAACCTATGATTTACTTGCAAATAATGAAGTTGATGCAATCATCGCTGACAAAGTTATCCTAGACTACGAAGCAACTGTTAATCCACGGGTTAAAACACTTGACCTTACTCTCACTGAAGAAGAGTATGTTATGGGAGTAAATAAAAAATTTCCTAAGCTTCTCCGTAAAATAAATAAAGCCGTTAAGTCTGTCGTATATGGTTCAGGATCTGGTACATCAAAATTTGATGATATTTTAACGAAATATGGAGTGCCTCTTACTATTACAAAGAACCGTAAGAGAAGTTCAACATCTATGAACGATCAAGCATCGACACCTTCATCAAATATGAGCCTCGAAGAGAAAGTTGAATTCCTAATGAAAGAGGTTCAGTACCTCAAAAGCGAATTAGAAAAACTCAAACGTTAATCTATTCCCGTATTACTCGATTATATCAAAAGAGGCTGTCTCCAATTAAGAGACAGCCTCTTTTTTATTTTATCCACTCTTCTCTATTCGACATTTGTCTATTCCGTTCATGTATTTTATGAGTTCAGAGGACTTCTGGGTCATTCTTATAAAGTCACTAACCGCATGAAGGATGGCTATACCAGATAGGCCTTCACTCAGTCCCCTTAAGTAATTCATCATAATTCAATGAGGAGACGGATCTCTGGTGAACAAAAGACACTTAACGGTCACACAACACAACTTAAAGAAACAAAAAAGGCTCAGAGATACTCTGAGCCCAATTAATCACCATACTACACTTTGAGGGCGCCTCTAAAGTCTATTCTTAATAAACAAACCGCTTTGCAAACTGATACTGTTTTGCCCAATACTTCTCATCGAGGCCTGAGTATTTTACCCCGCCAGAGGAGGTTGCATTAATAAATTTACCATCTCCCATATAGAGACCTACATGAGTAATATCTTCTGGATCGGGTCCAAAAAAGACCAAGTCACCCGGCTGAATATTATACTTAAATATAAATACGCCAAATTCGCCCTGCCAGGTCGCTCTTCTTGGCATATCAAGATCGTAGACCTCTTTAAATACCGCTCTGATAAATGCAGAACAATCTATTCCTTTACGTGTGTTACCACCCCAAAGATACGGGACACCGAGATAACTATCAGCAACTTCTTTCAGCTTCTCTTTCTTGATCTCTCGCCATTTGACAAGTTTCTCATTAATATTTTTACCACCAGCTCTCGAAAACTCTTTTTCAACATGTACCGTTCGTACTTTTGGAGTTCCCGCACACCCTATGAATAAGAATGCGATAGTGATTGCAATTAGATATTTTGGCATAATCTCAATTATCTGGTTATTTATGACAAATATAATTAAAAATCAGAAAGGTCAAAACACAGGTATGACGCTCATCACACTTTTGAGGCCATAATCGCTTATTTGTAGAAATTCATAAGATAACCAGGTAATTCTTACTAACTTTTTTGTGGTTTTAACCCTTTTAAAATAGCGCTTTTTGCTATTTTTCACTTAAAATACCCAAAAACTGGTAATTATGAAATTTCTTTTAGCCCTCCTTCTGTTATTAGCCCCTCTCTCTGCATCCGATGTCTATTATGGCGGTAAAACACTACGAAACCTCAAACAATTTGGGGTAGAAGTTCGGGTTCACTGTAATAAAGAGCTCAAGCACTTTGAAAAAGAGTACCGTGAGATCATTACAAAGCGGCTTCAAAGACGTGGCTTTAAAATTGAAAATTCAAGTAGTGTGATTTTAAAACTTTTTATAAATGCAATTAGTAGTAACCAGGGTACCTATGTCGCCCACCTTTCACTCCAAATACACCAAGGAGCCTATCTGGGCTTTAACAATAAGCAGGTTGATGCTGCGACGTGGGATACATGGAAGATGGGTGAGTACAAAGAGCTTGAACTCCTCAAAGCTGTTGACGACCTTGGACGTCTATTTGTAAACGATTATTTACAAAACAATTAATCACCCTTTTTTTTATATAATTTACTCCTAACTGTTTAAGACTTGAACGGATGGGAAGCATCTTATTTTGAAAAAGAGTGTCGAACTTTTTATTAACAACTACAGTGACACCCCTATTGGTATACACAGTGTATTTAGAATAATTGCTTTTTAACCCTGCGAGTTGATATTTTGTTTTACCTATTGAAGAAACTTTTGGAACTAAAACTATGTTTACGAGAATAATCCCAGGAACATCACCAGACGGTACGCCCATATTGTCAGTGCTTGGGAAAGAGACATTCAATTTCGAACATGGTCTTATTGCTCAAATCGACAAAGAATCACCTATTCCTTTTCACGATAGTGATGAGTATTATGGTGACAACCCCATTACTGATCCCATTAAACATGAATCAGATCTTGTGGCATTTAAGCCTGCAACTGACGTTCTGTTTAAAGGAAAGGCAATAGCTCCCAATGGGAAGCGAGCCAAGTATTTTGATCTTGCCGTTGGTATTGGCAACTTTATAAAACAGATTAGAGTTTTTGGAAACCGAAAGGTAAATAAAACACCCTTTGGATTTGAATTTACCGAACCCGAATTATTTGATGAGATGCCTATCCACTCTGGCTTAGCCTATGGTGGCATCGATGATAAGTCGGATGAGGGTGTGCAATATACCTATCAGAAAAATCCCGCAGGGAAAGGCTTTGTTGTTAAAGAGAAAGCTGACTCTCTACATGATCTTGAGCTCCCTAACCTAGAAGACCCTTATAACTTACTGACCCCTGAGAAACTGATTCTCAAAGATTATAATAATTGGAAAAAAGCACCTGACCCTGTAGGGTTAGGGCCTGTAGCAAAAAATAGCTACCCACGATATTTACACGCAGGACTACCTATGGAACAACACATCGCTAATGAAGCGGCCAGAAAAGAACAGCTGGCTAATGGTGCTGACCCCCAGTCCCTCGGCGACCCAACCCCTTTAATCAATCCCTTATTCTACAACAGTGCCCAAACAGGGATGCGACTTCCGTATCTCAAGGGCGACGAAACAATCAGAATGATGTACATGGATGCAGAACATCCCAAATTTGAATGTAAACTTCCCGGTATTACTATGAAGGCATGGCTTAATGTCGGCACCGGACTTCAAATTATGGATACTGTTATTCAGACCGTAGAGATCCACAAAGAGACCAATCAACTTACCCTGGTCTGGCGTGCTTCAAGCTTTTATGAAGGTGTGGAGTCTATGAAAAATTTTTCTGAATTTAAATTCGGTATGGAGGTGTTCAATGGCCGGTAAACCAGCCGCACGACTCATGGATTCTACCGCGCACGGCGGTATGATCAGTGGCCCAGGATGTCCGACAGTAATGATCGGAAAAATGCCCGCAGCCCGGTTAACAGATATGCATATGTGTCCGATGGCCACACCTGCGCCTGCCCCTATCCCCCACGTTGGTGGCCCTATCAGTGGACCCGGTTCCCCAACCGTACTCATTGGTAAAATGCCAGCAGCAGTAATGGGCGATATGGCAGTCTGTGTTGGCCCCCCATCAACCATAATCCTTGGTGAGATGACCGTACTTATCGGCCCTGGTGCCGGAGGTGGAGGCGGTGGTGCCGCAGCCGCTGCTGCAAGCGCTGCTAAAGCCGCGACGAAAGGCCCGGGCGGCATAACTGCCATGGAAGTAAAAGAGCTTACAGAGCCTACTGAACTTCACATTGTTGATGTAGAATTTTTAGATGCAGCCGGTAAACCAGTTAATGGTGTTCCCTTTACTATGACTGATCCTGCTGGTGAAGAGCTTATTGGAACGAGTAATTCTGAGGGTGAAGCACACTATGAAGGGTATGCTGAGGCTGGAAGTGTTGAGATTAAAGTTAAGGATTTGTGTAATGCGGAGATTGGTTCTGATCCGGTACAACAGGATGAAGCAGTTACAATTACTTGTGAGGCGCCTGGATTTGAGGATGGACCGTGTAAGGTTCAGATTATGGCTCTGGTCAATAATAAAGATCAACATGTACTCGAGACTATTGATGCTGAGATATCTGGTGAGGCTGTTGAGGTTGAGTGGACTTTGACTGAGGATCATATTTTCGATGTAATAGGTAATGATGATATTGAATTATCAGGTTTAAACGCTTATGTAATTGCAGAACATTTAATTGCAGTTGCACCTGCAGTTAAAATTACCGCAATATTTACTGCCACAGTACTTGACCCAAAAGATACACCTATTGCAGAGAGAAGGGTAAAAGTCCATTTTGCAACCGGCGCTATAGTAGAAGGCACAACTGACGGAGATGGGAAGATAGAATTAGAGGATGTACCTCCTGGTCAAGCAACTATTGAAGTGTTACCGGAGGAAGAGTAATGTCAGATTTTTTTCAAACTGAAAATCGAATATGGTCAGGCTATGAAAACAGTTTTAAAATAATTCCTGAATTTACTATAAAATACGCTGCAAGGATATTAACAGAGATTGAGGACGAAAAAGGATTTGGTGCAGCCCTATTAGGAGCATATTCACTAAACTATGACTACATGTGTGATCTTGCAGTTAAACATTTCAATGCCCCCGAGAATGAATCCGATAATAACCCTAATTTAATGCCCTCTAAATATATGATCATTAAAGGAGCTTCAGACCAAGAGCTAGATGCCGAAGGTAACCTCTCTCCAATCCCCTTTCATCCTGATGAAGAATATGATATTCGAAAATTAAAACGACTTGATTATTATGAAGGAATGACATATTCAATCGATGAACCAGAAAATGACGGATATACATTTGACACAAAATTTGAAGGCGTTTTTTGGGCTGACACCATTTTTAGAAATGATTGGTGGAGTAAATATAAATGTAGTCATCCTTGGTATTCTTTTTCAATTTTACCATTGACTCATATTACTCAAAAAGGAGAAAACCTTAATGCAATAGCATACTCATGGGGGTTTCCTTCAGCTATACCTCTTTTTGAATTCAACAAAGATGTATTAAGTGATGATTTTAAAAAGCCTTTAGAAGAAGGGGTAGAGTTGCAGATTCCATCGTGGACAGATGACTATAACCCTCTTCCACATTTACTCTATGAGTTGTATAAAGATCAGTACCCTGATACGAGACTGCCTTTTTTAAGTGGCAGTACCTACTACTATCCATTCGATTTATTTGCAATTACTCTCTATAGTGATTTTACGAAAATCTTAGACCCATTTGACAACCCTAAACAATTTACGGCCTATAATCCCAAACAGCCTGAAAGATGGTATATAGACAAGGAACTTCAAAATCCAGATGATATTTTTGAAGTTCTACCATGTAGGTTTAACAGCGCAACATGGGGTATAAAAGGCGAAACCTTCTTTTACAATGGGAAAGCAGCCGTCCACCCTGGCGACATGCTACAGGACTCTACTAGTCTTGATGGGAAACGCGATAAAGATATATCAGATGGGACAGACCATAAATATATTACTGGTTCCTTCACATATACGGAACCGAATATGAAAAAACGTTAATGTTTACTTGGACAATTTATGACATCTAAAGCATTTAAAAATATAAACACCTCCCAAGAAAGCTGGAAGGGTGTAAGAATTTACTGGACTGACACCGAACAATCATTTGATAAAACGCATGAAAATCCACAACTTGATTTTTCGGATGAATACAAAAAAGAGATTGGTGATTACCTTGAAGTTGAAACAGACAAAGATGATGATAACAAACCTACACTCGTAATTGAAAATAATTCAAGCCTCCAGTATAGTGGAAAGAATAAGCATTCTGGTGTATTTTGTAACTCCGTAAGACAGTGGGTTATTCTAGAAATCACCCCTGGAGGATCGTACCTTCCAGGCAGAGCGGAAACATGGCCTAATGCAGAAGTATGGTCTTTTTTACAACCCCCTTCTATTGGTAAAGCGGTTGATGAAAATGGTTGGGTAGTTGATGATTTCCCTAGAATTGGATTCTTTTTTGGTGAAATTAATGGAGCAGACCAAAAACTTGTATCTCGTAGACATGATACTGAAAATAAGCAAATTACCCAAGATATTCTAGTAGATACAGAAACTGACGGTGTAATAAAATATAAATTTTATGTTGATGTTCGCAATGATCACTCTCAAAAAGGGCAAGCAGAACGTCTTAAAAAGATACATGAAAAATATGGTGAAAAATATAATCCAAATGATTATACCGCTGGTTGTTATTTAAAAATTTGGGCACGAAACGCAGACTACGACTTTGAATCAAATTTCAAGTCTAATATGTTGGTTGAAATGGACAATGATGCCCTAATGACCAATATGAATAACTTAGACCCCATTAGAAATGACAGAAATAATCCGCAAACTTACCAAAATCATACATGGAGGCGTGATAGAATCATTAGCGGCAACAAAAATCTAATGCTTATTGCCTTAATCCCTAAGGAGTCAATACAACTCATTAATAAAATCACACCTAGCTCATATAAAGCCGCTGAGCCCAAAGAAATCAATTGGGTATCACTTCTCAGTATCTCCACTGCTGTATCAGTTTTTAGTGGTGTTCTCCTTTTCGCACAAGCAAAGATGGCAGCGAAGGGCAAAGATAGAAAGCAATTGCAAAAAGGTTTGAAAACTATTGATTTTCTTATTGACAATGTTGGAGCTGCAGAAATACTTGCAGCCTATGCTGTTGCAGGTTTTGATAACTTTACCTCAATAAAGAAAACGATTGAAGAAGCCGAAAATTTTGAAAAGTTAACAGAAGTTCTCGGTCATGCATATAAAGCAGCAATTAAAGCTGGCATTCTAGGGCCGGATTTCAAATACAAAGAGTTTGTTTCTAAAACAAAAACAGAATCTCTTGCTTTAGCAAAAGGTATGAGGCAGGTCGGTACTAAAAAGAAAGGATACTTTTGGCCATTACTTAAAAATATTGGTAATGAGTTTTCTGATGAAATGAAAATGACCAGCCAAGATGGCGATACCTACTTTAAGAAAGTACTTAACAAGTTAAAGAGTGATACAACTAAGGATAACTCTACAACCTTTGGCGTTGAATTAAGTATTTTCGAAGGCAAGTCAAAAAAAGTTTTCCCACAGCCATGTGGCTTGATACTTTTTGGTTTTCTGAACTTTCAAGTTAAACTCAGTGCTAGTGCAGAAATTAAATTTAAGGTGAGCTACGATCAGAAAGATGAAGATGATGGTGGCACAAAGCATACCTTTAGCATAGGCATTTCCGGCGAAGGAAAAATAAGTTTAGATGTCATTCTTCAAGCTGTTTGGACAATGGCTGCAAGTGAAATAGCTTCTCTTAAAGATGCCAATGGCGATGACACTTTTGGTGAAGACAATGGCGAACAGGATTTACTTGCTCCATTACAAGACCTTCTTGAAGCACTTGCCGTGAAGGCATACGTACAAGCGAGCCTCACAAAAAGTGCAGGGATTTCTTTCTCCCTAGAGTGGTCGACAAAAGATGGTGAAGCTGATTTCGATTGGGACCCAACAGCATCACTTCAAATAGATGGTAAATTTTGTTTTCAGCTCTCGTATCTACAACTTCAATATAACTTCCTTACCGGTAAATTATATGATGTTAATAAAGACCGTATAGTTTTTGGAGATGAATCGTATCTTTCACTCCCCTTTATGGATAGAATTGAATTACCTAAAAAAGAAATCATGTTTTATGAATCTAAATTTGGAAAAAATATCGGATTTTCAGAAGGAGCTAAAGATTCTATTGTTATTGGTGAGTGGACCTCCTTTGAGCTTCAAACATTAGATGTTTGTGACAAACCTGGACTTGATGATGCAAAAGGGTTACTGAAAGTTATTCCATCTAATGGAGCTAATTTAGAATACCTTGATGACTTAAAATTAGTTGTTGAAGAATGTGCTGAACCTAATAAAGGAAAATGGGCATTAGTTTGCCATATTAAATTTACTTTGGATAAGCTAGTTGATAAAGATGGAGAGACTGAAGAAGTCCAACAGACTGATGATGATAAAAACATAATATCTCTCTTTGAACTTAGTGCCAATCACGATTTCTTCAAGGGCCATGACGACAATGTGTTTAAGGTTGCCCCTCAAATTAAGGAACCTGGAAAGAAGAATGAGATTTCATTATTTAATGAACATTTAAGCATTTCTAAACCAGAAGTAAAAGTGAATTCACATATACTTCACTCAAATAAATTTATAACATACAATATCCAAATCAATAACTATCTAGACAAACAGATTTGGGTTAAATTGAGAGAAGAAAACATTGGCTGGATGGACGGCAACATAAAAGTTAAAGGCAATCATTGGAATTTATACAAATTAGCAGACACAACTCTTATCGGTCAACAAATCTATGGTTCTCTTGTAATCGATAAAAATGATGTTACAGATTGGGATGAGGGAAGTACAGAATGTAAAGTTTATCCACTCTTTCAACTCTGTGGAGATCAAAACCTTACTAAAGCTACTTCAAAAGCTTTTACCCTGTTAGAAGGTTCAGATTTTGTAATAAGTGTGCAAAAATAAAGTGCTATGGGATGAATCCCATAGCACTTTATTTTCTTGAAATTTTAAAAATACTAATAACTAATACCTATCGCTCGAATGGAAAGGGTGATATTTTTCCCAGGCTTCCCATGGATTTCAACAATTTTTCCCGTCACGATCAAGTCAGGGCTATTTATGATATTAGTATTTGTTTCACGAGTAAATTCTGGAGTATTCTTATATGGCTCTGGATTATTTGGCCCAGGATCACATACATCTTGCTTAAAAAATGTAGGTTCCTCCACATCCATAGATGTGGAAACATTTTTTGAATGGCTAAAGATTCCTTTAATCTGATTACTATTCAAATTAAATAGCCCTGAAATTGCTGTCGTATATCCGCTTATTTTTACTGGTCGAAAATTTTTATTATATTCATCTGCCATATAAAAGTATTGATCACACATATTACGTTCTTTTACCATACCTACATCACCTGTTACACTTATGTGTTTTAACCCAGAAACCGTAACAATCTCCCCCAAAAGCGAATCAACCGCTTTCTCATACCCCATCTCCGCAAGATCCTTTTGAGTAATCAATTTACTAATATCAACAGTACCGACCGTTTTAAGGTCCTTTGGACACCCAATAAAAAATAATGAAAAAGCAATAGCGCACACTAATAATATTCCCAAAACAACCTCCTAGTTCATTGTGTATGAAATATAATAATGATTTTGGCCTAACCCAAATAGATCAAGCTGCACAATCTTTAATACCAATATTTATTTCAAACGTGACCCTCATCACAATCCCACCAAAAACCATCGCCATTCATGTAATATCCCGTTTACTTTCATTGAATAAATACTCAAAATTAACCATATTTAGTAGGCATTCTAAATTTTATACCACCGGAGATACAATGCGTTCATTACTCATAGCACTTACTTTAACAGCTTCAGCTCTTTTTGCCGATGCACCAACTGCATCGGTACTTGACTTTGATGTTCAAGGTATTGAAAATACTGCTGTTATCGAAGATATTCAAGAACGATTTATCACCATTTTGACCGTAAATGACGCAGTGACCGTCATGAGTCTTCGTAAACGTGACTCGATGCTCGAACGTAAAGGCGTTATGGTTCCTACTCGTTGTGAAGCGAGTTGTAAGAAAGAGCTCGGAACAGCTCTTGAAACTGATTATCTCATTATCCCATCTATAGAAAAGAAAGACGGGGCTATTACGATACATTGTGAGCTATTTGATGTAACTGCAGGGAAAACGGTGACTATTGCACAGAACTATGTAGATGGTGGTATCAGTAAAAACCTCACTATGATCTCTGAAGAGTTTTTTCAATCATCATCAGCATCTGTTGTTTCTGGCAATGGACTTAAAATAGCAGGTGGTGTTCTTGGTGCTGCAGGCGCAGCTGGACTTGTATACCTCTTTTTCTTTAATGAAACCACTACTCAATTAGCACCAATTCAAGATGACCTGACAATTACTAGCGAAAAATAGGATCTTCTATGAAAATTGAAGAAACTTTTGTCACGACCGGTGTTTCAACTAACCCGTCGACATCCGCTAAGAAAGTAAATAATGATATTACAGAAGCGCACCATGCTATTGTATTACCACGCTCCTTTTCATCCTTCTCTCCTATTGTCGTTAACAACGAAACACTAGGTTCAATCGAAGGGTGCCTCTCGGCAACCATACCTATTTCTTGTAACGTAGAGACCCCACTCTATAGTGGCGATCTTTTTGGATCTGTTGTAGTTACCGGAAGAGAGATAGCAACAACAAAACCACTAAATCTTGACATACCACTACTGAACCAAACGAGAGCAGCACTTGCAATATGCAAAGACGCCCTCAATAGAACTATAGATTTTGAGACTTTTAACAGCGACCTCACTGCAATTCAGCTCCAAGGTTCTACAAAAGAAGATATTATCAATGCAATGTTTGATATAGTAAAACCCTCTATACCCGACATAGCGCCGCAATCAACAACATCTCATGATGACACCATTAATGCCATACTTGGCCAAGTTAATACTGCATCTGCAAGCAATAGCCCTGCCCAGAATTTTGTTGACTCAGTTGCAGGTTCAGAGCCAGGCTATAAGCTCCTCACTGAAAGTGCAAAAGAGGTCATAACTCAACTTGAATCGTTTATCGAACAGAGCACACAAGCACTCTTTAAGAATGATCAACTCTTAGAAATTGCTGGGTGGTGCACTACCCTCAATAAACTTATTAAGAAGACTCGTGCACGCAATAAACAGAATATCATACTGATTTCTGAACTCACCATAGAAAACCATTTTGAGGCTCTTGAAGAGCTTTTAACAGACTATTCTGAGACACTTACATCAATAACAATTATTGATGAGGTCGATGCAAGTTTTACTGAGCTTATCGACAAAGCAAGCGTTCTTTCTCATAAGCACAATACTCCCCTCTTTGTACAACCCAAAGACTCGGCGCTCCTTGAAGTTCTTGCTCAAATTCATGCTTCAGAAGGTGCAGAGAGTACCTTTTTGTTTGCAGGGTTTCTTGCTTGTACTACCCGTTCGATATCGGGCTCAGATATCATGTGCTGGAAACCCGCAACCCTTGGTTTCTTACAAGGAGTGATAGAAAACAGTGAAAATGGTTGGGCAATTGAAGATCAGCTTCTCAAGCTTAAAGATCAAGATATTATAATTCAGAACAATCGCTCACAAGCGACTCAGAAACTACTCCCATCAGAAGAGTGGACTGACCTTCATAATATGAGAGTAAACTCAGTGAATGGTGTTAGAAATAGTGATGTTGCCCTATTTATGCCATTAGTAGCAGTTAAGTAATATTCAAATCCACTGATGATAAATCACCGATAGCTTTAGCCGCTGGTGAAATATAAGAGTATAAAAAAAGGGTGTCTTCTCTAAAGACACCCTTTTTATTTGTCTGATTCTCTGCTACTTCCGAATATCCTGTAACTTAAAGAATACTGTTATGTCTACATCAACAGGTTTTGACCATTTCCCCTTCTTATCCTTCGCTTTATACTGAAAGGTGTCATCACCGCTAAAACCTTTTTTAGGTCTATAGGTAAATGATCCATTTTTCTTGAAGCTGATCTTACCATTTTTGGGCTTCTTAACTAACTTAGCGATGCGTGGTTTTGGGCCATCAGGGTCTGTATCATTTACCAATACCCCATTCTTCTTCTTAACTCGTAATCGTTTGCCTTCATCAGTACTATAGGCATCACTCAATGCGCGCGGTGCATCATTTACTGATTTTACCACATATGCAACCTTCACTGATGATTTTGCCCCCTCGGAGTCTTGACACGTCAATTTAAGGGTCTCTTTGCCATTCCAATCTTCATGAGGAATCTTCACCGTTAACACCCGGTTATAATCAATCGTTGCTACGAGTTGACTGCTACCTTCAAGAAACCAAAAAAGTCGATTGTCTTTATCATCGCGATCTTTTACAAACTTATCAAGATGTACCGATTTAAACGTCCCACCTTCTTTAATCCTCTGGGATTTAATTTTCGATATTACTGGAGGTTGGTTTATTCTATTTACTGTAAAAATAATTTTCTTAGAACTTTTTGCCCCTTTAGGGTCACGAGCAGTAAAAGTGATTTCCTCTAAAGGCCCATACCATGTTTTCGATGGCGGAGCGATATAGACTTTTCCTTTCTTTACAGAAACCTTTAATTTTCTATTCCCAGTTATACTCCATTTGATAGCTGATTTCTCATGATCAATATCTTCAACATGATTTGAAAGTACAATAGGTTTAAATACAGAACCTTCGTTTATTACTTGGTCTTGGATACCAAATACTTCAGGGGCATCATTTACTGATTTTACTTCAAAATCAAGGTTAATTGTTGCCTTTGCCTTTTTAGGATCCTGTATCACAATAGTATGGCGTTCTTTACCAAACCAATGCTCATCTGGAACTTCAATGGTTGCAAGTCCTTGTTTATTGATAGATATGGTAAGTTCATTATTCTTCTGTTTTTTAGAGCGTGTTGTTGAGAACTTTAAGGAGTAAAAGCTGTCGTCAGGGTCAGATACATATTTTTGAAGGTCTATTTTTTTGAACTGTTCACCTTCTTTGATTCTTTGACCTTTCAAGCGGGCAGCAACTGGTGGGTCGTTAACAGCTACTACTGAGAAAACAGCGGTTTTGCTCACCGAGGCACCTTCTGGGTCTGTTACCGTAAAGGTTAATTTTTCTTTTCCCGACCAGTTCTTATCAGGCGCTACTACCTGAAGTTTTGAACCAGATGACTTAAGTTGTAACTCTTTATTGCCAGACACATTCCATTTTAATTCATGGTCTTTATGGTCAACATCCTTCACCAAAGCATTAAGGTCAACCTTTTTAAATGACTGTCCCTCTTTAATTTTTTGAGACTTAATTTTTGAAACAATTGGTTTATCATTAACAGGTGTTGCAGAAAACACTACAGACGTTTTTGCTTTCCCGCCATCCTTATCCACAACTTGAATCTGAATTGTCTCTGACCCATACCAGTTTTTATTTGGTGTTTTCACATAAAGGGAGTTCTTTTTCTTATTGTGAACGACTTTAAGTTTTTTGTTTCCTTTTATGGACCACTGTAATGATTTCTTAGAGTGATCAGCGTCTGAGACAAAAGCATTGAGCTTAATGGACTTATATGACCCACCTTCTGCAATTGTTTGATCAGAAATTTCTGTCAGAACCGGTAAGTCATTAACAGAGGTAACAGTATAAATAGCACTCATTGCAGCCCGAGCTTTCTCTGGATCACGAACAGCAAAGGTAACCTTATATTCACCATACCAATGTTCATGAGGCGCTTTGATAGTTGCAACTCTATCTGCATCTATAGCTACTTGCAAATCGTTACTCGTATCTCTCTTACCTTTCTTTTTACGCTTTTTCTTCTTTTTACCTTTCTCTACTTTTGTAACAGAGTAACTCCAAAGTAGTTTGTCTTTACTATGGTCCCCATCAGTAACATACTTATCAAGTTCGATAGAGATAAACTGTTCGCCTTCTCTAATTTTTTTGTTTTTAAACTTCTTCAGTTTAGGAATATCATTTACTGACTGAATAGTAAATGTAGCCTTACGAGATACTTCTGCACCCTCAGGATCTGTTACTGTAAACGTAATTGTCTCTTTACCATACCAATCCTTATTGGGAGTTTGAACGAGTAATTTTGCTCCAAGAGACTTTAATGTTAAATCACGGTTACCCGTAATATTCCACTTTAGTTCACTATCCTTATGGTCAACATCATTTACAATTGCATTAAGATCAATTTTAGAAAACGTTCCTCCTTCTTTAATAGATTGAGAAGAGATCTTCTTGAATACAGGGGCATCATTCACAGGGCTTACTTCAAAAGGCACTTTAACTGTTGAGCTTCCCCCTTCTCTATCTTTAACAGATATGCTTAATACCTCTTTACCATACCAGTTACTAGTTGGGGTTTGCACGAGAAAACGACTCTTTTTCGTATTGTGAATGACCTTAAGCTTTTTATTCCCTTTTATTTCCCACGCCAATGATTTTACCGAATGGTCAGCATCAGAAACAAATTGATTGTACTCAACTAGTGTAAATTTGCCTCCTTCTTGAATTGTTTGACCAATAATACGTGAAATAACAGGCTTATCATTTATCGAGGTCACAGAGTAGGAAGCAGTAACTGCTGCAGAAGCTTTCTCTGGGTCAACTGCACTAAATTTTATAGAGAAGTCACCATACCAGTCTTTATTGGGTAACACAATTGATGCAACTCTATTCCGGTCAACGGTCACCTGTATACCATGCTTTTTGGCTTTCGAAATCACTTGTGTACTCCAAACCATTTGTGCGTCACTATGATCTGCATCCATTACGTATTCATCAAGTGATAGCGTTTTAAACGAAGCACCCTCTTTAATTTTTTGACCACGTATCGCTTTAACCACCGGCTTATCATTGATAGATGAAACAGTATAAGGTACTGCAATAGTTGCTTGAGCCCCTTCAGGGTCTTTTACTGTCAGTGTAATAATTTCTGAGCCATTCCACTCCTTGTTCGGAGGAGAAACTTTAAGCTTATTACCAGCAATCCTAACTTTAAGCTCTCTGTTCCCTGTCATGCTCCATTTTAATTGACTGCTTTTATGATCAACATCATTGACATAGTCTACCAGTGAAACTTCTTTGAAAGATCCACCCTCTGTAATTGTCTGCCCCCCTATCTTCTTAATTGTCGGAGTATCATTTATAGACAGAACATCAAAAGTGATCCGTTGCTTTGCTTTGCCTTTTGCTGGGTCTACGGCAGTAAATGTTATAGATTCTTTACCATTCCAATGCTTGTTAGGGATTTTAATGCGAGCAATATTTTTCTTATTCACCAACACCTTAAGCTCTTTGTTTCCGGTAAAGCTCCACGTAATTTGACTATCACTGTGATCTGCATCCGTTATCAAAGCATTGAGATCATATGTTTTAAATTGTTCTCCTTCTTTAACCGCCTCGGGAGCAATAGATGTCATTTGAGGAAGGTCATTTACAAATGTTACTGCATAATCAACAATTTGTGTTGCAATGCCACCATCGGGATCTGTTGCTGTAAGCTTGAGTGCTCTTTTGCCATACCAGTTTTCATCAGGGGTTATAATGATAAATTGTTTCCCTGAGGAAACTTCAACAGTGGGATCATTCTTTTGTCCGGTACTTCTTTTTGGAATAAACTCCCATTTCCATTTGAGCTCATCAAATGAGTGATCGCTATCGCTTATAAATTTTGTGAGGTCAATACTTCTAAAGTTTTTGCCTTCTTTAATAGTCTGTGGCTTAATTTTTTTGAAAAGAGGTAAGTCGTTTACCGACGTAATCGTAAAAAGTGCTTTTTGAGTTACTGAAGCACCTGCTGGATCGGTAACCGTAAACTGTAACTCTTCAGAGCCATGCCAATGTTTATTCGGGGCAACAACCTTAACTTTACCACCGCTGTTGGTAACCTTCAAATCACGAGCTCCACGTATTGCCACTTTTAGCTCATTAAACCTATTGTCGATATCACTCATGAGTGTTTTAAGGTTAAAGGCAGAAAATAATTCTCCTTCTTTAACTGTTTGCGATTGTATCACTTTTAGAACTGGTGGGTCATTTATCTCTTTAACAGTATAATCAAGTACTACTGATGCTCTCCCCTTTTCAGGATCTGTGACAGTTAGAGTAAATTTTTCAGTAGGGCCACTCCACTCTTTACTTGGAATAGAAACAACAGCACTATTATTAGAGATGCTCATTTTAAGCTTACGCCCTCCCTTAACAGTCCACTTCAGTTGTGATTGAAGATGATCAGTGTCACTGGCAAGTTCAGAAAGTTTAATGATAGTAAACATGCCACCTTCATTAACTGTTTGCCCTGTGAGGCGGGCAATTACTGGCTTATCATTGACTGATGTCACTTCATACACAACAGTCTCTTTCTTTGAGGCACCTTCAGGGTCCTCTACTATGTAGGTAACCTCTGTCGTACCATACCAGTTAGTATCAGGGAGTTCAAAACTCGCTATTCTTTCAGGACTCACCGAGACAATCATTTCAGCACCATTGGACGATGTAAGCGATTTAGCTTCAACAGTCCAATAAAGGTCCTTAGCCAGGTGGTCTTCATCGGTGGCTTGTGTATTAAGGTTTACTGAAGGAAATAGAGCACCTTCTCGGATTTTTTGATTTCTAAATTTCTTTATAACGGGTTCATCATTAATAGATTGCACAACAAATCCAACTTGTGTCTCACGAAATGCTCCAGAAGGATCAGTAGCACGTATTGTAAGGTACTCTTCACCATTCCAGTTTTTATTGGGGATAGTCACCACCAAATTCGAACCAGCCATTGACGCTTTCAGCTGCTTAAACCCTATTAAGCTCCACTTAAAATCACGAAATGAATTATCAATATCAGTAAGATATTTTTTAAGGTCTATTTTTTTAAAACTACTCCCTTCTCGTATATCCTGTCCTGGAACCTCTGCTAGCTCAGGTTCATCATTAATAGAACGCACTTCGAATGTTGCAGTTGTATAGACCTTTGCACCTTCTGGATCGACTGCGGTAAATGTTAATTTTTCAGGTTTACAATAAAATTCTTCATTAGGCACTTTTATGTATGCTGTTCTGGTGCCTTGGTCTACAGTAGCTTTTAGTGCTTTAGCGCCTTTTACTGACCACTTCATATTTTCAACTTCATGATCTGAATCAAATATATAGTCATCTAGAAGTACTTCTAAAAATTCATACCCTTCATCAATGCGTTGATCTGGTATGCTCTTAATTACTGGAATATCATTTACAGACGCAACCGAAAAAGATGCCGTTGTCGTTACTTTGGCTCCATCATAATCCTCGGCAGTAAACACTACCTTTGCAGCACCATAAAAGTTAGTATCAGGCACGATAATAGTTGCCACTCTTTTTGCGTCGACAATTACATCAAGATCGAGATCCTGAAATGTTTTTCCTTCACGCACTATTTCATAGGACCACGAAATCTGATCTTTTGTATGGTCTTCATCAGTTATGAAGTCATCGAGTTTAATAGCTGTAAATTTTTGTCCCTCTTTTATCTTTTGACTTTTAATTTTCTTTATTTGAGGAAGGTCATTAATCGAGTTAACAGTAATCGCAACTGACGCTTCTGCATAGGCCCCTTCAGGATCAATAGCCTTTAATATAATATATTCTTCACCATTCCAATTTTCATTTGGAGCTTCAAAAGTGAGCTTACTACCACGCACTTGGATACGAATGGCCTTATTACCCGTAACGCTCCATTTTAATTGCTTAACTTTGTGATCTAAATCCTTCACATACTCTGCTAAATCAACAACAGGTAATTTTTTGCCTTCATCCAAAGTAAAGGCAGGAAGGTCCTTAAATTCTGGAGCGTCATTTACTGAAGTCACTTCAAAGGCAATTCTTGTTATGACTTTACCCTTCTCTGGGTCTTCAATCTGAATGGTCAACAGCTCGGGTGGACCGTTAAAATCTTCGTGAGGAGTCGTTACAGTTAAAATACCATTTTTTATAGAAGCACTCAGCTTCTTTGCGCCTTTGACCGTAAAAATTAGTTTTTCAAATGTATGATCTGCATCGGTAATATAATCTTGAAGTACAACTTCAGAAAACACCTCACCCTCTTGAATTTTTTGACCGGGTATCTGAGCCGCGATTGGTTTATCATTGACTGATTTAACCACAAATTCAGCTGCGCCTTTCACTTGAGCACCTTCAGGGTCAGTCACTGTAAACTCTATTTGAGCAGTACCATACCAATTAGTGTCTGGAATTTCAATCAATGCCCTACCTTGTGTATCAACAGAAACAAGTAATTCACCTTCTCGTTTATCTCCACTATAACTTACAACAGAGCTCCACTCCATTTCAGATATTTTGTGATCAACATCTTTTACACTCGCCGCCAGATCAAGTGCAGTAAAATTTCCGCCTTCGCGAATTTTTTGACCACGAATTTTTCTCATTGTTGGAGCATCATTTACCGATTCCACAATAAAATCAACAGTTGTTTCCCCAATATTTCCTTTAGCATCAGTTGCTTTAAAGACAATACTTTCTGTTCCGTTCCATTCTTTGTTCATGGGTTTAGCTTTAACTACTTTGCTGCTATTTACAACTACTCTTAAATTTTTGGCTCCTGTAGCTGTTATGCGATATTTTTTCACATCCTTTTTATCATTCACAAAGAAAGAAGTAAGGTCAACATTCTTAAATTCGTTCCCCTCTTGAGTAACTTGACTTGGAATCTCAAAAAATTCAGGCAAAACAACTGCTGGTTCAATCACAGGAACGGGTTGAGTTTGTGGTGTAGCTGCTTTTATTTCTTCTGTACTGGAAGCGGGAGCTAACGCTGGCTTCTGCTCTACTGGAGTTGTCGTTTGACCACTAACCTGGAATGTACATACAAGAAAAACAATAGATAGTGATAAGATATATTTCATTGAAAAAAGCTTCTTTTGGGAAGGGCGGTAATTCATTAAAAACTCCGTGATATTTGCTTATTTCCAGCAATGTGGACAAGATTTTGGGACTATAAAATGTAAGAAACATTCAGTTTTTTTTATAGAGGAAACAGCCAAATAATGGCTTGAATGCACATACTTTGTGTACTCAATACCTTAACTGGTAACAGTTTTTAAATGTATTGAGCCAAAAGGGACTAATCATAAATTATAATAGATAAGTAAGTTAAATAGGATTAGGAATATTCATGAAATCAACATCAAGTCCTAATTCTTTTTTAAGAATGCCTGCAATAGCTTGAGGCCCATATACCTCGGTTGCATGATGCCCTGCAGCAATAAAATTAGCCCCTTCTTCTTTACAGAGTGACTGGGTATGTTCTCGAGCTTCCCCAGTCAAATAGAGGTCAGCAACCCCTATAGCCTCTTTAACACCATCAGGGGCCCCGCCGCTACAGATAGCAATCGTTGACACGGTCTCAGGACCATAAGGAAAAACCGCCTTAACCGAACCTATAGTTTCTGAGACTAACTCTTGAAACTCATCCATAGTCAAATTTTTAGGGAGTTTAGCTAAAACTCCTATATCCGTCCCATAATCCTTCATAAAGGTACTATAGATCTCAAGGCCGAGAGCTTTCGCAATTTGGGCATTATTTCCAACCTCTGGATGACCATCTAGAGGAAGGTGATACCCAAAGAGTGATATATTATGTTCAAGAAGTAAGGAGAGCTTGTTTTTAATAACCCCTTTAATTGTCCGAAGCTGTTTATCCCAAAAGCCATGTGGATGATGTACAAAAACAAAATCTGCCTTGCGTGCTATTGCTTCTTCTATCAATTCAATGGTCAAAGAAACCCCTGTAATACCACGAGATACCTCTGACCCACCTTCAACGATCAACCCATTAGGGCAATAATCTTTAAACCGTTCAGGGGTGAGCAATTCATTTAAATATTTTTCTAAATTTGATAATGCAACAGCCATGGTACCTCATAATTTTGATACTACCATTATAGAAAAGTTACCAACTATTACAAACCATCAAACGAATCGGATCAATCATGGGTGAATACAGAACGCCACAACCTGTAAAATTGATTATTGGAATACTTGCGAGAAGTGAAGCGCATATTAAAGAAGCTCTTCCACAATTGACAACACAATATGGTGCTTTAGATGTATCTCTTGAGGCATTTCCCTTTAGCTGGACAAACTACTACGAAGAAGAGATCGGAGATAGCCCTGTAAGAGCTTTTATTTCATTTTCAAAGTTGATCAATCGAGAAAGTATCGTGGATATTAAAAGATTTACTAATGAACTCGAGCTTTCTCTCTTTAACCATTCGATCCGACATGTAAATCTCGACCCAGGCTACATGACTCTCGGACAATATTTTTTACCAACAACAAAAGACCAACGTCATAGAGTCTACATTCGTGATGGTATATTTATTGAGCCAACCCTCTATTTTCAAAATGGAGAGTGGCATCACTTTGATTGGACGTACTTTGATTATCGATCTGAGGCCTACCTCAACTATTTTCTCGAAGTTCGCAAATCATTACGTAATGATTTAAAAGCTATCTGACTACTATACTAGTAACGAATGATAGATCTAAAACAAAAGAGCGGCTATTTNNAAATAGCCGCTCTTTTGTTTTAAGGCTTTAAAATACTATTGTGCAGGCACTGCTTTTGGCTGTGGAGCGAGCTTCGCTTTCAGATCAGCAACTTTTTTCCTGAGGTCTTTCTGTGAAGCCATAGCTTTCTCGATAATATCCTGAAAAATTTGTTTTTTCTCACCAACAGAGACGATCTGTATACTTGTTTTCTGAAGTTGTTCAATCCGAGCCTTTTGTTTAAAGTATTCAGGATCTTTAAACAGAGTCGATGGATCAAATTTTTCAATTATTAGAGCTAATGTTTCATGATCAGGATTAATCTCTTGTACTCGATTCTTAATCTTAGAAGTCCATTGGTTATTAACCTGGTAGTGCGCCGATGCCTTCAAACCATTTGCATAGTGTGGTACGCCACCATCTTCTGCAGTCTGAGCTTTCTCTTCAAGAGCGGCCACGTAATCTTCACGGGCAAACTTAGCATCTTCAGGTGGGAGATCCTTAAAGCCAGGAACTGGTGCTTTTCTAAAAGCTGATGCAACAAGATCAAAGTTACTTCCTGTTTGGAACCACATCTGCATGTAGCCTTCTTCGGCTTGGATAACTTCGCGGTTATAAAAACCTTGTTCACGAGCAATTTGGATATTTTTCTCAAAGAGCTTTCGAGCCTCTTCATAAAACGACGGAAGACTCTGTACCACTTCGAGACGCATAATGAACTCGTCTTCAAGTTTTCCAGTACCACGTTTTTTCGACTTAATCTCTTGTTCTCTAATTTTTTGAGAGAGTTTAACAAAGAGATTACCCATTTCATTAGTCGCTTTAAAGGTCCATTTTTCAGAACTAAAAGAAGCAGAGTTTGCAAAATGACTCATTGCAGTACCTAAAATATCCGTCAGCTTTTTGATTTGTTTCCCTTTCTTTTTCTTACTCCCCTTAACAACTATAGGGTCCATAGTTGCCTTGGCAAAGGTACCGAGCATGAATGAAGCTTCGGCAGGAACAGACGGGTCAGCCTTAACCTTTAAACCAAACTTTTCGTACGATTTAAGAACTTTAGCATACTGAACAGAAGCACTCTTTTCATCTTTAAGTTTCATATACGCTTTCGCAGCTCGGTCGTATGATGCTATCAGTTTAGGCTTATCTTGTTTGAAGTTTTTTGAATAATAGATAAAAGCTTCGGCAGCCATTTTCCATTTCTTAGCTTTTTCGTAGGCAATAGGTATCGAGAATGCTGCATCTAATGCATACTGACTTTCTTTATACTTTGAAACGATATCGCCATTACATCTAATTGCTTCATCAGTCAACTTTTCGTCTTCATACGTACGACAGGCATTATATAAGTAACTCGGTGTTTCAGGGTGTTTAGGATACATTTCAACAGCTAGTTCATATGTTTCGGCAGCTTTTTTATTCGATTTTGCCATTTCATACATATTTGCAGCAAACCCAATGGATTTGAAGGCCATTTTATCGTCTTTAAAGTTTCGTGGGACAATCAAGAATACGTTAGCCGCAGTTTTATAATCCTTAGCTTTTTTATATGCACCAGCTGAACGAAGAATTGACTTAACTACAAGCTCAGATTTAGCATAGAATTTTGGCATTTTAAGAAATGTCGCTGCTGCTTTTTTATAATCTTTGGCATTTTCATACGCTGCGCCCGCTTCAAAAATAGCTTTGTCAGAATGCTCAAAGGTTGGGAACCTTTTTTGCATAGCCAAATAAAGTTTCGCTGCTTTTTTATAACTACCTGAAGCCGCCTTTTTCTCAGCATCTTGGAACATTACTGCGGCAATAGAACGGTTAATATCATCAACCATCTTTTTATTTCTTTTCTTGTTATACACTTTTAAGAGTGATTCATATTCTTTTCGAGCTTTAGTGAGTTTACCAGCTTGTGTATACGACTTTGCAAGGTTACCCTTAATAAGAAGGGTATGTTTATGCTTTGGAAAATCTTTTTTCAATTGTTCTAATACTGATACCGATTTAACAAAATTTTCAGCTTCGTAATGCACCAATGCAACGTTATAGGCAATATTTGGAGCTTCTTTACTCTTGCTATACTTTTTCATGAATTTTTTAACTTGATCAAGATATTTCTTGGTAGATGAAGCGGTATAGGCACGCTGCTTATTTCCACCAAGTTTTTCAAGTTCTTGTTTTCGATTTTCATCCAAAGAGACCACTGCGTTATAGGCTGCTTGAGATTTGGTAAGAAGATTTTTTGGAAAATCTTTTGGTTTTCTTCCAAATGATTTCTCACTAACTTCTGCAATCCAATTAAATTCTGCAGCAGCTTTATCATTATCCTTCA
Source organism: Fibrobacterales bacterium (assembly GCA_051532035.1). Taxonomy (GTDB): domain Bacteria; phylum Fibrobacterota; class Fibrobacteria; order Fibrobacterales; family JAOPTW01; genus JAOPTW01. Next base: position 18,820 of record JAOPTW010000001.1, on the reverse strand, counting down.
ACTCCATAAACAGCGCAGATAAATAAGTGTGAACTAACAAATGATTCCAATGAGGATCTGAATATTTTTTTAAATAATTCACATAGTAGCGAATAGCTTTATTAAACTCACCACGCGCAACTGCTGGTTCTCCACGCTTCTTACCACGTTCCCCTGCTCTATGGTGATGTGCTGGCATATCAAAATACGCTTGTTGAATAGCATTATCAGCTATTTTTACAACGTCTGTATTTGAACGATTAGCTGTATGCCAAGAAGACCCTCTATCAAAATTCTTAACTAATGTAAAGCGAGATTGTTGTGCTTCATCGTAGCGTTTTTTATCTTCATAAATTGATACCATAGCGATATGCGCTTTAGGAGCATCAACATAGTTAGGTGAGATCTCAAGAAGGCGTTTAAAGGATTTAAGCGCTTCGTCCAGACGGTCTCGTGCCCTATTTTTCATACCAATTTCATAATAGAGTGTATCTTTAAATGTCACTCTTTTATTTGCCATAAATTTTTCAGCAGTATATATTCCATCATCTAAATCTGCAAATGCCCCAGCCATAAAGACTAACGACTCTTCTCTCAAATCGTCAGGATATTTACCCTTATCAGCACCAGTTATGTATTTGAAAAAGGTTCCAGCTGACTTTTCATATTCACCAATATTGTTATATGACTCAGCTAAGTGATACAGTGCAAAGGCTGCCTCTTTACCTGATAGTTTACCAAAACCTGTAACTTTAAGATAGGCAGTAATTGCTTTACGGTGTTTTCTTTGATTGAACCAATACTCACCAACACGAAGCCATGCTTGAGGCGCCAGAGTATGATTCGGGTAGGCCTTTACGAGCTTACTCCACAGTTTGTATGCTCTCTCTTCTTTTCCAATTGTCATATATATTAATGAAGATTGCATTAATACATTGGGTATATGACGATGTTTAGGGTATTGCCTAATAAACTTCAAAAAGAGTCCTAAAGACTTCTTGTGATTAGTTTTAGGTTGTCTAGGTTCTTTACCACGACCATCTCTATTTTCCCAGCGTTCCATTGCTTGCTCATACTTTGCATTTTTGCCCAGAAAATCAGCTTCTTCTTTTCTGTAAGTATACTTTGCAAGCTCTTTCAGTGCATTTGCACACTTAGAATTCTTTTTTGCTTTACACTTTTTTACGTAACCCGCCCATTTTTTAATAACAGAGTTAAGGTCTTGACCACCTTCAGTACACCCAAGCTTAATCTTACTCCTCAGCTTATTGTATTTCTTCTTACAGGTGTTGTACTTTACAGTACCTTTTTTCATTGACTTACACTGACGGAAAATCTTTTTTGCTTGTTTCTTATTTTTATCACATACAGAAGCAGAATGCGATTGAGAAAAGGCAATAAAAATCATTAAAATGATAAGGGTTACTGTTTTATTCATTATTCTCTCTCTATTATTTAGAGAAGAGCCCAAACTTAATCGAGCTCCTCTAGTTCATCACCAAAACTTTCACCTGTTGAACCTAAACGAGACATCACAAGTGCAAGAGTATACTCCGCATCATCAAGTACTCTTTTTCTATTTGTATCAAAACGATTACTCTGTTCAACTAACTGTAAGAACTGAAAGTGTTTATCAATTTGTTCGTTAGCTTTATCAAACTCAGGACGAAGCTTTGCTCTTTTCTGTTTTACACGAGGTGTAGGTAATTGACGCGCAAGATCTACTGCTTTAATTTGTACATCTTCAAATTCACCTATCATCTCACTGTACTTACGTGTAGCTTCATTTCTTTCTTGGTCAGATACCAGAGGCTTTTTAGAACGATTTACACACTCTTCTAGAGCTTTGCGTGCTTCATCCCACTGTTTCTTAATAAAGTGATAATAGCCTTTAAGTAGATATGATTCAGAAACAAGATATGAATCTTGCATTTGATTAATAATAAACTCTGCACCCGTAAGACCATTGTCATATTTACCTATTTTCATTGCAGCCCAAGAAATAGCAAGAATAGCTTCATCGTATACATGAGAATTTCTTTCTATCTGCTTGTACAATGCAAATGCTTCCGCCATACGTGGAGGGTCTGCATCGTGGTGAATATGTCCGAGTTTCACTTTCGCTGCGTCTTGAATGTCTCTTTCTGACTGATTATCTGGCTCACTATTTACAATGTCCTGAAAACAGCCTGCCGCTTCTTCCCAAAGACCTTTGCGAGAAAAACTGATACCCATGGTATACCGTGCATAAAAGTAGTTGGTGTTCCCAGGAATGATAGGTGATAACAATGATATTGACTCGTCGTACTGGGCTTGAAGAAATTTGATTTGCCCAGCAATATAGTCCGCATCCGCTTTAATATCTGTTTCTGCAAATTTTTGAGTGATTTTTTGATACCCTATTAGTGCACGTGAATATTTACCCTCTTTGTAATCAATATTCATGAGCTGATAGGTGTACTTCGGAATCTGATCTGATGCTGGATATGTTTTAATTGCCTCTTCGTACGTTGCACGTGCTGCTTTGTGCATACGCATATTTTCAAAAGACTTTCCTTTGTAAAAGGCTGCTTGGTCAACAAGGTGAAAGGCTGGATATTTGGTAACCACTTTACCAAATGCGTATGCAGCTTCAAGAAACTTTCTTTCAAGATACAGCCGCATCGCACGACGATAGTCTTGCTCTGGTTCGATTTTAAGTCTGCGATATCGATCTTCACCAATATACTCTTCACGAGTAGGACCAAAACGACCACTTACCTTAACATTCATTAAGAATCCACGATTTTTACTATCAATAATATCATCATGCGAGACTTCAAGGTCGAGTTCAATGTACTTTGCAAAGTTTACATCTTTTACATTAACAGTACCACCTATGACTGGGTACCCTTCTTTCGTAAAACGTAACCGTGCACCAATATGATTTGACAAATAATACGTTGCCGTAAAACTTGTTTCTAATCTTTCGTTGATTTCACTTTTCTGCCCCTCATCTTCCATAAAAAAGGCGTCAATAAAAGAGAGTTCCATTTTAGCTTCTAACCGGCGGTTAAATCCGCGATAGAAAAATGATGTATTAATATTTGATGGAATATAGTAGGCTTTCTCAGTATTCCCGCCAATACCAAAGTAACGATCTGGAAAGAAAAATTTATAGTCACTGTCACCACTTTCAGTAGATACTGCCGGTTGAAAAGCATTTTGCAACGCTACACCTACCTGTAAAAAACCTAGTTTAGAGTTATTTATAGGATTCCAACTCAGACCAATATCTAATCCTGCTGTTATCTCCTTACGAACATTAAACTGATTTATTTGAAGTAGTGCAAGGTTTGCACCTACTGAAAAAGAGTGCATTAAACGATAGGCGTACCCAATCATTAATGAACGTTCGCCATAACACTGACTTCCATCATCGACACATGCGCCATTATCCCAAATTCCAACACCCATTGAGTGTTTATAATCAAGAGGAAAAGCCATACCAAGATACTCTTGACCCGCTTCAAAACTAATGGTTCTAAACATTGCAAATGATATTTCGAGTTGATCATTTTCAGCAATACTTGCCGGGTTAACATACATTGCATTAGTTTCACCAAATTCGCCAAACCAGTCATTTTGCTGATATTTGTGCGGACTATATACAGGCCCGATGGCAAAAGATGAGGCTACAAATAACGATACTAACACTAACGATTGTATTAAAATATTTTTCATCATTTCACCTACCTCGTTCTCACAAATTCAATTCTTCTATTTTTCTCACGACCAGCAGCAGTCTTATTCGATGCAATAGGTTTACTTTCACCTGCACCATAAGACTTAATACGTCTTCTTGAAATACCCATTTTAACGAGCCACTTTTTGACCGAATTTGCACGATCTTTCGATAGACGTTTATTTTTCTTTTTTGATCCTCTATTATCAGTATGCCCAATAATTTTAAACCGTGTTTTAGGAAACTCCTCAAGTTGATCAAAAACCCCCATGAGTCCAGCTTCTGAATCATCAGTAATCTCTGCAGAGCCAGTCTTAAAGTTTATACCATCAAGAATAAACGTTTGCGCTGGTTCAGAAGGAATTTTATCTGGACAACCATCCGTGTCTTTAAACTCATTAACTATCTCAGCCATATTTGGACAACGGTCGTTTGCATCAGCAATTCCGTCGCCATCATTGTCAGTTTCAGGACAGCCATCTTCATCTTCGTAGCCATCTTTATCTTCTTGCTCATTCAAGCATTGATCATTAACATCAAGAACACCATCTTTATCATTATCAGTATCAGGGCACCCATCCTCATCTTCAAAATCATCCATATCTTCTGCAAGATCTGGACAGGTATCATCAGAATCTAAAAGGCCATCGCCATCGGTATCTCCATTTTCCTGTACCACAACATCACGTTCAACAAGGCCAATATTTGTTTTGCCTTTACCACGTCTCACCAATGGTGAACGAGTTGAAATAAAGAGATTGGGGCTAGAAAGTGACGGATTAATAAATTTCGGATCAGTTTGAATATTTGTTCGGTCAATTTTAATGAACTTATTATATGAGTAATAGTTATCAACGATATCATTAAATTGAACCTTACTTTGCCCAGCCGCAGGGTCAGCATAAATTCCATAGTAATGGTTATCAATGAGAATATTATTTTCAATACGAACATCGGCCGGCCCTTTGAGCGTAATGCCTGAATACCCATTTTTAATAACCACATTGTGCTCAATTTTAGAGCTCAACGATTTTGTACCCCACGCGAGGATACCACTCCATCTGTTCCCGTAGATAACGTTATTTTTAATGCTCGGAAGCGATATAAATGCCGCAATACCCGAAGCGTGATTATCAATAATCCAATTATGGTGAATATATGGCGTTGCATTTTCGCACAATACACCTTCTATACCATTTCGAATTGTAAAGTAGCCTATTTCAGCCCCAGGAGTACCCATGACCGTCGGCCCCCTTCGCCCTCCATCAATTATTGTTGTTTGTGGGTTATCACCCAACAAAACAACTCCCATAATTAGAGTAATATTTTCATCATACACCCCTTTCGAGACTTTGATAGTATCACCAGCATCAGCATTTGCTAGCGCATCGCCTATTTTTTTATAGTCAGCGGGAACTTGGATGTATCTGGCTTGTGCCACAAAAACGCACAAAAACAGACACACTAAAAGGTTTGAGGTCTTAATTATCATACTCCGAATTCTCTTTTATTGAAATTGATTTTGGCCATTTATTTGTTAATTTCTGGGATTAATATATGTTCTAAATTGTAATACGTCAAACATTTTCTAAATTACCTCAAGACTTTTAAAGTGCTGAAAACTATGCTTTTTCGTAAGTACCATATAAAACTTATGTTAACTTCTAAAATATTGTTAGTAAATTTTATATTTACATTGTGTATCGCTTCATGCGACTTTAAACAAATCGATCAATCCATCTTAAAGATTGGCAACGGGGCTGATCCTCAAACGATAGATCCCCATAAATGTACAGGAATGTCCGGCCTAAGAATAATATCCTCGCTCTTTGAAGGATTAGTAATACGTGCAGATAGCGGTAATGTAGCTCCCGGAGTTGCCCACAGCTGGGAACAACTCGATTCTGGTACAACCTATGTATTTCATTTACGGCCATCAATCTGGTCTAACGGAACTCCCCTCACAGCTCATGATTTTGTCTACTCTTGGAAGCGGTTAGTCAATCCTAAAACTGCTGCACAGTATGCTTCCCTTATTTCGGCAGTAAAAAATGCACCTTTAATATTAAATGGTAAGCTCCCCAGTGATAGTTTAGGAGTTTCAGCCCCTAATGATAGTACGCTCATTGTCTCACTTGACTTCCCACAGCCTTATTTTATATCCCTTTGTTCATTTGAACCATTTTTTCCCGTTCATAAACAGACTGTTGAAAAATATGAACGTGATTGGACAGCACCTGAAAAAATCGTTTCAAATGGCCCCTATGTATTAACTGAGAAAAAGTATAAGCAGCATTTTGCCGTGAAAAAAAGCCCTCATTATTGGGATTCACAATCTGTTTCAATTAAAGAAATTCACTTTAAATCAGTTGAGAATGTCAACACAGCTACTGCCATGTTTAAGAGTGGTGAACTCGACTGGACCTTTTCGATCCCTCCTTTTAAGATAGAACGCTGGAAAGATAAGCCTGAGTTCTCTTCAATACCACAATACGGCGTCTATTTTTATCGTATTAACCACACCCACCCAGTTCTAAAAAATAAAAAACTCAGAAAGGCTCTTTGTTATTCAATTAATCGCTCTCTTATTACTGAATACATTAAAAAGGGTGGGGAAGAAGAAGCCAACAATTACATTCCTCCTGGCATTGGTTGGTTTGACCAGGAAAATTTTTCACTTTTTAATCAAGAAAAAGCACTACAGCTCCTTAAAGAATCAGGAATCGATCCTGATACACTTCCACCAATTGAGATTTTATACAACACCTCAGAATCCCATAAAACCATTGCAGAAGCAATTGGTAAGATGTGGGAAGATATACTTGGCATAAAAGTTACCCTCCGAAATTATGAATGGAAGGTCTTTCTTGATGCCCTCAATAAGTATGAGTACGCTGTTGCCCGCGGTTCTTGGATTGGCGATTACTTGGACCCTAGTACTTTTACTGATATCTTTACTTCTACCAATGGAAATAATCGCACAGGCTTTTCACACGAACGCTATGACTCGCTTGCCTATGCATCAGGGCTTACCGATAATTATGAACAGCGTGCTCGCCTATTTGCGCAAATGGAAGAAATTATCATTGATGAACTCCCTGTCATACCTATCTATTTTTATAGAAATAACGAATTAAGATCTCAAAGAATTACTAATATTACAGATAACCTACAGGGACTCTATAACTATAAAAGTATTACGTTCAAAGAGAGTAAATGAACCTATTTAGATCGACACTGAGAAGATTATTTGTCAACCTTCTCACTTTTATCATTATTCTGACCGTTTCTTATCAAGTAGTGAAGCATGCGCCAGGCAACCCCTATACCCAAGAAAAAGCGGTTTCTGAAGCACGCCTCAAAGAACTGAAAGAGAAATATGACTTTACCTACCTCGAATATATTCAAGGGGTGTTCCAAGGGGATTTACGCTATTCCTATAAACACGAAGATCGAAAAGTCAGTGAAATAATAAGTTCCGCATTACCTGTAAGTTTAGAGCTTGGTTTTTATGCCATGGGAATCGCAATGATCCTTGGGATACTTCTTGGAACTATCGCTGCATTTAGACAAAATCAAAGAATAGATTATCTCCTGATGGCATTTGCAATGATTGGTATAGCCATACCCAATTTTGTGTTAGGCCCTCTCTTACAATTGCTTTTTACCTCTCATTTCGAAATTTTCCGAGTAGCAGGCTGGAACACCATTTTTGATAAAGTTCTCCCTACCTTGAGCCTATCTGCTATGTATATAGCCTACATTGCCCGAATCACTCGAGGGACTGTATTAGAGAACCTTAAAAAAGATTATGTAAAAACAGCTTATGCTAAAGGACTCACACGCAAAGAAGTTGCTCTAAGGCACGTTTTAAAAAACTGTATGGTACCTATCGTAAACTATTTAGGCCCATCCCTTGCAGCGGTACTTACCGGTACCCTCGTTATTGAAAAGGTCTATAATATCCCAGGACTTGGGAGTTATTTTGTTGAAAGTGCTATTCAACGTGACTATCCGCTTGCTCTTGGAGTACTCATTACCTACTCAATACTCTTACTCCTTATGAACCTTATTGTGGATATTCTTCAAAGTATAATCGATCCAAGGATTAAGTTCGAATGACCCACGTTTCCTCCCCTCAAAGACTTACTCCCTTTCGTCAAGCAGTCCGTAGACTTGTTGTTAACAAAGCCGCTATAATTTCACTCTTTTTTCTTGTGCTCCTTGCCTTTATGGTCTTTGCAGGCCCTTCCTTTTTACAAGACCCCTATCATCAAAATATAGAGCACCAACTACAAGCTCCCTCATTAAAACATCTTGCAGGAACTGATCAACTTGGTCGTGACCTTTGGGCACGTATTTTTTTAGGCGGCCGCCTTTCACTTGCAATTGGTTTTTTTGCTACTCTTATATCTATTGTTATTGGAACAACATATGGAGCAGTGTCGGGATATTATGGTGGTCGACTTGACCAAATAATGATGAGAATTGTTGACCTTCTCTATTCACTCCCCTATATGTTTTTAGTGATCATCCTCATTGCAAATTATGGCAAAAACATCTATGTACTTTTTGCGGCCCTCGGGGCTGTTCAATGGCTTACTACGGCGCGCATAGTGCGAAGCCAAGTACTGAGCATCAAACACGAAGAGTACATACTAGCGACCCAAGCTCTTGGCCTTTCTACATTAAAGATCATTTTTAAACATATCATTCCTAATATCATCGGTATTGTGATTGTGTATGCAACCTTGACTGTCCCTGCTGTAATCCTTCAAGAGGCATTTTTAAGCTTTTTAGGGCTTAATGTACAAGAGTGTACTTGGGGAGTTTTAGCTTCTGAAGGTGCGAGCCAAATGGACACCGATTGGTGGCTCATTGTTTTTCCTGGCTCAGTTTTAACGCTGACACTCTTATCATTCAATTTTATTGGTGACGGCCTCAGAGATGCACTCGACCCAAAAGATTAGCCCTCTAGGGCTTCTATAGCCGAAACTAAGCTTCTCAGCTCCTCACACCCACACAATATTCTTAATTACCGATTTAGGAAAAACATTCTTCTCAAGGTCTCTGAATTCAGTGAACTATTTCTCAATATTTTGGAAGGAGTTAGACATGAGGGCATAAAAAAAACCGACATAATTGCCGGCTTTTAAAAGAACGAAACGCTTAAATAGTATTAATCATTTTTTGCTGATTGAATCTCAACACGCATCTCTTGACAGATAGCTTTAACATTTTGGAGTACTTTTCTTGCACGAGTACCGGCAGATTTATTTCCTCGATCAAACTTCTCCATCTCAATCTTAAGTTGTTCCATTTCGGCTTCTAGTTTTTCAATGCTCATTTTATGTCCTTTTGTTTAACTTCTTAGCTGTTGCCTTTAAATGAAAAGTATCAATTTTTGAAAAATTAATTCAATATTTTTTGAATTTTTAGGCTTTTTTTGATGAATTTAAGGCTTTTTTTCTGCCCGTATCCTCCAAAAACGGCAATTAGGTGTTCATCGGCCCGAGAAAGCCACACAGAAGTGCCATCGAGCTCTATTAGGTAGATGGTAAATTCATCATATCTGAGCTCTTCTAATGGAATATTTTTGCCTAATATATTTGCAAATTTCGATGTATCTACAGGTTTTACGCTTTTTGCTAACGTTACTTTTTCTGTCGAAAGGTTGTAGTTTATTAACATAAACTGTTCACCCGTAAGGAGGCCTAGAACTCCATTATTACTCACTGCTTCACTCCCAGAAATTCTGTTTTGAAGGGGAAAGTAATTAAACGAAGCGGGATACTTATTTGAACTGAGTAATTGCTTAAATGCATTTATTTCTTTAAAAAATCTCTCTGGGGAATCAATGATAAACTCGAATAGAGCATTCTTATACCAAAAATAATGGAGGTCTGTTTGTTTAGTTGCACCACCTAAACTTTTAAAAGCTCCAAATGCTGTAATTTCTGATAAGAAAAGGTAGGTATTCAGTTGTGCGGTATCCCCACCTTCTAAAAAATAGTAGTTTTCAAATGCCTCATTATGCTTGTAGTATGATAATGCTATAGCATCTTCTATAGAAGATGCCCCAGTTGCATTCAGTACTTGAAAAGGGGTCGATTGGGCAAATTCAAGTCGTTGTACAGCACTTTCATCAATCCAGCTTGGAAGTGATGACTGACATCCTATAAGGAGCGTTGAAGTAAATAGGGCAGCAATAAATAATTTATACATTATGAGGATCATCAAATATTTGATTAAACTGTGTATGATGTAAATTATAAAAAAGATGTTCCATCAACTGTGGAAATCCAGGAACAAGAAAAGAATAAAAAGAACGATAATATCTCATTCGTTCATCACTATTGGGGAAAGCACGGGTTTTTTCCTTAAGCGGCCCAAAGTCACGCATAAACCTATGTGCATTTTCGCTAATAGCAATCTCAAGTCTATCAGGATCAACACTCGTATTCAGACCAATACCTACTGGATATGGGAGAACTAACCAGCTATAGAGTCTTTTAGCTTTTGTTTTTCGTTCACTATGAGCCCCCATATAAAACACAGAACTACTCAGTGCCTCTATGACCGTGTTGTAATCACTTACTTGAATTAAATCCACAATATTCTGTTTTCTCACCAACTCACCGACACTCCAAAGGATACCTGGCGCTTGATCTCTGATTTCCCAGTAAATTTCTTTTGTGTTTTGATGCATAATTTGTATCAAAACATTTTGTTTTGGAGCGGGTAGCGCAAATAGTTTATTAGAGTACGTTTCCAGTAATGATTTGAGAATGGCAAAGAGCCTAACCTCTTTTATACCCTGATTAAAACAACCTGCAAGTAGAGTAACTTCAGCTCGATGTCTCTCTATAGCTTTATCTTGATCAGCCGAACAATAGTTTTTAAAAGTGTCAGTCTCAAAGAATGAATTTAATGCGTTTGGTATTGTTCGATACTCTTCGATGAGATCCTGTAACCTTTTTACAATAAACCTATTGTTTGAGCTCCAACTCAAAGATTTTGCCCCATGAGTACAGCCTTTTCATGAGTGCCTTCAAAAAGTCCTGGATTATTTTCAGCATATATCTTATCCGCAATAATTACTACAGTAGACCCAAGCTCAAAAATACCGAGTTCATCACCTTTCGTTATAGCTATAGGTTCGCTCGGCTTCCATTGAACTGGTTTTTGAGGTGCTAAAGGTGAAATAGTATTACTTATAATCAGGTCGGTATAACTGAGGCTAATACGCCCCACATTTGTTGCTCCTACTTTTACCACTAAGCAGGTTCCCCCATTTTCACCTTCAATGGTAGTGATAACTCGTTCATTTACACAAAATAGTTCAGGAACACGAGCGATGCTCATTGTATTTACTGGCCATAAATTACCCGGTATGTAGGTTGTCTCTACAATAGAGCCCGTTACCGGTGAGTGAATACGGTGATAATTAAAAGGCGCCAAGTAGATTGTTGCCCATATTCCATTTTCGAAAGAGTTAGCTCTCTCTTTTGAACCAATAAGTTTTTCTAATGAGTAGGTTTTTCCTTTAGCTTGAATAAGCTCCAGCTCTGGCTGATGTATGGTCCCATACTGACTTAATTTTCCATCAACAGGAGAAATGAGCTCATCTGAGCCTATAGGACGAGCTCCTTTTTTTAACCGACGAATAAAAAGCTTTTGAACGGATGGGTATTCACTCTGTTCAGCTTCGGCTTCACTCATATCAATAGAATACATATTTACAAATACATCTCTAAAGATTGGTGCAAATAACGGCCATTCTCTGTAAGCAAGCCACCCGAAAAGTTGGCTAATCAGGTTTTTGGGAAGAAGTACCAATATAGTCCAAATAATCTGCTCTTTCATAACATTTCCTTACTAGATATAATTTTTTTTACATCGTAACTTGAATAGAGTGAAACAATCTAAGCTACCTTACAGGGCAAATATATAAAATCTTAACCGGTTCAGAAGAGATGCTCTGCTACTGGATAGTATCTGATAATTTTTCAAACAATATCACAGACTTCTAGAAGTCCCCTTCTAATACAAAACGGTGAGCGTCCGCACTAATTCTCCATCGGAATCTATTATACCTATTAACCCCTTCGGTATTAACACCCAGATCTATAAGGTTAAGCAAATAACTCACACCTGTTGCTATCGAAGCGTATAAAAGGCGATCTTTATTGGTTTGATAAGATTGGTATGCTCGATCTTTTTCTACCTGATTCACACCATTAAGTTCCTTATACTCTACGCGAGACTTTTTAAATGAATCAAAATAAAAATAGGTAGCTCCAGCACTTCCCCAAAACATAAGCCCAATAAGAAGACCTTTTGCACGCCTCTCTTGGGCAAACTGAGGAATTCCAGGCAAAATTGCCCCAGCAAGAACTTGATTGAATGGAGAAAATCTTATGTCACTCACGTGGAATTGATCAATTGCTATTTCATCCAACTTTCCAACATACTGTTTTTTCTCAATAACCCCATGTCTCACAATAGCCATAGTATATCCAACTCTATTATTTTTTCGATCTTTTCCATAAGCCACCTCGAATATAAATAGATCACCTTCATAGCTCGATCGCGCTATGACACCAGAGCTATTTTCTACTATAGATTGTGCAACAATCTTTCCTACTTGAGCAGTGTATCTAATATTATTAGAGCGTTTTATCACTATTTTAAAAACAAGTTGGGAGCCAGGTTTGGCAAGATATCTTCCAAAAGCAATTCTATTATTCCTCAACTTTAAAAATGATGCGACACTCGCATACAAAAAAGCATCCCCTGGGTCTTTAAGTGTACTCTTTTGAGTCATCTGTTTTACTCCTGATAGTTCACGGCCAATAGTAGGGATAAATTCGGATATTAAAAAAGACGCTGGACCATCGTATTCACGAGTGATGATCATTTCATTACGTCCAGATTCAAGGTCTACAATTTGAACATTGAGCATAAACACATTGCCTATGTGCGAGACAGTGCCTGCAATAATTTTATCGACAGCTACAAGCCGTCCAATCTCTATTGCGCATTCAGATTCATCACATGCCCCACTTTGCTGAAACCCTTGTTCTGCTAGAATTTCATTCATGAGAGTCCGCTCCATAACTCTGTATGTATGATGTTGATTTAATTCACTCATCAATTTTAATGTTATACTATTAAGTAAATCACCGCTTAATTGTGTTGAGGTGAATGGCAGAACTGCCACATTGGTGATTTTAGTACTATCAAGCAACCCTGCACCGAAAATATTATTTCCCAATGCAATAAACACTATACTACTCACTATGCTGTATAACCTGTTGATATTCATGATACCTCCTGGCTATGTTGTTATCTCAATTATACCATTAAAGAAAAAATTATGTTATTGAACACATTTCAATAAATTAGTGGGAATCCAAAAAACATCTAAAAATTGAATATCCCCTTTAGAAGGTACACCTATAATTAGTTGTCTAATTTTAGGATATTGAATAATTTCGGTATTAACATCTGATATGTTCTTCTTTAGAATAAGAGAACGAAGCTACATAAGAAGTTTATTCAGTTATAGCTTTAAAAGAAAAAAGCCTTTCTCTAAGAGAAAGGCTTTTTTGAGAGTGCTCAGGAGAGGACTTGAACCTCCACGGGCCGAAGCCCACTACCCCCTCAAGGTAACGTGTCTACCAATTCCACCACCTGAGCAAAATCTTTATGTACCTGTTATTTGGCTAATGTGGTATCAATAGCAACAGGTTGTTGTGTTTCCGCTTGAGGAAGTGCATCCCCAAGACCAACACTATCTTTAAGCTCTGACTTCTGAACAGTTTGTTCAGCACCAACAGCCATCATGTTTAGGGCAAATACTACTACCATAAAGGTAATTGCGACCCATTTTGTCAACTTCTGGATGAATGTCTCTGCACCTGCACCTGCAAGCGCATTATTGTTACCCATCCCACCAGCTAGAGAACCGAGTCCTCCACCTTTATCGCTTTGTACGAGCACTAGTAATACTAGAAATGCGCATAACAAAACGTGAACTGCAATTAATACCCAAAACATTTATTGATTCCTACAATTAAGAATTTTTTTCTGCGGCTTCAATAATACCTAAAAACATGTCTGCTTTCAAGGCTGCACCACCAATTAATCCACCATCTATGTCATCTTGTGAAAGAAGACCTTCAGCATTTGCTGGTTTCATTGATCCACCATACTGAATTGTAATGCCATTTGCTACAACGTCACCGCTCATTTCAGCTATTACGCTTCTTACAAATTTTTGAGTATCTTGTGCTTGCTCATCAGAAGCAGTTACACCAGTACCAATTGCCCAAACCGGCTCGTATGCTACAACAGTTTTTGCAACATCGTCTGCAGAAATCCCTGCATATGATCCAGTAATTTGAGTTTTTAAAGTAGACTCAAGTTTGCCACCCTCTCTTTCTTCAAGAGTCTCACCAATACATACGATTGGAGTAAGACCAGCTTCGAGTACTTTCTTTACTTTTTTATTGATTGACTCATCAGTTTCGCCAAAATATTGACGTTGCTCAGAGTGACCAATAATCACAAATTCTACACCTAAATCTTTAACCATATCTACTGAAATCTTACCAGTGTATGCACCCTGATCTTCCCAGTGAATATCTTGAACAGCCAATTTAACATTAGTACCTTTCACTACGTCTGCAACCTTTGCAGTCGCAAGAAATGTGGGAGTGATAACTACGGTTGCTTTTTTGATATCTTTAGCAGCTTCAACGATCTCTTTCGCAAGCTCTACAGATTGTGCAACTGTTAAATTCATTTTCCAGTTACCAGCTATTACGTATTGTCTCATGGTCAATCCTTGTTATTAGGTCGAGACAAATATAAGTATGCCCCACGATTTTTAAAGGGAATATTTAAATTTTTAACCATTTTCATATGTTCTAAACGCACCTAAAATAACTACTGAAGTGAGTGAGATACAATTAGCCTTGAGATATTTTGAAATTTGAAGCATCTATCAATTTTATGTCTCTTTTACTATGTTTATTCGGCGGTGGACTCTACCCACTGATAAACATACCACTAACTCCGATTAGGATTTTAATGCACAACATTTTATCCAAAAAACAGCTCTCAGCTGAGATCTTCTTGTTTACTATTTACGCCCCTCTTATCGCACGAGAAAGAGAACCAGGGCAATTTATTCTTTTGCAACTCAATACAGAATATGGAGAAAGAATCCCCCTTACTATAGCTGACGCCTCTGTAGAAAATGGTACTATTTCGATTATTTTCCAAACAGCCGGTAATACCACTCGTAAATTAAGCCGTTTAAATGTCGGTGACGAAGTTCCCGTAATTGTCGGCCCTCTTGGCACCCCAACACACATTGAAAAAGTCGGCCATATAGTATGTATCGGAGGCGGCATTGGAATCGCCCCCCTGTTCCCTATTACCCAAGCACTCCATGCAGCCGGAAACACTATCACTACAATCATTGGTGCGCAATCTAAAGATCGACTCTTTTATACCGATGAGATGAATGCTATTAGTGATTCTGTCATTCTCTGTAGTGATGATGGCTCTGTAGGCCACAAAGGTTTTGTAACTGAACCGTTAACTCAAATATGCACTGAAAATAAACCCGATCTAGTCATTGCCATTGGACCAGCTCCAATGATGCAAGCTTGCTGTAACGTTACCCGCCCTTTTGACATCACTACCGTTGTCTCTTTAAACAGTATCATGATCGATGGAACAGGAATGTGCGGCGGATGCCGTGTAACCGTAGATGGTACCACAAAATTTGTTTGTGTTGATGGTCCTGAATTTAATGGCCACACTGTTGAATGGGGCAATATGAATGCACGGCTTAACACTTTTAAAAAGCAAGAGAAAGGGCACTCCTGTAGATTACCTAAAGAGTCACCTGATAGCAAAAAAGCAGGGCTAATATGAACACGACTCATACCCCGATCAAACACCATACCCATGAAGAACTAGGCCATGATGCAGGTGTTCTCTTAAAATTTTTAATAACGAAAGATAAAATTACTGTAAAAGATCGACTCGCCATCCCTTGTCAGGAAATCCCCGTTCAACCAGCTAAGGAACGAATCTGTTCCATGACTGAAGTCACGCTTGATTTTACTCCTGAACAAGCTCGACTCGAAGCAATGCGATGCCTCCAATGTAAAAACCCTCCTTGTGTAGCGGATTGCCCTGTACATATAGATATCCCAGGCTTTATTGACCAAATTGCACAAGGCTCTTTTGTCGAGGCTTCACGGGTAATCAAGAACCAATCTCTACTCCCAGAAATCTGTGGAAGGGTGTGCCCTCAAGAACAACAGTGTCAAAAACGCTGTACTACCGGGAAATCGTTAAAAGATCTAGAGCAATCCGTTTCTATCGGTCACCTTGAACGCTTTGCAGCTGACTGGGAACGTAAAACAGGTCAAACAATTCTTCCTGAAATACCTGAAGAGACAGGCAAAAAAATCGCTATTGTAGGTTCAGGCCCTGCAAGTCTCATGACTGCTGTAGATTGCCGAAAAGAAGGCCACACTGTAGTTCTTTATGAAGCATTTCACAAATTGGGGGGAGTTATGCGGTATGGTATACCGGAGTTTCGCCTCCCTAACTCTATTATTGACCATGAACTCTCTGCTTTGGAAGAGATAGGCATACAGATAGTGAAAAATTTTGTTGTTGGCCGAACTCGAAAAATCAAAGATATGCTTGAACATGATGGCTTTGACGCGCTCTTTATCGGCTCAGGAGCCGGCCTCCCCAACTTCATGGGAATCTCTGGAGAAGATGCAGTTGGTGTCTTTACTGCCAATGAATACCTTACTCGAGCTAATCTTATGCATGGGTATGATACTGAACTCTCAGACACTCCAATGTATGATTCTAAAAAAGTTGCGGTTCTTGGTGGTGGTAATGTGGCCATGGATGCAGCACGAGTTGCAATTCGGCTGGGTGCAGAAGAAGTTAATGTAATCTATCGCCGTACTGAAGCTGAGATGCCTGCCCGAAATGAAGAGATTGCCCATGCAAAAGAGGAGCGCATTAATTTTTGTTTTTTACAAAATGCAACTGAGATCATTACTGATAATTCAGGAGTAGCAACACATTTAAAATGCGTTCGCTATGAACTTGGCGAACCTGATGATTCTGGCCGAAGGCGTCCTGTAGCTATTGATAATAGTGACTTTAAAATTGAAATCGATACAGTGATAATTGCTATTGGCAATAGTAGCAACCCACTTATCGCTCAAACAACTCCAGAGCTTGAACTCACCAAATGGAAAACCCTAAAGGTCGATGACAATCTTAAGACTTCTATGGATGGAGTATATGCGGGCGGTGATATTGTTACCGGGGCGGCAACAATAATCGAAGCAATGGGCCAAGGGCAAATTGCAGCTCAGAGTATCAATGATCTTCTAGCGGATTCATTACATTAATACATAGCCAAATTTATTACACACTCTCAGTGGTACAATCGAAAATTGTATCACTGAGAGTGTGTATAGCTTTTTTTAATAACACCAATGCAACACTTCTTGCCTCCACCACTCTGATTCTCTAGCATTCCTTGATGAACCCATGTATATTGGGCGCGAAGGAAGAAAGCTCAAACTTGAAGAAGGCGACCCAGTGCTACTCGACTTTATCCATTACACAGTATACTATTTAATTATTTCCAGATCATAGGAGATTGAGGTAATGTAGATTTGATATATATATCTGCCTCTTCCTCCATCTTCATAAAAGGATGTTCGACATTTCCTTCTCTCTTATAGAGTTCTACCAACTCTATTAACCTCCCTTTCGCATATTGATACTGTTGGGTTATCCGTATATGAGAATAAGGAGCAAAGCTACTAATATTTTTTAGCTCAATCTCTATCGTCTGCTCATTAAATCCTTTATCTGAAATACCACTCCCAACCCCTAATGAAGATTTGATTTTTGAAATAAGTGAGTTCTTCATAGAGTCACGGTACTTGATCTCAAAGTACATATTTTGGTCTCTCTCACCAGCTACTCCGTCATAATCCGAATGAAGTCTGTGAAGGTGTTTCGTAGATTTCCATACCGTCGCATACCGACGTTGAACTACATTGAATAAGTAATCATATGTAACATCACGCTGCCACTCTCCCTCAACATAACGCCACGCCTTACTTGTACCATTCCAAACAATGGTATAAGGTGCAGTACTATTAACAGAGTTGGTAAGAGGCATTACAGATGTATGAGTATTCGAACAACCACTCAGTAGTGCAAGTCCTATTATACATGAAAGTATTGTTTTCATATCAGTTTCCTTTTGGTAAATTAACTGATATCAAATCTAGCGAGTTGATCAACTATAAAAATTAACCTAGATCACTTTATTCCTGATATTTTTTTCTTAATTCTACTCAGAGACTCCCGTTCTACTCCAATGAACGAAGCTATGTGATAGCCTGGTATTACTTGTAACAATTCTGGATATTTAATTTCAAAATCGAGATAACGTTCTTCAGCACTCATAAATAGAAATGATTCTGAACGATGTAGAGTATGAATAAAGCTTTGTTCTGCCATCACCCTACCAAACCGTTCCCAATTATGCGAAGCCAAATATGCCGCTTGCAATGTTTCGACATTAAAAACGATTAATTCTGCATCTGATAGAGCTTGAATGGAATATTTAGAGGGTTGCTGAGTTAAAAAACTAGAGTAGTCTGCCATAAATTGATTAGGGCTAAAAAAATGAGTGCTAATTTCTTTACCTTCATGAGTATAAAAAAGCCTAAACACCCCTTTAACGATAAAGGCTATTCGTTTACAGGTCCTTCCTTCTTCAAGATACGTCTGCTTATTTTTCAAAGAGACCGTTTTAAGGTCCTTTTCAAATAGTTCACAATCAGTATCTGTAAGAAATCCAATCTTTTGAATCTGTTTTTTAAACTCATTGAATTGATACATGATTACTTATTCCTTACTGTAATAACAATCTATAAGACCTATAAATACAAAAAAGGCCAGAAGTATTACTTCTGGCCTTTTAATTCTAAAAGAGAATACTTTTATTTTTCAGAAAGTGCAGCAACACCTGGAAGTACT